>JAQCGT010000115.1 GCA_027730505.1 Actinomycetota bacterium | reverse complement strand
CATTGGCGCATGCGTTGCGGGCAGGGTGTGCGAGTCGATCATCTGGGGTTGATCGCTGCATCGGTGCTGATCCTGCCGAACGCGCTGTTCGTAGGGTCAGCACCGCCGGCGACGGCGACGATCTCAGCTGCAGCCTTCGACACATCGGTGTCACCCACACCAACCGTCGAGCGCCGTGGTCGCAACAACCAGCTCACCTGGTCTGGGGTCACGATCTCAAGCGGTGCAGAGGTTCGGTACATCGTGACGCGCCATCGCGACGGCACGGTCGAGTCCACCTGTCAGGGCGGCGGCATCCCAGTCATCACGAACGGTGTCGTCTCATGCACCGATCGTCGGTCGGAACCAGCCGACGAGTACTCCGTGACGGCCTATGTGCTTGGTCCAACCGGATCGGCAACCTGGTCGCTGCCCGAGAGTGATCTCGCCGGCAGTTGACCGCAGAATGTCAGCAACACTCACGTTCCTCTGTGGCAACGCCGAGAAGTCGACCGAGTTTGCGATAACTCGACCGAAATGCCGCGTGCACCTCAGCGTTACCGATCAACTCGGCGGGCAGCCCTGACTGCTCAACTCTGATCAAGGTGCCATCCCCATCGGCGGTGAAGGTCTGTACCGACCGGAAGCCGATGGACGGCTCCTCCCCCACAATCCGATGCGGTGCCTCGACCTCGGTCAGAACGCCCTTGTTCTCGTTGGCCTGACCAGTTTCGTCGAACACCATCGTGCATTCGAAACGTCCACCGGCCCAAGGCTCGATCACCACGGATTCCAACGGGATGTGCAGGCCGTCCGGGCTGAAGAACTGGTGGAACAACTCCGGCGTGGTCCACGCGTGCCACACCTGTTCCGGCGTGGCTGCGATCCAATGCTGGATGACGAGAGTCTCCGACTCGGGCTGTCCCATATTCGCAACTTACCCATGTGGCGCCCCCGGCAGGACTCGAACCTGCGACCTGCGGTTTAGGAAACCGTTGCTCTATCCACTGAGCTACGGGGGCCGTGGATGGCAACTTGGATTGCAACTTGCCATCGGATACGAACGCTACCGGTCTGGTGGAATCACGTACCAGAGCACCCCACAGCCAGCGAGCGAGCACAAGGCTGCCGAAGCGCGCAGAGACTAAGACCGTGCCACATCGGCATACCTGGGAGCGCGCACTATCGAGGCCACAGCACAACCCACGCTCGGACTCTCTCCGTCCACTCAGCCCAGCTTGACGAAACGCTCGAGCTCCCCATCGGGAAGGACGGAGGCGAGACTGCCGCACGTTGAGGTGACATCTCTGTTGGCTTGCCGGGGAGAGCGACCTGAGAGGATGACACCGTTCCCACGCCCTATCGAGAGTTTCGCGACGAGGTGTGCAGCGGAACCGAACCGTCGGCGTTCGAAATCACCCGATACGCAATCTCCCGGTCGTGACACCGTGCTGATTCGGACGTCCTTCGTCAGCCCCGAAGGGCGGCGACGAGTGGGCCGAGCAGTTCGGTCTGCCCGTCGACAGCTAGGCCCGGCAAAAGCGGATTGATTTCGCCAGCCTCGGACAACAGTGTGACAACGGCGTGCGATGTTCCTTCCAACGCGAGCAGTGGCGGGGACTCGCTGTGCCCATAGCGAAGTCGGGCGACGTCTCCCGTCAACGACAGCGTGAGTTCGTCGGTGCCATCGATCAGGAAGTGGACGTCGCCGTCCGGGAGACCACCGTGGTAACGGCTCGCGCGCGACTGCAGAGTCCAACGAGCGTTGAGGACGCGGTCGCCGGCGTCGGCGAGGTCAGGCAGCAGGGGTGCTCCCCACCTGGCGAGTTGACCTGCCAGCCGGGCGAGTTCGAGACCCCGATCGGTGAGTTGGTAGAGCTGTGCCGGCACCGGGCTGCGGACCTCACGTCGGCGTACGGCGCCCGCGCTCTCGAGTGATCGCAGGCGCTCGGTGAGGAGGTCGGTGGAGATCCCGGGCAGTCCCTCGAACAGGTCGGTGAACCGGCGTGGCCCGGGTACGAGGTCGCGAACGATGAGTAACGCCCAGCGCTCACCGATCACGTCGAGCGCTGCTGCGAGCCCGCAGTACTGCGAATAGCTCCGCTTGGCCACAGCCGGAAGTCTATGCGCAGCACATGGATTCCGGTGTTTCTTGTTGGGAATTCGTAGGTTGACAGTTGGATAAAGCTGTGCTCAACTTGGCTGATGTCAGACACTGTGCAGCAGAACCTCCGCGGAGGTTTCTCTCGATCACCGTGGGTGACGTTCACCGTTTGTTCTCTCGCACTGTTCCTCACAACGCTCGACCTGTCGATCGTCAACGTCGCCTTTCCCGACATCCTCGCTGAGTTCGACATCAGCCGTGCCGACGCATCGTGGATAATCACGACGTACAACATCTTCTTCGGTTCGCTACTCGTCGTATCCGGGAAGGTCGCCGATCAGCTCGGGCGGCGCCGGATCTTCCTGACCGGACTCGCCGTATTCGCGGGCGGTTCACTGATCGCGGCGGTGGCGCCCGGACTCGGCGTCCTGATCGTCGGTCGAGCCGTGCAAGGCATCGGCGCCGCACTGCTCACGCCCGCGTCTCTGGGCCTCCTGCTTGCAGCGTTCCCGACCGAGCGCCGCACCCAGGTCGTCGCAATGTGGGGCGGCATCGGTGCGCTCGGCATCGCCAGCGGACCGAGCCTCGGTGCCTTCGCAATCACCCTCACCGACTGGCGTGCCGCGTTCTGGATCAACCTGCCGATCTGCGTCGGGATGTTCATCGCTGGTCGTCGCGTCCTGATCGAGACGCCCCGGGTTCGCAGCGAACACCGACCGGACTTCGGTGGAGCGCTACTGATCACGTTCGCGCTTGCGTGCATCGCGCTCGGCCTCTCCCGGTCGGAGGTGTGGGGATGGGGTGACGCCCGCACCATCGGCGTCCTCTTTCTCGGTGTCGCGACCATCCCGCTGTTCCTGCGCCGCCAAGGCCACCACCCCGAGCCGGTAGTCGATCTCGCGCTGTTCGGGAGCAAATCGTTCACGGTCGCCAACTCGGCCGCCCTGGTGTTCATGGGCGGGTTCGCGGCCTACTCGCTCAACAACGTGCTGTTCCTTCGCCAGGCATGGGGTTACTCCGTCCTCCATGCCGGGCTGCTGACCGCCCTTCCGCCCGTCACCGTCGCGATCCTGGCCCCGTTCACCGGACGTCTCGCCTCGCGAATCGGATTCCGGCCGTTGGTGATCGCCGGGCCGCTCATCGTCGCCGGCGCCACCCTCACCTTTGCGCTGACGATCGGCGTCGATCGCGATCCGCTGAGCTTCGTTCTTATCGGCGAAGTCGTTGCCATTGGAGTTGCATGCTTTATCCCGGTCAACTCGGCCGCAGCAGTCGCCGAACTCCCGCCCCTGCGGCTCTCCATCGGAGGAGCGGTCAACAACACGTTCCGCCAGGTAGGGGCGGTCATCGGCATCGCACTGCTCGTCGCAATCCTCGGATCACCGACCACACAACTTGAACTGGTCGACGTACATCAGAACGGATGGCTAATGATCTCGGCGCTCTCGCTGGCTACGGCGATCATCGACCTCGCCCAGCCCGCGGTCAAGGTGCCCGAGGTCGCTCCCACTGCGATTCCGAGCAAAACCCTTGCGGCGACTCCGGCTGAACCCGGAGCAGCCAGAGATTGACGGGCTGCCCACGGGCTCGAGAGATTCATCTCAGTCGCAGTGGACGGACACCCTGGATCTGATAACTTGTTATTTGCAAGCGATTAAGAAGGGGCCGTCATGACCACTTCCCCACACCGCTCTCAGTGGGATGCCTACGGAGAACTCTGGACCGTCACCGACGAGGCCGCTCGACGAGCTGCGTGCGACGGCGTGTTGTCGCCGAACTGCACGTGCACCGATCCGAACGTGCACGCTGACGGCCTCGACGAGATCATGACCTACATGACCGGGTTCCAGACCAGCGTTCCCGGCGGCCACTTCGTCACACAGACGTTCGTCGAGCATCACGACCGCTCGCTCGCGCACTGGAACATGGTGCTCGGCGACGGAACCGTCGTCGGTACCGGTGCATCGTTCGCCACCTACGGCCCCGACGGGACGCTCACATCGATGACGGGATTCTTCGACGCGGCAACTCCGTGAATCAGCGCCTGACGCTCCCACTCGCTGCTCCTTGAGTCCGCTGCGCCACCACGCGGTCTTTTTCACTTGCATTTGACAAGTGATATCGGACGAGGCGAGACTCTTTTGCATTATGAAAGTCACTGCCGAACCAATCACGGTCATTGGAAGCGCGGCCTTCCTTGGCGTCATGCTCGCAATCGGACTCGGTCTTGTTCCCTTCTTCTACTTGGCGGATCAGAGTGCCTTCGAAGATTGGTTCGCCGAGTACTTCGTGTTCTTCCTGCCTGCCGTCTGCATCACCAGCGTCCCGGCCCTCATCGGATCCATCACGCTCATGAGGCGGAGCACGAAGGGATCGCAGGAACGGCACCGATGGCGCAACACGATGCTGGGTCTTGTCTCCGTCTACGGAGTTACCACGGCAGTTCACCTGCCCTTGAACATTGCCTTCTGGTCCCGTGAGCTCACCGAATCAGCATTCGTCACGAGCCTCGGCTTATGGACCGCGGCACACATCCTGAGGATCGCCGGAGCGGGTTTCGCCGCCTACTCCGCATTTCACGCAAGCCAGCTACCCAAGGGACAGCCGACATGAGCGCCCTGATCACCGTCACAGGGATCACCGGCTTTGTTGGCATGCGCATCGCCGCACAAGCCTTGAACGACGGCTACCACGTGAGAGCGACGATACGAACACCACCGCAAGGGGACGCTGTCCGCGCCTTGATCGCGCGAGAAGATCCAACCGACAACCTGGAGTTCGTCCAGGCGGACCTCGATACGGCCCGCGCTCTCGAGCCGACACGGTCAACAAACCATGAAAGGTGATTGAGATGCAATCAGTTGTTGTCACAGGCGTTGGTGGATACATCGCCAAGCACGTCGCTGCCGAGTTACTTGCGTCGGGTTACTCGGTCGTTGGCACCGTCCGTTCGCTCAAGCGCGCGGATGAAATCCGACGCGCAATCGGGCTCACATCCGACACATCACAGTTGACGTTCGCGGAAGTGGACCTGTTGACCGATGCTGGTTGGAGTGAAGTGATGGATGGAGCGGACTACGTGATGCACATCGCTTCACCCTTCACCCTCAATGAACCCAGGGATGAGAACGAACTCATCGCACCAGCTGTTGAAGGAACGCAACGCGTTCTCCGTGCTGCGGACGCCGCAGGAGTCAAACGGGTTGTGGTGACATCGTCCGTCTTGACACTTTTCATGGGACGCGGGTCCGGACGATTCGGCCCGGAATCCTGGTCCGACGTGAACGCGAAGATCGGGTCCTACCCCAAGAGCAAGACGCTCGCTGAACAGGCCGCGTGGCGTCTCGCCGACGACATGTCAACGGAGGTTGTCACCGTTCTTCCCGGCTACGTGATCGGTCCAGCCATTGGAGGGCGGCCCGAGGGTGCGAGCGCAGAGACCATCTCGGACATGATCAACGGCAAGTTGCCAGGGATCCCTGACCTGCAGATTCCCATGGTGGACGTTCGAGACGTTTCCAGTCTTCACGTGGCTGCGATGGAAGCACCGGGAGCCGCCGGACACCGCCTCATCGGTTCCCAGGAACAACCCACGGCAATGAGAAGCCTCGCCAAAACCTTGAAGGAAGCGGGCTATTCCAAGGTGCCAGATCGGAAACTGCCGACACCTCTTGTGAAGGTCCTCGGCGCCTTCAGCAAGGACGCACGCTCCATGGTTCCCTACATCGGATTTCAGGCAAGCGTGGACGTCAGGCTGGCCCAAGATGTGTGCAACTGGTCGGCCGGCGCTATTGAACCGGGACTCATCGAGATGAGTCAACAGATAGCCCAACCGCCCTGCTGACTCGGGGATCGTGCGCGTACGGTCAGGCAGGCGTGTCCTGATCGGGCATCATGGCTCCACCCAAGCGGATCTTGGTGATCAACGGAGAGGACGAACACATGTCGCGAAGCTTGCGTTCCGATTGCCCCATTGCTGCCACTTTGGACATCATCGGCGACCGATGGACGCTACTCGTGCTCCGAGACATACTGATCGGCGGTAAGTCGCACTTCAGCGAATTCGCAGAAGGCGAATCCATAGCCTCCAACGTGTTGACTGATCGCCTCAACACGCTCGTCGACCAAGAAATCATCGAGCGTCTCCCTGACCCCGATGACGGTCGAAAGTACATCTATCGACCGTTGGCCCCAGCGATTGAACTGTTGCCTGTGATCGCTGAACTGGCGGCCTGGGGCCTGAAGCACTCAACCGTAGATTCCCCACCGGACGGCAATCCGCTCGCTGATCCCGCCACGCGGAAGAAACTCGTTGACAAACTCACCCGCCAACTCCTTGCGGAACCGACGCAGTCGCAGAACGATCCCACGGCTTTGAAAGGCTGACACGGCGGGGCGCCTTCTGCTCGGCAGGGCGGAGTTGGCCTCGATCAATACGAGAACTTCGTGGTGACCGCGATCGTGAGCGCAACCGATGCCGTTGCATCCGCACGAGAAAGCGCACTGTGAGCCCTTACGACCCGAGATGTCGTTGCCTTCGGCACGATTCGGTTCGGAGTTCTCCGCCCTTGAGGCGTCTCCCACCGCAACGACCTCTCAACGTCGATTTAGAAACCGTCGGCATCCCTCAATCGGAACACCACTCTGGCCGGATCCGTTCCGGAATCGACAGAAACGCGTTCCACGACCACCCACGTAACCCCAGCTCAGAAGGCATGTTGCCATCCGCCACGGGGGCGGGACGTTCGCGGCTTAGCCGGCGGATTGTTCCGCGTGTTCTCCACGAACTGGGCCGAT
>JAQCGT010000114.1 GCA_027730505.1 Actinomycetota bacterium | reverse complement strand
TGGCTCGCGGTGAACGCGATCCGCGAATGGCGAGGTGATACCCACTTCGCCCTGCACGTGGCCGACGATTTCGACGCCACCGAGGCCGGACTGCTCGACGGCGCGTGGCGCGGCCATGACGACGACTGGCTGCCGCGCAGCCGCGGCGCCGACGACACCGCACTCGAGCGGGCACTCGAACGACTGAGCGCCCGAGGGCTTGCCTCCAGCGGCCGGGTCAACGCCGCCGGTGTCGCACATCGTCAGTCGATCGAAGACCGTCTCGACGATCTCTGTTCACCCGGCTGGCAACACCTCGGTGAGGTAACAACCGTTGCCTTCTGCGACCTGATCGAACCGGTCGGGGAGCGGCTACTCGCCCGCATCGATGCCACCGCCGGTCCCCGTTGGATGCCAGCAGCACGCACTCGGAGTTAACAGGAGCCTCGATGAGCAGCACCTCGCCCCGCTACGGCACCGTCGACCGTGACTACGGTCTCCGGCTCGCCACCTGCGATCCGGTCGACGACGGGCCGATCTGGATGGTCAACCTCATGAAGTATCGACAGGTCGCCGACTATGGCGGCGCCGGTGACGGGGGCGCTGGCGTAGCGGTGTCGGGCCGTGAGGCCGATGACCGGTACGCCCCGCTCGACGTGCTCGCCGACATCGGCGCCGAGGTCGTGTTCCACGGCGATGTCGAGCAGCAACTGCTCGGTGATGGCACGGTCTGGGATCGCGTCGGCATCGTGCGTTATCCCACCCGCCGATCGTTCATCGAGATGCAGTCGCGAGACGACTTCCGTGAACGACATGTGCACAAAGAAGCCGGTATGGACCGCACCATCGTCATGGGATGCCTTCCCAATGACGTGCCCGACATGCCTGATGGTTCGAACGAACTGTCATGGGACGAGGTGCCACATCCGCCGACCGAGGACGACGGACCGGTCACCGTGTTCCACATCCTGAGTTTCAAGGATCCTGACTCGGCGATGCACACCCCCGAGCACATGGTGCGCTATCAGACCAAAGCCGCAGAGAGCGCCAGTCGACACGGCGTTCGCGTCTCGGCGTGGTTCGGGGTGGAAGGCACCATCCTCGGTGACGGTCGCGTCTGGCACCAGGCACGGGCCAACACGTTCCCGTCGAAGGCGGCATTCATGGCGGTGGTTTTCGACCCCGAGCGACTTGAAGCACAACGCAACCATCGTGAAGAGGCCATCGCCGACACCTACACGATGATCGTTCGCGGCCATCTGGGCATGGACTTCGAGCGCTTGGCCCGATCCGTCGGCCGGGCCTGAGTACCCTCAACTGAGTGATTCTGCGCAGGTTCATCGTCAGCATCGCCGGCATCGTCATGACCCTCGGGCTGCTGGCTTTCGCCGTCGGTCGGGTCGTGCTCGGTGTCGCCGGATCGGCTGACGCGGTGGCGTCGGTGGTCGCAGACATCATGGCGCTGCCAGCGGTACGCACCGAACTCGTCGACGAGCTGACCTCCCAGTTTGCCGATGACCCGTTGATCGCCGAATACGCCGATGAAGCGACCGTGCGCAACGCCGTTGAGTCGTTGCTCGACAGCGACCAGTTCGCCGACTTCACCGATGCAGCCAGCTCTGCCGCCTACAGGGTGTTCTTCGAAGGCGAGCAGAGCGCTGACATCGACGTCGGACTGCTTGCTGAGGGCGCACTCGACCGGCTCGCCGAAGCGACCAACTCCGCTGAGATCGCCGAACTCGCCGCTGAGTTCGGCATCGCGCTGGAGGAGGACGGTCTGATCGATGAGGGAACTGTCGATGACGTGATCGCCGAGGTCGACGAGATCGCCTCGACGTTGCTGGATGAGGGCGTTGAGCCGATCACGATCGAACGCACCGAGGACGACCCCGACTTGTCATCGATCGTCGACTCGGTTCGGTTCTGGTCGAACATCGGTCTCGGTGTCGCAGCCGTGGCAGCCGTGCTCATGTTGGCGATGTCACCTGTCGGCTTCTTACGGCGGTTGTTGCCTGTCGGCATCGCCGTTGCCGCTGCTGGTGGGTTGCTCATCGGGGTCAGCCGCTCGGCTGGACTGATTCCACTGGACGACGTCGATCGGGCCGACATGATCCGTGCCATCGCTGACTCGCTGCTCGGACGTGCGGCGTCGCCCGGCTATCTGATGCTCATCGCCGGCATCGTGCTCGGCGGTGTCGGTATCGCGTCGAGAGCCATTCCCGAACGCCGACGCTGAGTTGGGTGGGATCGGAATCTGATCAGGAACCGGCGGCGACGATCGCGTCGAACTCGGCTTCGGTCAGTGGTATCACCGACAAGCGATTCCCGCGCGCCAACAACTGACAGCTCGCCAACTCGGGAATCGCCCTCAACGTGTCGAGCGACACGAATTTCAGCCGCTTCTTCGGCGCCAGCGTTACCCAGTCCCACCGTGGGTCGTCAGGGGACGACTTCGGATCGAAATACTTCGACGCTGGATCGAACTGGGTGGGGTCGGGTTCAGCCTCGCCGGCAATGCGAGCGATACCAGCAGCCCCTGGCGGCGTGGCGTTCGAGTGATAGAAGATCACCAGATCGCCCTTGCGCATGGTGCGCATGAAGTTGCGTGCCTGATAGTTGCGCACGCCGTCCCAGCCCTCACGCTTCACCCGTACCAGGTCGTCGTAGGAGAACACATCGGGCTCGGACTTCATCAACCAGTGCGCCATGGCGTCGACGCTAGCCACCGGCCGTTACCGTTCGAGCGGTCATGCCCCTCGATACTGCGCGCATCGCCATCCCGGCCGAACTCCCGATCGCTGAACGGGCCGACGAACTAATCGCGGCGATCGCCGCGAACCAGGTGATCATCGTCGCTGGCGAGACTGGCTCGGGCAAGAGCACACAGTTGCCGAAACTGTGCCTTGCGGCGGGGCGCGGCACGGCCGGGATCATCGGCCACACCCAACCACGACGGGTCGCGGCGCGGGCCGTGGCCGATCGCGTGGCCGATGAACTCGGTGTCGACCTTGGGGCTGAGGTGGGCTACTCGGTGCGGTTCACCGATCAGGTCAGCGATGACACCCGCATCAGGCTGATGACGGATGGCATCCTGCTTGCCGAACTCGGCCGCGACCCCGACCTCAGGCGCTACGACACGATCATCATCGACGAGGCCCACGAACGAAGTCTCAACGTCGACTTCCTGCTCGGCTACCTGCGCCGCCTCATCGAGCGCCGCAATGACCTGCATGTGATCGTCACCTCCGCAACAATTGAGACCGAGCGGTTCGCCGAGCACTTCGCCGCCGCCGACGGCACACCGGCGCCGGTGTTCGTCGTTGAGGGGCGGACCTATCCGGTGGAGGTGCGGTACCGGCCGCCGGAGCCCGACGCCGATCAAGTGCAGGCCGTGATCGATGCGCTGGCCGAACTCGATCGTGAGGTCGATGGTGACGTGCTCGTGTTCTTGTCGGGCGAACGCGAGATCCACGACACCGCCGATGCGATCCGCGAGTTGGGTTTGCCCCGCACTGAGGTGTTGCCGCTCTATGCGCGACTGTCGGCCGCTGAGCAACATCGTGTGTTCGCGCCACATCCGGGACGGCGGATCGTGTTGGCGACGAACGTCGCCGAGACGTCGATCACCGTGCCCGGCGTTCGGGCCGTCATCGACACCGGCACCGCCCGAATCAGCCGCTACTCGCGGCGTCTCAAAGTGCAGCGTCTCCCGATCGAACCCATCTCGCAGGCGTCGGCCGCCCAGCGAGCCGGACGGTGCGGCCGGGTGGCACCGGGTATCGCAATCCGGTTGTGGTCCGATGAGGATCACGAGTCGCGTCAGGAGTTCACTGAGCCCGAGATCTTGCGCACCAACCTCGCCTCGGTCATCTTGCAGATGACGAGTCTCGGACTCGGTGATGTGGCCAAGTTCCCGTTCGTCGAGCCACCCGACACCGCGTCGATCCGTGATGGCTACCAATTGCTCAGCGAACTCGGTGCGCTCACCCCGACCGACTCCGGTCGCCATCGACTCACCAAGACCGGTCGACGACTCGCCAGGCTGCCTGTCGATCCGCGGCTCGGTCGGATGATCATCGAAGCTGATCGCCACGGCTGTGTGCGTGAGGTGCTGGTCATCGCATCAGCACTATCGATCCGTGACGTCCGCGAACGGCCACGAGAGCAACGTGAACGCGCCGATCAGCTGCACCGCCGATTCGACGTGCCCGGATCGGATCTCATGTCGATCGTCGCGCTGTGGGATCACCTGCGCGAACGGCAACGCGAGATGTCATCATCCGCGTTCCGACGGATGTGCCGGGATGAGCATCTGAACTGGCTTCGGGTGCGCGAATGGCGTGATCTCTACAGCCAACTGCGCCAGGTAGCCGGACAGATCGGTATCCGGCCCGGCACCGACGCCAGCCACCCCGATCGGGTTCACCAGGCGGTGCTCGCCGGGCTCTTGTCGCATGTTGGGATGCGCGAAGTGCGCACGGGAAACCATCGTGATCGGCAACGCCGCGGCCCGCAGCGGGCCACCTACCTCGGCGCTCGCGGCTCGCAGTTCGAGATCGCCCCGGGATCGGTGCTGACCCGTCGTGGTGCCGACTGGGTGATGGCTGCGGAGATCGTCGAGACCGAGCGACTTCTCGCTCGTCGGGTCGCTGAGATCGACCCGAGATGGATTGAACACGTCGGTCGTCATCTGCTGAAGCGTTCCTATGGTGAACCCGACTGGGACCCTGACAACCTGCGTGCCACGGTCATTGAGCGGGCGAGTCTGTACGGGCTCCCGGTGGTTGACGGCCGACGCGTTGCGCTCGATCGGATCGATCCGACCGCTGCGAGAGCGATGTTCATCGACCACGCGTTGGTTCGACGCGACGCAGATGACTCGTGGTTAGGTCGGCAGCGATTCCTGTCTCGTAACGACGCTGCTCTGGCCACACTCGAGGCATTGTCTGATCGCCTTCGACGTGACGTCACACCGAGCGATGATGACCTCGTTGACTTCTACGACCGAAGACTGCCCGACGACATCGTGTCTGGTCGGCATTTCGATCGCTGGTGGCGTGACGAACGCAAACACCGTCCGCAGCTCCTCGACCTCGACGTCACTGAGCTGCTTCCCGATGGCGTCGACCTTGCTGGGCTCCCCGATGTCTGGATGGAGCCCGATGGTGTTGAGTACTTGATCACCTATCGACACGATCCGGGCAGTGTCTTCGACGGTGCCACGGTGCATGTGCCGCTCACTGCGGTCAACCGCTTCACGGGTACCGATCTTGACTGGCATCTTCCTGCATACCGAGTCGAGATCGTGGCCGAGCTCTTCGCCACACTTCCCAAAGAACTTCGCAGGCTGCTGATCCCCGCAGCCGACACGATTGCTGCGGCCGCGACACGGCTTGGTCTACCCGGCGATGGTCGACGATTCGCTGATGCTGTGGCAGCCGCATTGACCGAGGTGTCGGGTGTGACCGTACGGGCGGGCAACCTGCATCCCGAGCGACTGCCAACCCATTTGCGGCTGCACCTCGTGGTGAGCGACGAAGCGGGCGAGGTGCACGCCTTCGGCGATGACATTGATGAGGTGCGCGACCTCGCACGGCCTGCCGCTCGTGCTGCATTGGCATCTGCTGCGCCCGTCGAGGAGCGCGCTGGCATCACGAGATGGGATCTGGGCGACCTCCCGGAGATGGTCGAGTGGTCATCGAACGGCGAGACGATGCGCGCCCATCCAACGCTCCTCGACCGTGGCGACAGCGTGTCGCTCAGGCTGGTCACCGATGTCGATCTGCAGCAGCGACTCATGCGAGAAGGTGTTCGACGACTGTTGCTGATCGCTGCCGCACCGTCACGATCGTTGGTTCGCGATCTGTTCTCGAACGACACCCGGTTGGCCATCGGGCTCGTTGGACTCGGCAGCGATGGCATCGTCGATGGTGCGCAGGCTGCGGTCGCCGATCGGATCGTCGACGACCATGGCCTGTGCTGGTCAGCTTCACAGTTTTCGGCCCTCGAGCAGGCGTTGCGCGTGCAGGGACCGCCGATGTTCGTCGAGGCGGTACTGGCGGCACTCGATGTCGTGGGTGCGGCTGGACGTGTGCTGCAACAACTCGAGATGCTTCGGGCGCCGTCGGCTGTTGAGACCGTGCGGGACGCGCATGATCATCTCCGTCGCCTGGTGGGCCCAGGTTTCATCGAACGCGTTGGCGTCAACGGGATGGCTGACCTTCGCCGTCATGTCGATGGCATCGCTTATCGACTCGATCATCTCGCCGGCCATGTCGAACGTGATCGCCGCAACATCGCTGACGTGACACCGTTGGAGCGGGCACTTGAGCAGCGCCTGTCAGCGCATCGACATGGCGCAGAACCGGCGAACCTCATCGAGGCTGGACGCATGATTGAGGAGTATCGGATCTCGCTCTTCGCGCAACCACTCGGCGCGATTGGAAATCCGAGCCCCAAACGCATCAAGGCACTCCTCGACGCTTGACTCGCGCTGTGTGACTGTCAGAATCTTGCGATGGATCTCTCGACGATGACCTACTCAGTTGCCGATGGCGTTGCTCACGTGCGGTTCACTCGGCCCGAGGGCGCCAACGCCATGAACTCTGACTTCGCTCGTGACTTGCGCGAGGTGATGATCGCCATTGGTTTCGACGATTCGGTGAAGGCGGTGTCGGTAAC
Source organism: Actinomycetota bacterium (assembly GCA_027730505.1). Taxonomy (GTDB): domain Bacteria; phylum Actinomycetota; class Acidimicrobiia; order Acidimicrobiales; family Ilumatobacteraceae; genus Casp-actino5. The sequence goes on along the minus strand of JAQCGT010000114.1, from coordinate 269 downwards.
CGCTGACGGCAAGGTGTTCTCCGCGGGCGGTGACCTTAAGTACATGGCGACACTCGGCGCCGGTTTGCCGGCCGCAGCCGCATCGCTCGTGACCGACTACCACGCAGCGACCTACCGGATGAATCGCACTCCGAAGCCCTTCGTGGCTGGGGTGCGTGGGGCCGCCGGTGGCGCTGGTATGTCGCTCATGTGCGCCTTTGACCTCGTGGTGGCCGGCGAGTCAGCGAAGTTCACGATGGGCTATACGAAGGCCGCCATGACCCCTGACG
>JAQCGT010000113.1 GCA_027730505.1 Actinomycetota bacterium | reverse complement strand
CACGACGTCGCCGCGCCGGGGGCGCTCATCGGTGCATCGAACTTCTTCGAATTGGCAGTCGCGACGGCGATCGCGCTTTTCGGATTGGGCTCGGGAGCGGCGTTGGCGACCGTCGTCGGAGTGCTCGTCGAGGTACCGGTGATGTTGGTGCTGGTCGCGCACGCCCGACGCACCCGCCATCACTTCGTTCATGTGAACGCAGCCGTGACACCATCGGTCACACCATGATCAGTTACGACGACGCGCTCCGCTCCACGATCTCCGCGAATCTCGCTCGCCACGAACGACGTTCGCATGCGCTCGACGGGCGGCGACACGCAGCGGTGGCGATCACACTCGTCGATTCCGATCCAGTGCTCCATGACGGTGATCAGCGGCTCGAACCCGAGTTCGTCGACATGTCGATGGTGCCCGGCAACACCGACGGCCTCGACGGTCGCATGGTCGGTGTGGCCGGAGGCGCGGCGTTCTTATTGTGCCGGCGTGCGTCGCGTCTCAACAGCCACTCGGCCCAGTGGGCGCTGCCCGGCGGTCGTCTCGATCCGGGTGAAGGCCCCGAGGAAGCAGCGCTACGAGAACTCGAAGAAGAACTCGGTTTGGCCCTCGGCGAGGACCGGGTGCTCGGGCTGCTCGACGACTACCCGACCCGCTCGGGCTACGTGATCACGCCGGTGGTGCTGTGGGGCGGCGCCGATCCCGAGTTGCGACCGTCGCCTGATGAGGTGCGTGCCGTGTACCGAATCGGCATCCATGCGCTGTGCCGTGACGACTCCCCGCGCTTCATCGACATCCCTGAGAGCGACAAACCCGTGGTCCAAGTACCGCTCGGCAACGACCTCATCCACGCGCCGACCGGCGCAGTGCTCGTGCAGTTCAGGTGGGTGGGAATCGAGGGTCGGGCCGCCGACACCGCCCGGGTCGACGAGATGGAACAGCCGGTCTTCGCCTGGAAGTGATTCAGCCGGGCAGCGTTCCGTGCACCACGGCGTCGCCGACGGTCTCCCAAGAGACAGCACCCTCGTGGCCCGTGCGGATGAGTGCCGCGCCGGTCGGCAGTTCGACCGTCACCGAGTCACCGGCGAGGTGACGGGCGCGCATCAATTGCTCCGGCGCCCACGTTTCGGTCTCGGTGATCGCCGCCATGCCACCCGTGAGTCCGAGACCGAAGGTGAACGCCCCACCACGGGGGTCGGTCATCGGATCACAGATCGCAGCGGCGCTGCCGGCCACAGCGACCACAAGACCGTCCCGGTCGAGCACCGAAGTGATCGCTCCCCACAACGGTGTGTCCTTCATGACAGTGCGCAGATGGATCGGTGAGTCACCAACCAACCAGACCGCGTCACAACTCTGGACGAGCGCCACCAGATCCTCGCGGCGCGCATCGGGACGCGTGAGCGCCATCACCGGCACCGCCTCGATGCCGATACGTTGCGCCCAGGCGGTGGCGTCGTCGACGAGGAGGCGAGGGTTCTCGAAGGCATCAGCGGTTGGCACCACCGCCACCCGGCCGGAGCGTCCGACGAGAAGGCGGCGGTCGAGATCGTCTGATGCGGTGAACGGCCCGCCTCCGGCGAGCACGACCGTTGGTTCTGGCATGCTGCGATCGTAGGACATGGTCACCGAATGTGAACCCGGACTTCGGTCAGTTACCCACGGGTAACTATGGTGCCGACATGAACACTGATTTCGGCGCCGTGGGCGTGGTTGGATCCGGCATCATGGCCGCCGGCATCGTCGAGGTCATCGCCGCCGCTGGATACGACGTGGTGGTCCGGGCACGCACAGGCGCCGGAGCCGCGGCCGTCAAGGAGTCGATTGACGCCCGACTCACCAAGATGGTCGCACGAGGACGTTGCGACGATGAGACGCGCCAGGCGACCATCGACCACATCGAGACGACCGAGCACCTCGGCGACCTCGCCCACTGTGATCTGGTGATCGAGACCGTGATCGAGAACCTGACCGTGAAGCGTCACGTCATGGCCGAACTCGGAGCACACCTCAGGCCCGAGGCCATCATCGTGACCAACACCTCGACCCTGCCCGTGGTCGAACTCGCCGTGGCATCAGGGCGACCCGACAAGGTTGCTGGCCTGCATTTCTTCAATCCCGCCACCGCCATGACACTTGTCGAGATCGTGCGTCCGATCACCGCATCGGACAGCACCATCAGCACCCTCCACCAGTTCGCCACAACGTGCGGACGAGAGATCGTCGAAGTGGCCGATCGCGCGGGATTCGTGGTCAATGCGCTGCTGTTCCCCTATCTCAACGCTGCCATCGCAATGGCAGAGCGCGGCACCGCCTCGATCGACGACATCGACATGGCGATGAAGGGCGCCTGCGGGTTCCCGATGGGGCCGTTCGAATTGCTCGACCTCGTCGGTCTCGACACCTCGCTCAGCATCCTCGAGGCCCTGCACCGTGAGTTCGGCGATCCGGGTATGGTGCCCCATCCGGCGCTGCGACGACTCGTCGCTGCCGGACATCTCGGCCGGAAGACCGGCCGAGGGTTCCGAACACACAGCTGAGAACACCAACACGTGGATCGCGCGGACATCTGGCCTCGGCCCGCCAAACCGGTGGAGCCCGAACCGAGCCGGTGGATCCTGCCCGAACAAGGCCCGAACGATGACTCCGGGATGGTCGCCATCGGCGCCGACCTCGAACCGGGCACACTGCTCACCGCATATCGGTCAGGACTGTTTCCAATGCCCATCCCACGGCGCCGGATCGGATGGTTCTCACCGGATCCACGCGGCATCATCCCCCTCGAGGGGTTACGTGTCACCAGATCCCTTCGGCGCAGCCTTCGCCGCTACACGGTCGGATTCGACCGCTGCTTCGCCGAGGTCATGGCCAACTGCGGGGACCCACGGCGGCCGAGCGGCTGGATCGACCAGTCGATGATCGACGCCTATACGCGGCTCCATCGCATGGGATGGGCGCACTCGGTCGAAGTCTGGGAGGGCAACCGTCTCGTCGGCGGTCTCTACGGCATTCGAGTCAACGGGTTCTTCGCCGGCGAATCGATGTTCCATCACGCCGCCGACGCATCAAAAGTTGCTCTCGTTCATCTCGTCGACTGGTTGAACGGCACCGGAGGCCGGCTCCTCGATGTGCAGTGGACAACCGATCATCTCGCCTCGCTCGGTGCAATCGATGTGAGCCGCGACGAGTACCTGCAATTGCTCGAGGCAGCCGTTGATGACTCCGCCCGACAGAATGACGACCACACCTCACCGGAGGGGAGATGACATGGCCGACCAACCCTGGATGATGCGCACCTATTCGGGCCACTCGACGGCGCGCGCTTCGAACGAGCTCTACCGCACCAACCTCGCCAAGGGCCAGACCGGTCTGTCGATCGCCTTCGACCTCCCCACCCAAACCGGCTTCGACCCCGACGCCCCTGAGGCACGTGGCGAAGTCGGAAAAGTGGGCGTCCCCGTTTCTCATCTCGGGCAGATGCGCACCCTGCTCGACGGGATTCCCCCTGGGCGCATGAACACCTCGATGACGATCAACGCGACGGCAGCGTGGCTGTTGTCGCTCTATGTCGCCAACGCCGCCGAGCAGGGCGTCGACAGCGTTGAACTGCGCGGCACCACACAGAACGACATCGTCAAGGAGTACCTGTCCCGTGGCACGTACATCTTCCCGCCCGAGGCCTCGCGCCGGCTCATCGTCGACATGATCACCTGGTGTCGCGAACACGCCCCATCGTGGAACCCGATGAACGTCTGCTCGTACCACCTACAAGAAGCCGGGGCGACGCCCCTGCAGGAGATCGCGTACTCGATGGCGACAGCGATCGATGTGCTCGACGCCGTACGCGATTCGGGTCGCATCGCCCCCGACGACTTCCCCGGCGTGTTCGGTTCGATCTCGTTCTTCGTGAACGCCGGCATCCGTTTCGTCGAGGAGGTCTGCAAGTTGCGGGCCATGACCGACATGTGGGAGCAGATCGGCCGCGAGCGTTACGGCGTCACGGATCCGAAAGCGCTGCGATTCAGATACGGGGTGCAGGTGAACTCACTCGGCCTCACCGAGGCACAACCGGAGAACAACGTGCAGCGCATCGTGCTCGAGATGCTCGCTGTGACGCTGTCAAAGCGCGCTCGGGCACGGTCGGTGCAGCTACCCGCCTGGAACGAGGCGCTCGGCCTTCCCACGCCGTGGGACCAGCAGTGGTCGCTGCGAATGCAGCAGGTGCTGGCATTCGAGACCGACCTGCTCGAGTACGAGGACATCTTCGACGGCTCGACCGTCATCGAAGCCCGCACCGCCGAGTTGCGTGCTGCGGCCCAGGCCGAACTCGACGAGGTCCTTGCCATGGGCGGGGCATTCGCATCGATCGAGACCCTCAAATCGCGACTCGTGTCGTCCATGGCTGAACGAACTCGGCGTATCTCCAACGGCGACCAGGTCGTCGTCGGCGTGAACCGCTTCACCGAGAGCACCGACTCACCGCTCGGTGGGTCTGGGGCGATTCTCAAAGTCGATCCCGCTGTCGAAGCCGAGACCATCGCCGAGGTCGCTGCCTGGCGCGTGTCTCGTGACGAGACAGCCGTGGCACGGGCACTCGACGAACTTCGCGTCGCTGCGAACGGTGACGGCAACATCATGCCGGCGTCGATCGCACTCGCCGTTGCCGGTGGCACCACTGGCGAATGGGGCCGAGTACTGCGCGAAGTGTTCGGCGAGTACCGAGCTCCCACCGGCATTTCAGGAGCGACAGCATCGACCACGGGGCTCGCCGACGTCGCCGAGAAGGCGAAGAACATGGCCGGTGGGCCGCCTCGCCTGCTCGTGGCCAAGCCGGGCCTTGACGGACACTCCAACGGGGCCGAGCAGATCGCGGTGGCGGCGCGTGACTCGGGAATGGAGGTCGTCTATGCCGGCATCCGATCCACCATCGAGCAGATCGCTGCGACCGCTCGTGACGAGGACCCGGACGTGATCGGCATATCGATCCTGTCCGGGTCGCATCTCGAACTCGTGCCTGAGCTCGTGACTCGACTGCGCGAGCTCGGCGTCGACGCTCCGGTGGTGGTCGGCGGAATCATTCCCGACGATGACCAGCCGAGACTGATCGCTGCCGGGGTGGCGGCCGTGTACACGCCGAAGGACTACGAAATCCCAGCGATCATGAGCGACATCTGCGAGCTCACCGCTCGCCACCGGCTCAGCCCGGCACGGTGACTCGCTGGGAGTCGATCCACTCAGCCAAACGGGGTGATGACTCGAAGCTGGTGATGAGCGCGTACCGTGCAGCACTGCCCGGGTGCACGACGACATGCCACAAGCGTTGGGTGTCGACCACGAACCGCGCGCCCTTGTGCAGCGGTACACGGCGTTCGGTCGACGGATCGGGCAATCCGTTCTCGTCGTTGTCCATGAGCAGCATGTAGCTGTCGGGATTGTCGGTGAGTTCGACCCACGTGCGCACCACCCATCCCTCGTTCTCGGGGTTGAAGCGGTTGTTGTCATCGCGGTGGATCGACCTGATGGCCGTCTCACGGTCCTGGGGTTCGAGCTTGATGATCCGGACGCGACCGAAATTGGCGCCCACATCGGCCACGTAGTCGCGAAGTGTTGGGGCGAGTGCAGCGTTCGACGTCCATAGCGCGTCTTTGTCGGTCTTGCCCTTGTCCCAGAAACCGCGACAGTCGAGTTCGCCGTCGGCCGATGCGAGCGGGGCGAAGTTCGTGTCGCCACCGCTCTTCCAATCCATGTACTCGAGTGCCTCCCACTCGATGCTCGGAACCTCGACCGGCATCGGCATCAGATCGACAAATCCGTGCTCGGCGAGCACCGGCATGCGCTGGTGGGGCGTCTGCAGCGGGATCTTGACGCTCCAATGCTCAGTGGTCGGCCAGAAACTCATGAACATGAGTCTAGGAACGGCCCGGATCCCACACAGGGCACTCGGTCACGGAGCGATGGTCGACTGCGGTGGCAAGGTGACGACCACGAAGCCCTGAGGGATCTCGAGCAGCTGGCCGACACGGATATCGCTTGGATTCTCGAGGCCGTTCAACTCAGAGATCACCGACATCGGCACGGAGAATCCGGCTGCGATGTCGGACAAGGTGTCGCCCGAGCGAACCTCGTAGAAATAGCGGTTGGTATCGGGCAGCGTCGTCGTGGTCGTCGTCGTGGTGGTGGTTCGGATCGGCGGCAGGGCATCGACCGCCTCGTCATCGCTGCTGCAGGCCGATGCAACGAGCACGATGAACGCAACCGCCGTGGTGGCGATTGGACGGATCGAACGGGGTGACGCGGGCCTGATCATGACGCTTCGTTTCCAGACTCTACGGTCGATCGCCGTAGCCTCATCACGTGAATGCGATCAGGACGTTCCCCGGCGCACGTCCCCCCGATCGTCATCACCGGATCGACGCCGATGGTGTCGGCATCGCGGTGAACGAATGGGGGGACCAAAGCGATCCGATCCTCATGTTGGTGCACGGTGGCGCCGACTTCTCCCGGACGTTCGACGTATTCGCTCCCCTGTTGGCTGATGCGGGCTGGCGGGTCATCGCATGGGACCACCGTGGCCATGGCGACAGCGACCACACGCATCTGTACTCATATGACGCCGATCTGCGAGATGCGGTGCGAGTCTTCGAGACGTTCGCCGGCCATGACCCGGTCGCCGTCCTCGGACATTCCAAGGGCGGAGCAATCATGACGACGCTCGCCGACGCCCAACCCTTCCGGTTCAAAGCGTTCGTCAATCTCGACGGCATCCCGTACCGTCGTCCCGGACCCGACCTCGCCGAGCATCAACGAGCAGAGGCGCTCACCACCGAGTTGGCCGGGTGGCTCACTCATCGCCGACGCACCGCTGACGGTGTTCGCAAACCGGGAACGATCGCCGAATTGGCGCGTCGCCGGGGCACGATGAACCCGAGGTTGTCCGCGGAGTGGCTCGAGTATCTCGTGAGCGTCGGCGCCCGCGAGGACGCC
>JAQCGT010000112.1 GCA_027730505.1 Actinomycetota bacterium | reverse complement strand
CCATCGACGAAGCCGCAGACGACGAGCCAATCACCGAGCAACCAAATACCAACGAGCCCGCCATCGACGAAGCCGCAGACGACGAGCCAATCACCGAGCAACCAAATACCAACGAGCCCGCCATCGACGCACGCCCCATCGACGAACTCGCAACCGACATCGCTGTGAGCGAGGCAACCGAGATGGTCGACACGGTTGTCTCAGGCGGAGCCCTCCCCCGCACCGGCGCAACAACGATGGGCGTCACCCTCGGCCTGGCGCTCGTGGGACTCGGCGGAGGCACGTTCGCCAAGATCGCTGCCACCCGTCGTCATCGCTGAACCCAGCCTCCCGGGCCCGTCGCTCATCGTTCGTGAGCGGCGGGCCTGTTCGGCATTGCGGGCTACGGTCGAACCATGAGTACTCCCAGCACCGTTCGGGTCGATCGCGATGGCTCGGTGGTGGTCATCACGATCGACCGCCCCGCAGTCCGCAACGCCGTCAACCAGGAAACGGCCAACGCTCTGTTTGCAGCCATCACTGCGTTCGAGAACGATGACTCACTCGCGGTTGCCGTCCTCACGGGAGCCAATGGCACCTTCTGCTCAGGTGCCGACCTCAAGGCAGTCGCTGACGGCGGCGGCCCCCGGGTGCACGACGACATGACCCGTCCCGGCCCACTCGGCCCAACGAGGATGATGGTCACAAAGCCGATGATCGCTGCGGTGGAGGGCCATGCCGTCGCCGGCGGGCTCGAGCTCTCGCTGTTGTGCGATCTCCGGGTTGCAGCGACTGACGCCGTGTTCGGCGTCTACTGCCGACGATGGGGGGTGCCCCTCATCGATGGGGGCACCATTCGACTCAGCCGCCTTATCGGCCATAGCCATGCGCTCGACATGATCCTGACCGGGCGCGGCGTATCCGGCGAGGAGGCCAAATCGATGGGCCTCGCCAACCGACTCTGCGCCCCGGGCCGAGCACTACCGGAAGCGATCGAACTAGCCCGACAACTCGCTGCATTCCCGCAGGGCTGCCTCCGCTCGGATCGGCAGTCTTCCTACGAACAGTGGGGCATGTCGCTCGAGGACGCCCTCGCCAACGAGACTCGCCTCGGCCTGGATGTGATCAGGTCGGGCGAAACCCGAGACGGGGCAAGCAGATTCGCCGCTGGCGCCGGACGTCACGGCAAGTTCACCTGACACAGGCCAGGCCTTGATCGATGATGTCGGCAACTCGCGAGTCGCCGATACCGGAGACTCGGGTCAGGTCAGCCACCGAAGAGAAGGGTCGCAGGGCGACGATCTCCGCAGCTCTGGATTCGCCGACATGCACGATGAGGTCGAGCTGCGCGATCGACGCGGTGTTGATGTCGACACAACTCTGTGACGGCACGTTCGCAGCAGCCGTCGAGGGTGGTGAACTTGCAACGGTGGTCGAGACCGGTGGAACCGCCGTCACAACAGGGACGGACCCGTCCCCGACTCCGGCAATCTGTCCCGCTTCCCCACAGGTCTGGAGCATCTCGGCCAAGGCGTCGCGCTCGGCGGCATCGATGGTGAGCGAATAGGCAGTCTTGACCGAGATGGTCATCGAAGCGGTCAGGCACCATGCCGACCGAGCTTCGGGCCGCCATTCGCCGACGTCACGGTCCGATTTCGACCGATTCGACGAGGCAGTGACGGCGAGCAGATTGATTGGGTCATTGGCGAACTGCCGCCGAAGCGCCGAACTCCAAGCGTTGGCCCCCGAGTCCCACGCCTCCGCGAGCGCCACGACATGGTCGACGTCGAGTTCTGACGGTGATCCCGAGTACGAGACTGCGTCGTAGACCGAATACCAGTCGCCTTCGATGATCACACACGGATCGACGAGGTCGACCTGCGGGAAGCCCACAACCTGTGCCGAGAGCGTGTCCTGTCGGGCGTCACAGCCGTTCTGGTCATCGTCGACCCAATGGCTGAACAGGTCACGGTCATATCCGCCCCGGGCGCCCTCGGGCGCGACGACCAGCGCATCGAGAACCCGAGTGAGGTCGCTGCCCGCATCGGGCACCAGTGTTGTCGTCGACACCATCGTTGCCACGGTCGTCGTCACCAGAGCAGTTGTCGTGGTTGGCGTCGTCACGATGGCGACCGAGGGTTGCGCCGTAGTCGACGGGGCGTCCGGCGCCTCCGAGGTAGTCGCATTGGTTGAGCCCGCCACTGTGGTCGACACGGCGGTCAGCACAGTTGTCGCCGTCGTCCCCTCGTCAGCGGAGGATGCGGCTGGTGTGACACCACCCTGCGGCTGCTCATCGACACTCGATGACCCCGGAATGGGCGACGATGTAGAGGACGAGATCTCGACCTCAGCCACCACCGCTTCGGCGACGTCATCGATCACCGTCGGTGATGACTCGTCCGCCCTGTCGCTGGCGTCGGCGGCCACGCAGCCTGCCAGCACGGCGAACGGCACCGTAACAAGGGCCCAGCCTCGAACCCTGGTTACCGACATGACTCAACCGTAGGTGCTCTACCGTGCCTCACGCGCTCGTGTGCCTCGAGCCACTGCTCCCATCAGTCCGTGATCGGCTCCAGACGAGCACGCAGTTCGTTCTTGGCGATCTTCTCGAGCGTCGAACGGGGCATGTCATCGACGACGAACACCGAACGCGGCACCTTGAAGTCGGCAAGATCACGTTTGCACGCATCGATGATTCGATCCGTGAGGTCGTCCCCCGCACCCGCCGCCGGAATCACGAATGCCACCGGCACTTCATCGAGCATGTAGTGCTTCTGGGCCACGACGGCGCACTCATGGGCGAGTCCTGTCGCCATGATCACCGCCTCGATCTCCGATGCCGCCACGTTCTCAGCTCCGACTTTGAGCATGTCCTTCAATCGGTCGCCGAAGATCAAGTCACCATCGTCGTTCATGATGATGGAGTCGCCCGTTGCGAACCAGCCGTCATCATCGAATGCTGCTGCTGTCGCCTCAGGATTCCCGGCGTACTCCTTGAACAACGTCACTCCCCGAATCCCCCTGATGAAGAGTTCGCCGCTTTCACCCGGCCCGATCTGTGTGCCGTCGGGTCGTCTGACGCTGATCTCGTACTCCGCTGAGGGTCGACCGACAGACAGAGGTGCGCCTGGTTCATCAGGGTCGCCGACGATGCCCTGCGTGATCGTCTCGGTCATCCCCCACCATCCGAAGGTGCTCACACCGAGCCGTTCTTCGACGTCGGGGAGCCTGACCGCTGGCCCCCAGAACCTGAATGAGTGGTCATCGGGGATCTCACCGGCGAGCAACGCCTTCACGCAGAACGGGATGATCGACGTCCACGTGGCCTTGTTGCGCACCGCCACGTCCCAGAATCGCGAGGCGCTGAATCGCGGCTGGATCACCATCGTGCCGCCGGACCACAGTGTCGAGAGCATCGAGTACGACTGGGCATTGGTGTGGAACAGGGGCAGGAAAATCTGCGTGATGTCGTGGTCGGTGAGACGCATGTGGGCGCAGTTGATCTGCATGCCCCAGACCACGTTTGCGTGCGTCCACAGCACCGCCTTTGGCCGCGATGTCGTGCCCGAGGTGAATTGGATGCCGAGGTCTGCCATCGGATCGACCGGCCGTTCAGGTGCCTTCGGTGCATCGGTCAGCAACGAGTCAAACGACTCATGCGCCACATCGCCGGGTACGTCCTTCGGCGTGCCAGCATCGCTGCTTGTCACGATGAGGAATCGAGTCATCGGAGCCGAGTCGCGCACGAGAGACGCGAATCCGGGTGAGGTAATCGCCCCAACCACACCGGCGTGCTCGGCGAAGTACTCCATGTCACGGGCCACCGAGCGCGTGTTCGTCGACACTGCAACGGCACCAAGTCGTGCGCAGGCGAACCATGAGATGAGGAACTCCGGCGAGTTGTCGAGGTGGACAAGCACGCGATCGCCGATGCCAACACCGCGCTCGTGCAGTCGGCCCGCCAACGCCTCCACGTCACGGCCGAAGTCTGCATAACTCCAGACTTTGCGGTCCCCCTCGAAGGGCTCCCAGATCACGAAGGGTTTGTCGCCGTAGCGTTCGACCCGTCGTCGCAACACCCACGGCACGTCTCGCCCTTCGACCATGGCCCACTTGCCCGAGTCGATTCGATCGAGCAGTCCCATCTCCCCCATCTGCGTCCCCCTCGCAACCATCGGTTGACCCGAGCCTGTCACAGCACCAAGGCGGGCAATCAGTTGGAGCTGACCCAGCGGTTCCAGTTGGGCCAGCGTCCAGATGTGACAATGTCGTGATGGATCAACCCTTCCCCACCACCATCGAGCGCGACGGCGAGACGCTGCGCGGCCCGTGGCGGCACCCACGACAGATGCTCGGCGACCAGGCCTACGACGGTCACGCCAGTGTCCATGACGATTCGGTGGCGGCCGATCTCGGGCTCGTCGGGGCGCCGATCGAAGGGCCAACCCACTTCAGTCAGTTCGACCCGATTGGTTTCGAGTTGTTCGGTGATCGCTGGTTCGCCGAGGGGTGTATCAGTGCCCATTTCGAGAACATGGTGGTTGAGGGAGAGGACGTGCAGGCCTCAGCGCGGCTTGTTCGACCGGGGGTGGCCGAGGCCGAGGCGGTCAAACGGCATGGCGACCGGGTGCTCACTGCGTCGATGACTGTCGGCAATTCGTCAACACTGCTCGATGAGCGACTCGCCGCTGCCCAGGCCCGTGAACCCGGCGATTTGTTCATCATCGACCGGCTCGAACGGGGCATGACTTCTGGTCCGCATGACGCCACCATGACTATGGACGAGCGCAACGGCGATCTGTATCCGTTCTCTCTCGCACAGAAGCTTTCAGCAATCACCGAGCCGTCACCGTGGTTCCGTGATGGGTCTCCGTGGGGTCCACCGATCGTCCCGACCGAGATGTTGAGCGTCATGGCTCATCGGGCGGGGGCTTCAATGCCGGTTCGTGGCCCATCGATCGGGCTCTTCATCGACCTCGAGGTGCGACGACTCGCTCCGGTGCTCGTCGACGATCCCCTCTCGGTGACCCACGAAGTCGTTGCGCTCGGCCAAAGCCGCCGGGTGGAGAGCTACTGGACTCGCTCGACGATCCGCACAGATTCGGGCGATGCCGTCGCAACGGTGTTGCTCCACCAGGGCATCTTCAAGGCGTCCTACGAGGGTTACCCGAGCACTGACTCCTAGGCAATCGGACCACTGAGGAAATCTTGGACGAACCTTTGACCGCATCGAACTATCTGCTGGCAAAGCGCCCCGTACGGTGGACGATATGACCGGCATTACGTCTGACCAGGTGCGGGCTGTCGTTGCCGAGATGGCAGGAACAGTTGACGACTGGCGGTTGCGACGCCCGGCACGCCCATCCGCGCCGCGGTTCGGCGCGAATTGGATCGGCCCAGTGATGGCGATCGGGTCAACACTCGTCGGATGGTTTGCGTTCACCGACACCCTCGGCGATGACGGCGTCGGCTTCGCCTTGTTCATCGGCTCCGTGTCGATCATGTTGATGGCATGGTCGAATCTGTTGTCGACACGGATGATCGTGCTCGAACAGCTCTTCGGCGGGGTCGACCGGATGTATCGATGGCACAGATGGTTTGGGGCACTGGCCGTTGCCGCAATGTGGCTGCACACCCAGACCGTTGATGATGTGAAGGGCATTGCCGGCGCCTCCCGTGACGTGGCCGAGGCCGCAGAGGACCTCGCAAGCACCGGCACCAACATCATCTACGCGCTGGTCGGCATCAGCCTGCTTCGATGGATTCCGTACCGATGGTGGCGGCTCAGCCACAAATTTCTTGGCGTCCCGTTCGCGTTCGCCTGTTGGCACTTTTACACCGCCACAAAACCGTACGCGAACGACTCATGGTGGGGACGATGGTTCACCGGATTCATGCTGCTCGGACTCGCCGCCTGGCTCCATCGAGTCGTGTGGCGCGACATGATCCGGCGCGGCCGCCGATACCGAGTCACCTCGATACGGCGTGCTGGTGACACGGTCACGATCGAACTCGAACCGGTCGGCCGCGGTATCCACTATCAGCCGGGCCAATTCGCGTTCATCAAGGTTCAGGCGCGCGGCTTGTCTGAGCCGCACCCGTTCACCATCGCCTCTACCCCCGGCGAGTCGGTGCTGCGATTCGTGATACGTGACCTCGGCGACTGGAGCGGCCGCCTCGCGCAGACACTCTCGCTCGGAGACAGCGTCTTGGTCGAGGGGCCATACGGCCGCCTCGAACTCCTGCCTGCAACCGACGACCGGCCGGTGCTCTGGATCGCAGGAGGTGTCGGAGTCACCCCGTTCCTCGCGGCCGCGACAGCCAGCTCGTCCGCTCGATCACATCGCCCACAGATGATCTTCTGCGTGCGGTCCCGCGATGACGCTCCTGGTCTCGAGACGCTCGAAAGGGCTGCCGACGAGGGGCGTATCGAGCTCCACGTGTTCGCCTCAGCCGAGGGTAGGCGGCTCAGCGCTGAGGCACTCGACGAGGTCATCGCAGATGTATCGATCGCTGAAGCGCACGTCGTCATGTGCGGCCCGACGGCGCTCGTTCGAGACATGCGTGCGGCGCTGGTAGCCAGAGGAGTGCCCCACGTCCATGTCGAAGGGTTCGACATTCGCACCGGCATCGGACCCGACCTCAGCCGACAGGTCGATCAACTGCTCTGGCGCTGGTTCCCCAGCATGGCCTCCAAGCAGAACGACGAGGGGTCGGAGCGCGACGAAACCCCTGCCACAGCAGGGGTTCGGAGTGGCGCAAAAGGGAATTGAACCCGCGACCCTTCTCATGCCTTGGAAGCGCCCTATCGCCTGAGTCAAACCTTGATGGACGACGTGGTAGCGATCCCTCAGGCATCGATCGCCGGGAAGCCCCGAATAATGAGACGACGGCACGTCGCTGCCTCTGGCATCACGCCCGCGGCGGCGAACTCCACCGGATGATGTCGAACGGGCGGGAGACGTCTGCGCGAATGGCTGCTCGTTGATATTCGGGGCTACCAG
>JAQCGT010000111.1 GCA_027730505.1 Actinomycetota bacterium | reverse complement strand
TGTCGACCAACAGCGGGACCGCGACCACGACTACGGAGGCGGCGGAGACAGCTAGACCGGTATCAGCGGTAGCCGTCAGCCTGCCCTCCCTAAGCACCCCGGTCAGAAACTCATCCAAGTCAGCTTCGCCCGGAAATGGAGGACGCCCAGCGTTCACCCCATCGACGACCGTTGGATCGGTGTCCACTCCGTGGACCCGAAAGCCCCGGCGAGCGAATTGCACGGCGAGCGGCAGACCAATCTTTCCGAGACCAATCACGGCCACATCAGTGTCGAGTTGCACTGTCACGACAACCGACTCCTCGTCGCAAGCCCGTCCGAGATCATCAATTCAGCAAGTTCAAGGACCCGACTGCCCTCGCGAAGAGTCACAATCCCATTCGACTCGCTACCGGCTACGGCGTCTCGGAATGCTTCGTGCTCCACCATCAACGGCTCGCGCTTCTCGAAGGCGTACCTGACCACTTCACCCTCGGCGACACCTCGAAACGTCGCCATCTGGTCCCAGGCTGATGGAGTCGAACCGTTCGCGTAGAACGTGAGGTCGGACGTGAGTGTGTTGGCGACGAGTGCCCCACCCTCGCCGAGCACCGTGACACTCCGCTCTTTGAACGGTGTCAGCCAATTGATGGTGTGACTCACTAGTGCTCCGCCTTCCAACACACCAACGGCAACGAGAACATCCTCGTGAGATCGTCCAGCCCTCCACGTGGTTCTTGCCGCCACATCGGCGTAGTCGTCACCGGCTATCCAGGCGGTGAGGTCAATGTCGTGAGTCGCTAGATCCTTCACAACGCCGACATCAGCGATGCGTCCAGGAAATGGTCCTTGCCGCCTCGTCGCAATTTGGAACACTTCTCCGATCTGGCCGTCAGCTATCCGACGTCGCATCTCGCGGACCGCCGCGTTAAACCTTTCGATGTGTCCGACTGCCCCGACGACCTCCGCTCTGTCAAATGCGGCGCACAGGGAGCGAGCCTCCTCAACCGATTGGGCGATCGGCTTCTCGATCAGGGCTGCGACACGGGCATCAGCCAAGGTCACGCCAACTTCAGCGTGGGAGCCGGTCGGCACTGCTACCACGCAGTAGTCGACCCCCATGGCGATCAACTCCTGCAGCGACGACGTGTTTCGGACCCCAGCGAACTCGTCGGCTTCCAACCCTTCGTCGTGCACCGCGACAAGTTCGACGCCCGAAAGTTCTTTGAGTGCACGAACGTGGTGACGTCCCATCATCCCAAGGCCAACGACACCTGCCCGAAGCTCACTCATGACAACTCTCCGGCCACCGCGTTCACCGACTCAATGATCGCCTCAAGTTCGACTGAACTCAGAGCTGGATGTACCGGGATCGAAAGGCAAGTTTGTGCAGCGACTTCTGTATTGGGAAGCTGGAGATCAAACGAGAACGATGGGAGCAGGTGAATCGGCGTCGGGTAGTACACCCCGCATTGAACTCCTCGGCTGCGCAGCGTTTCCGCAAACTCGTCTCGATCGCCGTCCGCGACTCGGATCGTGTACTGGTGGAAGACGTGTCGGAATCCCTGGCGTTCCATTGGTGTAACCACACCGCGCAAACCTGCCGTCAGTCGCGCAGCGTTATCTCGCCGGGTCGTCGTCCACTCACACAGCTTTCGGTACTGAACACGTCCGATCGCGGCATGGACATCTGTCATTCTGAGGTTGAACCCAACCACTTCGTTCTCGTACCGGCGTTCCATTCCCTGGTTTCTGAGCAGCCGGACCCGGCGCGCCACCTCGTCGTCGGCAACGACCACCATCCCACCCTCGCCGGAGGTCATGTTTTTTGTCGGGTAGAAGGAGAAAGCGGCACCGTCGCCGAGAGCCCCGACAGGAACCGAGTCAACCGCCGCGAGGTGGGCCTGAGCAGCATCCTCAAGCAGGAGGATTCCGTGGGTGTCGCACAGTTGCCGGAGGCGAGGCATGTCAGCGGGATGTCCATACAGATGGACCGGCATCACCGCCTTCGTTCTCGGCGACAGCAATCTCTCGGCAGCCTCAGGGTCCAGGCAGAGAGACTCCAGATCGATATCTGCGAATACCGGAGTAGCTCCCGTCAGAGCCACAGCGTTCGCGGTCGCCGCAAAGCTGAAGGACGGCACGATCACCTCATCCCCCGGTCCGATGTCGAAGGCCAGAAGTAGAAGATGTAGTGCGGAGGTGCCGGAGTTGACCGCTACACACGCGCGGCCGTCCACTGCACTCGAGAATTCAGCCTCGAATTGAGCGACCTCAGGTCCCTGCGCAAGAGCACCAGATCGCAACACGCGGCTTACCGCGTCAACCTCATCGTCGCCGATGATCGGTTGAGCAAGTTGGATCACCGCACATCTCCTCGTCGTGTCGACAGGTGCCCGAAAAATCACACTTGCGGGCGTCCCAGCAGGCGAGACGCTAACAGCGGATGGTCATCCAAGACCTTCAAGTCGGGTCACGGTGCTCAACACCCGTAAGGCGGCATCGCGCGAAACAGTCGTCCGTCCACATCCATGACGAGGAAGCACACCGCCTCATCCTCAGGCAACCCGAACTCGACCCTGAACCCACTTGCCAGTTCCCGAGGGCCGAGAACCCGCTCGACATCCGGTCGTGGCAACCGACGAGTAGAAGCCAGAAAAGAGTCACCGAGTTCCTCCGACACCACCACAAGCGCGGAGATCGAACTGCTCGCCCACCCCGAGACCACGCCATCTTGAGTGTCGACAACATCGATCGAGTGCGGCGGTGGGTCGTCTGACACAGCGTCCGGAATCCGCGACATGGTCAAGACCGACATCTCTGGCACCGAGGCCGACTGTGCAACGAAGTCGATCAGGCGCATCCTGCGATACGGCACACGACTGGAATCGAGAACCAACACCTCGTCTCGAAGGAACGAGCTCGCCGATACCCGGCTCGCCACCCAGCCCCATGACTCGTGTCCTACGTTGAACTCGAGAAGGTCGTTCGGTAGGTCATCGCGCGCTGCCAGCGAACCCAGGAACCGCGTACACGTGTATGCGGACCGGACAGACAGATCGTCGGCGATGGGATCATCGAATCGGTCCCACCTCGCATCTGTGAGACATGCTTTCGGGAGAGCACTCAGTTCACCCCTCAGGCCGTCGGTGACCACACCCTCCCAAGATTCGCCGAGCCAGTCAGCGGTCGACTGGTCGGGAGTCGCATGGAAATTCACAACGGACATCGTCGAGGCAATCACGACCATGGCGGAGGCGGCATAAGTCAGCTTTGGCGTCCTCGCGTCGCTCACCGCGATCGATACCAGCGCGACAAGGGTTACCAGCAGAAGCAACTTCTGAGAGCCGTATCCGCTGCCCCCGTTCGCGATTTCGTCAAGAAGCCGCAATCCGAGCGCCCAGACCAACACGACCAGCACGATCAACCCGGAAGGATTCGGCCTTGATCTCCGAGCGAGGACTGCGACGACGGCAAAGATCGCGAGGGAGACCAGTACCGGGAATGAATGTGTCCCCCCTGAGCGATCCAGATAATCGGCGGCACCTCGGAGCAGTCCGCCTAGGGAAATCGAGAAGAGGCCCGTGGCGAAACCTCCCGTTGCATTGACGATCGAGCCGAGCCAGCGGAGACTGATGAGTAGCGGCGGAATGATCACCATCGCGTCGATGACCACCAGCCCCCTAGTGAGGCCTCGGGTGCGCCGTGTGCGGACCATCAACACCAGAACACCGAAAGCCCCGAGTCCGGCGAGTGGTTTGACGGGAAGCCAGAGGACGAGCGACAGAACTGCGATCCACAGGAGGACGATCTGTTCCTGAGGGTCGGCGGAGCGGTAGCCGACGATGCAAGTTGCCAGAAGCAGTAGAACGAGCCACGCGCTGAGATGACCGAAGTCCAAGAACAGCACAGCTCCACAGAGGAGAGCGGCTCTCACTGCGAGGTCGGATGCCAACCCGCGTGCCGACCGACGACTCAGCATCAACGCTGCGACAAGAGATAGGGCTGTGAGAAACGACACAGCCCCGATGGGAACGATGACCGAGGACGAACTCGCGCGAACGAGAACCGCGAAGAGCCTGCCCACCCCGGTGGCGAATGCGATCGCGACGGTCATCGGGCCCCCGTGACCCGACCAAACAGGCCGCTGGTCGGCGAATTGCGACGAGACGAAGAGCCAGGCACCGTTGTCCGGCCCAGCAGCTAGAAGGCGAACAATTCTTGCTGGCACGGTGAGCAGCAAGAGCAACGTTGCGGTGGCGGCGACGGTGGCCACCCGCCAAGGTATCGAAGGTGGCTTACCACCCGATCTCAATGAGTGCCCACTCGCCAACTGGCGAAACCACACGTACGCGACGGCGAGCAAGCCGCAAGAAACGAGCAGTTCAAAGTTGACAGCCAACCCGAGGAGGACGCCAGCCTCGACGAGCACACCCATCACGAGCCATGCGAGAAGGATGGTGCGGCTGCTCCTCAATGGAAGCCCCGCGATTGGAGAGGCCCATCGACTGCCACGACGGTCAACGGTAATGTGAGTTGGCCATGGGCGTTCGGTTCAATGACTTAGGACGAACCTCAAAACTCGAGCGCTCGTCGCTTCTCGAAGACATTGCGATGATCCTCGAGAGTGGATCGTTCCTCAACGGGCCATTCTCGGAGCGACTGCGTTCGATGCTGAAGTCAAGCCTCTCCGTCAACGGAGTCACTCTTGTCGGCAACGGCACCGATGCATTGCGGGTGGCTCTCATGAGTCTTGGTGTCACGTCTGGGAGCCGCGTCGTAACGGTTGGTAACGCAGGCGGCTACGCCTCAGGTGCTGCGCTCTCGCTGGGAGCGACACCGGTGCTTGTGGATGTCAGTGCTGAGACGGCTCAGATGGAGCCTGACTCGCTCAGGCGCGCCCTCGAATCCCGTGAGCGCCCCGACGCGATCGTCGTCACGCATCTCTACGGTTTGATGGCGCCCATCATCGAGTTGGTAGATCTCGCCTCCGCTGCGGGGGTGCCTGTGGTGGAGGATGTCGCGCAGGCGTTCGGCGCGCGAATCGCGGAAGGTCCAGCTGGCTCTTTCGGTTCACTTGCGACAACGAGCTTCTACCCAACGAAGAATCTCGGCTCGATTGGCGATGCAGGGGCAATTTTCTCATCTTCGAAAGAACTCAGTGACCGGTGCGCGCGTCTAGCCCAATACGGCTGGGGTGAGAGGTACGTGGTCGAGAGCCTAAGCGGTGTGAATTCCCGAATGGATGAGATTCACGCCGCGACACTGTGCCAGCGGCTTTCCTCGGTCCATCATCAAAATGCCCAACGTCGGGCGATCGTCGCGGACTTCAACGCATCCCTCGGCCCGAAGCGTCGCGTGATCCACGCCGAAGGCGAGTCCTTTGTCGGTCACCTCGCAGTGATGACAACGCCTGAGCGAGACCGTGACCGAGAACGGCTGACCAACGCGGGGATCGAGACCGCGATCCACTATCCGATCCCTGATCACCTACAACCCGCGTGGGAGAAACTGATCGAAACCCCCGTTCCGTTGGCGAATACCGAGACGCTCGCTCGCCAGGTGCTCTCAGTCCCGTGTTTTCCATCGATGACCGAGGCCGAGATAGATCAGGTGAGGGTCGCCTTGGAGGCGCTTGGGGACTAGCGCTTCAGGCTGACAGGTCGTCCGGGGACTCGATGTACTCCTCGGCGTCGAAGGGGTGGCTGGCAAACACCCCGACGACGCTGCGCGGAGCGAAGTCGCGGAGGCTGAGCCAGTGACGTGTTGGGATCACTACCCAATCGCCTAGATCGAGATGAAATGACAGGCTGCCACCATCGGGGCTCGATATGTCGCCCGATACCGATCCTGCCTGAACGAAGACCAGTTGCTCGCAGACGCGATGCGCATGGTTCGCCCGGGTCTCTCCCGGTGTTATATCGAGGAGCCAGAAGAGGCGCCGAGGGATAAACGGCAGGGGAGCGAATTCAGCGACAACGAGGGTCCCGCGAGAATCTCGATGGATCGGCATGGATCCAAACTCCACCGTCCGGTGATCCCACGACATCACGTCACGGTATCCCTGAGACGAACTTTCCGGAGAGCTTCGCAACGAGGATCGAGGGCTGACATTCCGACCACCCGTGCGCCGGTGTTCCGAGCGATGTCGCGAACGGAGAGCGAACGCCGACGGGAACCCACCTCGCGGGCGAGTTGACGCCAGAGATGCCGGGCGGGATGCGTGCACCCGACCTGCCAGGGCTTTCCAAGAAACGATCGGTGGTAGTGCACGATGGCCGGGTCGGTTATCGCTTGCTCAAGCGACTCATCAGTCTCAATCAGGTCGCATGTGCGCAGCAGGCGCATGAGGTGATACGGCATGAGGTTCCAGCGCGGCTGCAGCCGGTCGAAATTTCCCGCGAGGACGAGATTGAGGGCATCCTGATCGACACAGGGCAACTCATACCGAGTGAGCAAACTGAGCACCCTGTCGGTGAGTTCCCGATCTCGCCACCGACCAACGTCGATGACCATCACACCCGTGTTGAGATAGGGAACCGTCGGATTAACTCCCTCCTCGCGCCAAGCACGCCACATCGATGGCATTCCCATGAGGGCGACGTGCGCATCAGCAACGGCAGCCACGGCATTCGACATCGAAACCGAGACCAGTTCACGGAGGTCACCGCGAACGACGGTGTCCGCATCGACGTAGATGATCCGCTCCGCTGCGTCAAACAGCCGGTTTTGAGGTGCGATCACGCTGTATATCGACGCTGCGGGAAACCCGTGCTTCAGCGTCTTCACTGAATCGACTCGGCCGTCAGCTGGGTCGACGACGCGTGAGATCACACCACCCGCTCCCGCTGCGCGGATCAACCCGATCTGACGCTCGGACCACCCAGTGCCAAGGACGGTGAGTTCGACCTCAGCTTCTTGGCTCAGAGCCAACGAGCGCGCAAGAACACACGCCTGATGGACGTATCGGCCATCAGCGGCGGTCACGAGTTGAAGGGGAGTCACAGCCCGCTCTCGATCCGACGCGCGAGATGATCAGCAATCAACCCGTCAGCGCAGTTAGCGTCCGGTGTGGTCATGCTTGCA
>JAQCGT010000014.1 GCA_027730505.1 Actinomycetota bacterium | reverse complement strand
TGATGTCCGAGGTCAGTTCGACGCCACGATGCACACCGCCAATACCTCCGGTCGCGAATACGGCCACACCGGCCGCATCGGCCAGGGCCAGAGCCGCCGACACCGTCGTCGCTCCGTAGTCCCATCCCATGGCGAGGGCAACAGGGACGTCCCTCTCCGCCATCTTGCGCGCAGGGCCACAGATCCGTTCCCGTTCATCGGGCTCGATTCCCACTCTCGCCACACCGCTGAGCACCGCTGTCACCGCCGGGACAGCACCAGCGGAACGGACCGCTGACTCGCAGCGCTCAAGGGCCTCGAGGTTCGCAGGCGACGGCAGCCCGAGGTGCGAGAAGATCGTCGACTCGAGCGCCACCACGGGAACACCATCGTCCATCGCTGTAGCGACCTCAGTCGACAGCACAACATCGAGCGAGGAACCGGTTGCCGTCATGTCGACAGTGTGCCAGTGCGAACGAACCGCGAGACGACCTCCACATGGTGGGTCCCGGGGAACAGGTCATGGACCTCGGCTGCCTCGAGGACATAGCCAGCAGATGCCAGCAAGCCGGCATCTCGAGCCATCGCAACCGGGTCACAACTGACGAGCACGAGCACCGCTGGAGTTGCACGCGTGAGTGCTCCCACCCCGGGGCGCCCCAAGCCGGTGCGCGCCGGATCAGCGATGACCACATCGACCGGTCGCGCATCGGCCTCGAGACGCCAGTCACCAACATCGCTCCGCACGATGGTGGCCGCTTGGCCACGTCCGCTGAGATTCCGCTCAGCATCACTCACGGCGAATCTCGAGCTTTCGACGATGGTCACGTGGTCGGCGACAGAACCGACGGTCGCCGCGAACAGACCAACACCGCCGTATGCGTCGACGACGTGCGACCCAGAGCCGATCTCGGGAGCGTGGGCTGCGACCGAGGCCACGAGGATCCCTGCGGCCTGAGGACCACTCTGGAAGAACGATCCCGCAGACACGGCCAAGTCGACCCCAGCCACCCGTTCGATGATGACACCGTTCTGCCCGATGAGGGCATCGTTAGGGAGTCCCTCGACCGCACCGCTGCGGCTATCCCAACGCGCCGAGAGTGCCCCGGTCTGCTCCGACACTCGCAGACTCACCTCAAGACCTGGCGTTACGTTGAGCCCTGCCACGACACTCGAGAGTCGGTCAACCGCAATCTCGCAACTGTCGATAGGGACAAGGTCGTTCGATGCTGCGCGCCGATACGCCGGCCGGCCCTCGCTATCACCGACGACCCGGATCGAGGTGCGGTATCGGGTCCGATCGACTGACCGACCGAGTGTCGGCACGCGATCGATGCGTGCCGTTCGCCGCAACGCATCGGCCACGATCGC
This sequence comes from Actinomycetota bacterium, assembly GCA_027730505.1. Classification (GTDB taxonomy): domain Bacteria; phylum Actinomycetota; class Acidimicrobiia; order Acidimicrobiales; family Ilumatobacteraceae; genus Casp-actino5. The sequence goes on along the minus strand of JAQCGT010000014.1, from coordinate 37,014 downwards.
CGCCTTGTGGGCCAACTGCGTGTCGGTCGCCACCTCGGCCCAGTCGCATCCTCCACAGCCATTCAGACGATGAGGGCATGATGCATCGACACGGTCAGGACTCGCATTTTCGAACTTCATCGGCTGGACTCTCATCCAGTCGCGGCGTTCGTCGATGACCTCAATCTCGACACGATCACCGGGGATGCCCCCGCGGACGAACATCACCCGCCCATCCGGATGGCGGGCCAACCCGTCACCACCGGCCACGAAACGCTCGACCTCGACCGATACCGGATCGGGCTCGGTAGTTGGGGGCATTCCGCCACGCTAGGCGAGCCCTCCGCCCCCACTATGGTTCGGTGTGTGAGCCGTCCGATTCAGATCGCCCCGTCGGTACTTCCAGCGGACTTCTCAAAACTCGCCGAGGAGGTCGCAGCCCTCGAGGCTGCCGGTGTCGACCTGATCCAGTGGGATGTGATGGACGGGTGCTTTGTTCCGAACCTGACGTTCGGACCCGATGTGATCGCATCGGCACGACCGCACACGTCGCTCCCGTTTGAAGCCCATCTGATGGTCCAGAACCCCGACGCCATGGCAGCGCGCTATGTCGAGGCCGGCTGCGCCCGGCTGATCGTGCACGTCGAAGCGTGCACCCACCTCCACCGCACACTCGAGAACATCAACTCGCTCGGCGCAACTGCTGCGGTAGCGCTCAATCCGGCAACCCCAACGGACGCGATCGCCCACGTGCTCGATCTCGTCGACCTCGTCTTGGTGATGACCGTCAATCCAGGCTTCGGCGGTCAGGCGTACATCTCATCGATGGAACCAAAGATCGCTCAGGTACGGGCCATGATCGAGGCATCGGGCCGATCTGACTCGATCGACCTCGAAGTGGACGGTGGTATCGGTCCGAGCACGGTGGCAGGGGCCGCTGCAGCTGGGGCGAACCTGCTCATCGCCGGAAGCGCGCTCTACCGTGACCCCAATGGTCTCGCCCACGCCGTGGCCGACCTCCGATCACGGGCCTGTGCCGCGATCGCCTGAGCGGCCGGGCCGACGCCCGATCGAGCGGAGACTCTCGACGAAACCCTCTGTGGACACCCGCAGCATCGCCAGCAGGAAGATGACCACGGCGACCACAAATGCGGGAATCACGAGCGCCGCGACCAGTCTCGATCGCTCGGCCAGAAACGATCCGAGCAGCGGAGTCGGAACTGGCGATCCGTCGAACATCAACGTGACGATCGGATCTTCTGCCTCTGGGCACACCACGTCGTCCTCGGAGACCCCGACGATCTCGTCTCCGGCGAAGTCCACCACCTCTGGCGTCACCCTCGAATATGCGAGTCCGAGGTCCGGATGCACAGAGGCACCGATGAGATAGCGCTCACCCTCGATCAGGTATTGCACATCGATGCCGTAGCGAATGTCGACGGTGCCATCGGGGTCGAGTCCCGGCAGGTCACCCCACCGAATGGACAGATCGGCAAACCGGGCGGTTCGGGAGTCGGTGGCTGCGACCACACCCGTGAACACAACGTCGGCCACTTCCCAAGGCGCGCACCCGAGCGGAACCTCCACGAGCGGCAGCGTCATCGCCGTCTCCGACACGTCGACGACCACGCCGTCGTCGCCGTCCTGGGCTGACCCCGTTGACGGCCAGAGTGCAACGGACGCGGCGATGAGCGCCCACCACCATCGCGCATGACGTCGAACCGACACGGACCAAACGGTACCTGCGGGTGGGCACCCGGTTTGATCAGCAGCGATACTCACTCGGTGGGATTCAACCCGTACCGACGGTTCCAAGCCCGACCAGGCGACTATGCGATGGTCGTGGCCGCACTGTTGGCCGCCGCCGGGCTCGTGCTCTGGGGCGTCCTCGGCTGAGCGGCTAGAACGCCCCCTCGACCACCTCGACAATGCCGTCGACAACGGCGACGGCGTCGAAGCGGATCCGATCACCAGCATGTTCGGGATGAGCCATCAACCAGCGTTGTGCACCGAGACGGATCCGTTCCTGTTTGGCTCCGTCGACCGCCGCCAGTGCCTCTGACAACGAGCGCCGACGCCGGGTCTTCACCTCGACGAACACGATCAAATCGTCGCACTGCACCACGAGATCGATCTCCGCGCCTGCGCAGCGCCAGTTTCGATCCACGGTCTCGAATCCGAGCCGTCGATACTCGAGCGCAGCCCGGCGCTCACCGGCCGCGCCGGCGGCCACACGCGAACGATCGGCCATAGACACCTCCATGAGAACGGGGGCCTCTGGCCGATCGATGGACGCCCTCGCAGGCGTGAGATCAGAACTCGCGCTTCTCGCGAACCCGTGCAGCCTTGCCGACGCGGTCACGCAAGTAGTACAGCTTGGCGCGTCGCACATCGCCCTTCTTCACGACCTCGACCTTGGCGACCGTTGGGCTGTGCTTCGGGAAGGTGCGCTCGACACCGACGCCGTAGCTCAGTTTGCGCACCGTGTACGTCTCCTGCAACCCGCCACCGCGGATCGAGATCACGTTGCCCTGGAACACCTGAATGCGCTCCTTGCCACCCTCGACGACGCGCACGTGCACCTTCAGTTCGTCACCGGGCCCGAAATCGGGAATGTCGGTGCGCATGGAGTCCTGGTCGATGAGGTCGGTGCTCTTCATGGGGTCTTCCTGGTCTGCGATGGGCCCGAAGTTCGGGCAGGCCGGTCAAGGATACGGGACGGGTGGGAACTCTTCCAACAGGCGACGTTCGTGATCGGACAGTCCACCGCGGGCATCGATCAGATCTGGGCGCATTGTCACCGTCCTATGCAGGGCCTGTGCTCGTCGCCAGCGGGCAATACGCGCGTGATCCCCGCTGCGAAGCACCTCGGGAACCTCCCAGCCCCGAAATTCAGCTGGACGGGTGTACTGGGGTTCCTCGAGAAGTCCCGACTCTCCAAAACTCTCCGTGACGGGTCCTTCAGCGTTGCCCATCACCCCCGGTACGAGTCGGGTCACCGCTTCGATGATGAGACATGCAGCGACCTCGCCGCCTGCCAACACGACATCGCCGACGCTCACCTCGCCGTCAACCATGTGTTCACGGATCCGATGATCAATCCCCTCGTATCGGCCGCACAACAAGCTGAACCCATCGAGTGACGCCAATTCCCCGGCCATCGCCTGATCGAAACGCCGCCCGCCCGGTGAAAGCATCAGCAACGGCCGCCGCGGTTCGACAGATTCGATGCACTCCACGAGCGGCTCGGGACGCATCAGCATTCCTGCTCCCCCACCGAAGGGCGAGTCGTCGACTGTCCGATGGACGTCGTGAGCGTGTTCTCGCGGATCATGGCATCGCACATCGACAAGTCCCGATTCACGTGCCCGGCCGAGCAGGCTGTGCGAGCAGAACCCGTCCACCAGATCGGTGAAGAGCGTGAAGACGTCGATCCTCACGATCCAACTCCGAGATCGAAGAGCCCGTCGGGCGGGTCGATGGAGATAATCCCATCAGCGATACCGGTGACGAACACGGCAGGCACGAGCGATCCGTCGTCCAGCTCGAGTAGATCGGAGGCCGGATTCGCTACCACCGCCACACAGATTCCGCGGTCGATACCGGCCGAATCGACGACGCGGGCACCGATCAACTCGTGCACCCAAAGGGCATCCGAATCCGGCAGTGGTTCGGCGGCCAACGTTCGTCCGGCCAATGACTCGGCCTCGGTCCGATCGTTCACCTCAACGAAGTGCACCACCCAACGATCCGACTGCGGTCGAGCGCGTTCAACGGTCAGCCATCGATCACCGGCAAGAAGTCGAGCACCTGTTTGGACCCGCTCCACCCGATCGCTGGTGAGAATGACGACGATGTCGCCGCGGATGCCGTGAGCACGCCCGAGGCGGCCAACGTCGAGAAGATCAACAGGACGGGTCATGGACCCGGGTGCCTCAGTCGTCGAGGAACTCGATGTCGACCTCGACGCCGTCCTTGGAGGCCGCGGCGCGAGTCACGGTGCGGATGCTCGCCGCAGTACGACCGCGGCGGCCGATCACACGGCCGAGATCGCCAGGACCGACGCGCACGTCAAGACGCGAGCGGCCACCGTCATCAGTGACCGACACGCTCACCGCATCGGGCTGATCGACGATCGAACGAACGAGGTGCTCGAGCACTGCGACGGCGGTGGGAGCCGACACGATGCTCATCCGGCCTTGGAGGCCTTGAACTGCTCCATGGCCCCGGAGATCTCAAGGAGCTTCGCGACCCGCTCGGTCGGCTGGGCACCCTCGGATAGCCACCTGACCGCCTTGTCGTTGTCCACGGTCAGAACCGACGGATCCTGGCGGGGGTCGTAGTGACCCAGGATCTCGATGAAACGACCGTCGCGCGGCGAGCGAGCATCAGCCGCAACAATGCGATACTGCGGCTGCTTCTTCTTGCCGATCCGGGTGAGGCGCAACTTGACTGCCATGTGTGAACTGTCTCCTGGAGCACTGAGGGAGGAACCCCGGCAGGCTATCGGGACGAGTCGGAGTTGCACACCGACATCACTTCGGTCGGCCGAGCCCACCGAACGGATCTGATCCGGGCACCTGACCCCCAAACAGAGATTCGAGGTCGCCGAGATTCGGGGTCTGGCCGGGGGCACCAAGACCGCCGAATGGGTTGGGTCCGCTGCCCTTTCCCGCACGCCGAGCCTTGCGGCCTCCACCAGAGGCTGCCCCGCCGAAGCGCTTCATCATTTTCTGCATCTCGGAGAACTGCTTCACGAGGCGATTCACCTCCGCCACCGAGGTACCCGAGCCCGTTGCGATCCGAGAACGACGGCTGCCGTTGATGAGTTCGGGTCGTGCACGCTCCTCACGCGTCATCGACCGGATGATCGCCTCGACCGGCTTGAGATCGTCGTCATCGATCTTTGCGTTCTTCAACTCCTTGGGCATACCGGGCATCATTCCGAGCACGCCGGAGAGCGGACCCATCTTCTTGAGCGCCTGCATCTGCTCCAAGAAGTCATCGAAGGTGAACTGGCCTTCCATGAGCCGGGCCGCCGCCTGTTCAGCCTGGTCGGCTTCGAAGGCCCGCTCAGCCTGTTCGATCAGGGTGAGCATGTCCCCCATGCCCAAGATGCGCCCGGCCATGCGGTCGGGATGGAACTGCTCGAAGGCGTCGAGCTTTTCCCCGGTCGAGGCGAATGCGATGGGCCGACCGATCACTTCTTTGACCGACAACGCCGCTCCGCCACGGGCGTCGCCGTCGAGTTTCGACATGATCACACCATCGATTTCGAGGGTGTCATGGAACGCCGAGGCGGTCTGCACCGCGTCTTGGCCGGTCATCGCATCGATCACGAGGAACGTGTAATCGGGATCGATCGACTCGGAGATGCGACGGACCTGATCCATCATCTCTGCATCGATCGAGAGTCGCCCTGCGGTGTCAACAATGAGCACATCACGGCCGAGGCGACGGGCCTCGGCGAGCCCGTCTGCTGCCACCTGCACCGGATCGGTGGGCTGCGACCACACGGGAACGTCGATCTGAGCGCCGAGGGTTCGCAGCTGCTCCACCGCCGCCGGACGTTGCAGGTCAGCGCCGACGAGAAGCGGTTGGCGCCCCTGGGCCTTGAACCATGAGGCCAACTTCGCTGAGTTGGTCGTCTTACCTGAGCCCTGCAGACCAGCCATGAGAATCACCGTCGGCGGCTTCGCCGCATAGCTGATCCGGAGGGTCTCGCCACCCAGGATCCGGATCAACTCATCATGAACTGCCTTGATGACCTGTTGGCCAGGGTCCAGCGCCTTGGAGCGTGTGGCACCGATCGCGTGTTCACGGATCCGGTTGACGACCGCGCGGACCACCTGCACGTTGACATCGGCCTCGAGCAGAGCGGTGCGGATCTCCCGCATCACCTCATCGACATCGGCCTCGGTCAGTCGGCCCTTGCCACGGAGGCGCTTGGCGATCCCGTCGAGGCGGCTGGACAGCGAATCGAACATCACCGTCGAGACTACCGGCGGGCGGAACTGAGGCTCAGCCGATGCCGGTGATTGCCACGACGTTTCCGTCGACGACGACCACGTTGATCCGATCGCTCCGGTAATCCTCGGTCACCAACAGTGACTCGCCATCGCGCTCGACGACGCGCATCTCGACGCCAAACTCGAGCGCCGTGTCGGCGAACAGTTGCTCCGACACAGCAAGATCTCCCGTCGCGATCTGCTCGAGCGCAGCAATCACCGCGGAGTCGACATCGGCGAGGTCGAGCGGTGCGAGCATGTCAAGCAGTTCCGGGGACGGCGCAAAGCCCGACCCAGCGGCACCGCTCGAACCAGAATCATCGCCACTCGGCTCGACCTCCATCGGAACGGGCTCGTCATAGACGGGCGTCTCGACCATGTACTCGTCGGTGACCGCCGGCACGGTGTACCAGTTGCCGTCATCCCCGATGAATCGATACGCGGGGAGCAGCCAGACGTTGCCATCAACATCTTCGGTCCACCACAGATCGGCTTGGACATCGACGAGCGTCACTGTGATCTCGGTCGGCTCGAACTCCTCGATGATCCCCGGCTCAGGTGCCGGCGGAACGGTGACCGGAGCTGGTTCGGGCTCAGCGATGGCAACTTCTTCATCAACGACCATCGTCTCCTCAACCGCCATGTCGACTGCGGGGGCGTCGACCGCCATCGGCCACGCCGAACCGTTCAGGTACATCTCGGTGAGCCGCGCCACTGCGGCGTCAATGCCAACCAATGGGTACGGGCCGACGGCCTCCGGGGTGGTGAACTGGCCGCCCGCGTACTCGAGCACCCCTTCAGCGCCGAAACCGAAACTCCAGTTGGCGCCGGAGAATCCCTCGAGCCCATCGATCAGCGGCTCAGAGGCGTACACCGAGGCGTACCACTCGTCTGCATACAGCTCGAAGGTGAGCGCATCGGGATCGAACCCGACAGCTGCGATGATCTCGCGGGCTCGGGCTTCCGCCTCGGTGCCGGTGGGCACCCCAACCGGCGGCTCTGGCTCCCACTCGGGGCAATCGACTGTGACATTTCCCTCATCGTCGACCGACTCGGTGCACGTTGGCTCCTCCATCGGCTCCGCCAACTCTCTGTCGGTCCAACCGGCCGAGTACCACCAGTAATGCTGGGCGTACGCATCGATCGACAGCGACGGCGCCGAGCCATCGTCGGGCCCGAACGCCCAGTCGACCATGTACTCGCTCGGACGCTCCTGAGGTTGAGTGTCGACGCCGAGCGCCGCGGCCAGAGCCAGCGCCGTGGCCTCGGGAACTGACGACCCCGCCCGGTACACGTAACCGGTCGAATCGACGGGTAGCACTGGCATCTCGTCACCGACGACGAAGTCGGTGACAATGCTCCACATCGGCATGTACGACGAGGCCATGTCATCGCCGACGACCTGCGATTCCTCCATCGCCGGTTCCTCGGCTGCAAGGTCATCAACGGCGGACAGCGCAGCGTTGCCCGACGCCCCGCTCTGGCCGTCGGCGACCCGCACGACCTCGGGCGGCGACAGCGCGCCGTCATCGGCGTCATCGGCCACACAGCCGATCAGCGCAAAGGGAAGGACGGCCGCCGGCACCAGGAGACGAGGGACTCGGTTCATGTTCACGCTCCGTTTGACGTCTTGGATGTCGGGTTGGTTCCCGTGTCAACGCCCGACGAGCGCATCCACGAATTCTGTGGCGTCGAACGGTACGAGATCGTCGATCGTCTCACCGATACCGACGTACTTCACCGGGATGCCAAGCTCGGTTTCGATGGCGAAAACGATGCCCCCCTTCGCCGACCCGTCGAGCTTGGTGACCACCACACCAGTCACGGCTGTGGCCTCTCGGAACTCGCGTGCCTGCGCCAGACCGTTCTGGCCAGTCGTGGCATCGATGACGAGCAGGGTCTCGGTCACGACTCCGGCGCCCTTCTCGGCCACCCGGCGTACCTTCGCCAGTTCGTCCATGAGGTTCTGTTTGTTATGCAAGCGTCCCGCCGTGTCAGCAAGCACCAGTTGAATCCCTCGGGATGCCGCTCGCTCCACACCGTCGAAAATGACCGATGCCGGGTCACCGCCCTCAGCGCCTCGAACGAACTCGGCGCCCGAGCGCTGCGCCCAGGTCTCGAGCTGCTCAGCAGCAGCAGCCCGGAAGGTGTCTCCAGCAGCCAACAGAACACTCGTGCCGGCCCCAGCTTCGCGAGCCGCGAGTTTGCCGATCGTCGTCGTCTTGCCGACACCGTTGACGCCCACGAACAGCCACACGCTCGGCCCCTCGTCGATTCGTCGGGCGAGCGTCCGGTCCGCTCCGGCCAGACGTTCGATCATCTCTGCCCTCAACGCTGCAACCAGTTCGTTGGGCGTTTCGATCTCCTTGGCGGTGACACGGTCGCGAATCGGGTCGAGCAGCGCCGTGGTCACGCCAATTCCGACATCGGCGAGAAGCAGCCCCTCCTCCAGCTCATCCCAAGTGTCAGCATCGATCGCTGACCGACCGAGAACTGATCCCAGCGCTCCCGAGAGCGTAGATCGCGCCTTGGACAGCCGATCGCGCATCGAGCGAGGCGGCGCCACCTCAGCCTCGTCGGCCACATCAACGACGGCTTCGTCACCGGACTCAAGGTCGCCCACACGCTCGTCATCGTCGGGGACAACGGCTGGGTCAGGTTGCGTCGCAGGAGGCACCTCCACCGACTCGACGGCGGAGCGGGTGCGGCGGCGGCCGAGCAGCACCACCCCCACACCGAACGCCACCACGAGAGCGACGAGGAGCAGGTACACCCAGGTCATATCGTCCATGACTGCGACGCTACCGGCGACGAAACACCACGTGGAATAAGGCCTTCGAAACGCCAGCCGAGGACATCAGGAGACAATCGATCAACGCACTTTCGATACTCGCCTAAGCAGGCGAGGAACCGACTGGCGTCGAGGTACTCACCCGCTCAGTGACGAGCTTCGACGAGCCACCAGGCTGCATGGACACCCCGAGCAAGGCGTCGCCTGCTTCCATGGTCCGCTTCTGGTGCGAGACGATGATCAATTGAGCGTCCCTGCGGAACTCTTGGATCAAGTTCAAGAATCGATGCAGGTTGACATCGTCGAGAGCTGCCTCGACCTCGTCCATGACATAGAAGGGTGAGGGTCTTGAACGGAACACGGCGAAGAGGAACGCAAGTGCCGTGAGCGAGCGCTCACCACCGGACAGCAACGACAGCTTCTTCACGTTCTTACCGCTCGGCTTGGCCTCGACCTCGATCCCGGTGTTCAACAGGTCATCGGGAGCCGTCAGTCTGAGGGCTCCGGTGCCACCGGGGAACAACGCAGCGAAGAGTTGCGTGAAGTTGGTGCTCACATCGGCGAACGCCGCCGCGAACACGTTCTGAATCTCAACGTCGACCGCTGCGATGACGCGGTTCAACTCGCGACGGGTGGAACGAACATCTTCGAGCTGCTGCTCCAAGAACTCATGGCGCTGATTCAGCTCATTGAACTCTTCGAGGGCGAGCGGGTTGATCGGACCGAGGAGCCTCAGTTCGCGCTCGAGCTCGCGGACACGACCGGCGTGGGTTGCCCCCTCGGGCACCTCAGGTGGTTCCGCCTGTTCGGCGATCTCAGGCTCGATGCCGAGATCACGGCGCAAGGCTTCGACGGTGGTCTCGAGACGGAGCTTTGCCTCTGCCTCATCGACATCAGCTCGATGCATCCGTTCGCGGGTCTGCTCCACCACCTGCTCGGCTTCGATGCGGCCAGCTCGATGCGAGTCGAGTTCTGCCGTCAGGGCCCGCACCTCATCGCTCTGTCGACGACGTTCGGCATCGAGCGACTCACGCTCTGCAACGATCGTCGTGCGCCTCGCGGCAACGACCTCGACCAACCGGTCGACAGCGAGGATCGCCCGCTCCACCCGCTCTCGACGCTCCGCGGCCCCGGTGCGCTCCTCGCGATCGGCCTCAAGCCGCCGCTCGGTCTCGTCAATACGACGCCTCAGGAATTCCTCGCGCTCGCGGAGACCAGCGCCGCGAACCTCGAGATCACGGCGGCGCGACGCCAGAACCGCGACTCGAGCCTCGAGAGACGAGCGCGCCTCATTCTGGCGACGAGCGGCCTCAACCTCAGCCTCCTCGTCAGCGTTGAGCGCCGGAAGCAACGCTTCGAGTTCGCCGAGTCGCTGTCCCTCCGAACTGATCAGTTCGCCCAATTCGCCAAGCGTCTGCTCCGCGGCTTCTGCCTCGGCTTCGAGCTCTCGACGACGGGCCTGCGCCTGGGCGAGCGCCTCTGACGCCGCCGCGAATCGGGCATCGTTGGCGTCGAGACGTCGCTCCACGTCATGCATGCGCTGACGTGCTGAATCGAGGCCGGCAGTCCACTCAGCAAGTTCGGCTTCTGACCGGACGAGTTCAGCATCGGCCTCGGCGGATCGGCGCTCAGCATCAGCCAGCGCAGCAGCTGTAGCCCCTCCCCCGCCGGCCCCGATACGCCAACCACCCGGGCCGAGTCGATCGCCGGCCTCGGTGACGACCACAAGATCCGGTTGTGCCAATGCGACTTCGATCGCCCGGTCGAGATCCGAAGCCCGAACCGCAGGGGCGAGCAGTCGGCCGAGCAGCGCCCGAACCCCATGACGCTCGGAGCGCACGTGTGCCGACACCGGCTCACAGCCCTCGGGGATCGACGGCATCTCCACAGATGAACCCACCGCCGCCAGCACCGCGCCCGACGTTGCTGAACTTCTCAGCGTCTCAAGCGCTCGCCGAGCCGATTCGGGAGTGTCGACCACCACCGCCGTCAACGCCTCTCCGAGAGCGGCTTCGACCGACGCCTCCCACCCGGCATCGATTTCGACAACGTCGAGCAGCGTTCCGAGTACGCCGTCAAGCCCGCTCAAGCGTTCTGCGCCCGCACGTTCACGAGCGGCGTCGAGCGCCATCTGCAGTGCCTCGACTCGGGCACGGAGGCGTGAGACGGCATCAAGCGCCCCCCGGTGCGCCGCCGATGCATCATCGGGGGGAGCCGTGGCCTCGGCGGCCACCGCCTCGGCCTGTTCAAGCTCGGATACCAGCGGCCCTTCAGCATCCGATGACGCCGAGCACTCTGCGCGGTGACGTTCAATCTCACTGGCCAATTCAGCGATACGGGAGCGGACCGTTGCCGAACGTTCCGACATACGGTCACGCTCGTTACGTGTGCGATCGAGTGACATGCGAACCGAGCGAAGCTCACCTCGAACCTCCGCAGCTGCGCTGGCGGCTCGCGACGACACCTCGTGGGAGTCCTCGGCAGCAGCGTCCCGCCGTGATGCGAGTTCGGTCTCGTCTGCCTCGAGCTGTTCAACCTCAGGCCTGAGCGCCTCCATCTGAGATTCGACCTCGGACAGTTCCGCCCTGAATCCGGCGACGTCGGCTTCCAAGGTGGCGACGACTCCCGCATCCATGGCCCGTGACCGGTCGCGTTCGAGCGACCGTCGACGCTCCGCCAAAATCCCAAGCAACCCGTCGGCGCGCTCGATGAGGCGCTCCACCCTCGCCAACCGGTCGCGGACATCGCTGGCACCCCGCGCACTGAGCTGCGACTCGACCGACATAACTGCCGTATCGAGTTCAGCGAGTCGCTTGCGGGCCTGCTCCTGGGCCTGCGCATCAGCGATTCGCGACGTCTCAATCGTCGTCAGCTTCGCTCGCTGCGCTGCGATCTCACGGCCGGAGACGAAGATCCGAAGTGCATCGAGCTCGGTCTGCAGCTCGCCATGCCGCTGCGCTGCTTGTGCCTGACGTTCGAGCGGACGCAACTGGCGGCGCACCTCGCGCAGCAGATCCTGGAGCCTCAACAAATTGGCTTCGGTCGCATCGAGTCGTCGTTGTGCCTTCTCGCGCCGCTTGCGGTATTTGAGCACCCCGGCAGCCTCTTCGATGATCGCCCGGCGATCTTCGGGTCGAGCGTTGAGCACCGCATCGATCTGCCCTTGGCTGACGATGACGTGCTGCTGACGGCCCACTCCAGCGTCGGAGAGCAACTCTTGGACATCGAGGAGACGACAGGGCACCCCATTGATCGAGTACTCGCTGTCGCCGTTTCGGAAGAGGATTCGAGTGACCGTCACCTCGGTGAACTCGATGGGGAGCAACCCGGCCGAATTGTCGAGGGTGATACTCACCTCGGCCCGACCGAGGGCCGGACGCTTCGCCGTACCGGCGAAGATCACATCGTCCATCTTTTGGCTTCGCACCGCTTTCGGGGCCTGCGCTCCCAGCACCCATGCGATGGCATCGACGACGTTCGACTTGCCTGAACCGTTTGGGCCCACCACAACGGTGACCCCTGGTTCGAGGGACATCGTCGTCTGATCAGCGAACGACTTGAAGCCCTTGAGGGTGAGACTCTTGAGGAACACGACGTGGGCAATCTACTCGCCGAGGGATAGCGCGAGGTGGTGTCTCAGCGCTGACAGACCGGACACCAGTGGGTGCTGCGCTGATCGAGCGACATCCGACGCACGATCCCCCGGCCACAGGTCCGGCAACGTTCACCCGCACGGGCATGCACCCGATGCTCACGTTGATATGACCCCGCGACCCCATCAAGGCCGACATACTGCGCGTCTCCGAGCGTCGACCCGCCCGCCGCGATGGCCTCATCGAGCACCGTCGACACCGCAGAGGCCAACCGAGCACACCCCCGACGGTCAATCGAATCGACCGGTCGATCTGGCCGAAGACGAGCTCGATGGCAGATCTCGTCGCCGTAGATGTTCCCGATGCCAGCGATGATCGACTGATCGAGCAGCATCGACTTGAGACGTCGCCGGCGACCGCGGAACCACGTGCTGATATCTCGAGCGTCGACCCCGTCGACGATCGGGTCAGGTCCGAGCCTGGAGAGTTCGGGTACGAGCCGGTGCAATGCTCCGGGCGCACACACGACCACCTCGCCAAAGGTTCGAGGGTCCACGAACCGCAATTCGCGGCCATCATCGAGCGTCGCCATCACATGGCAGTGCCGAGGCCGCATCGTCTCAGTTGCCCCGATCAACAGTTGACCGCTCATCCTGAGGTGGATCATGACCGTCGATCCGGTGTCGAGACCGACGAGCAGATACTTGCCGCGTCGGTCGACACGCTCGATCTCGGCTCCGGTCAGACCCGCAACGATCGCATCCGGCGACGTGCGGCGCGCCACTCGATCACGGCCGACTTCAACAGCGTCGACCCGACGCCCAATCGCCTCAACGGCCAAAGCGCGACGCACGGTCTCCACCTCCGGGAGTTCGGGCATCAGTCAGTCTCCGAGGTCGTCGAGAGCGGCGAGCGCCACAGCAGCGGCAGCCTGCTCGGCGACCTTCTTCGAACGTCCCGAGCCGGCTCCGAGCACCTCCGATCCGCAACGCACCTCGACCTCGAACCACTTGTCGTGATCTGGCCCGCTTGCGATCGCCGAGTAGGTCGGAGTGGGACGGCCGGCGGCTGCAAGACGCTCTTGGAGCGCAGATTTACGGTCGAGCGCACCGAGACGCTCCGGCGACGCGTCAAGGTGTGGCCCGACAAGCCGCTCGACCGCATCGAACGCCGCAGTGGCACCACCGTCGAGGTAGATGGCACCGAGTAGGGCTTCGAACGCGTCCGAAAGGATCGAGTCTCGATCTCTGCCCCCGCCCGAATCCTCTCCCCGGCCGAGCAGCAGGTGCTTGCCGAGACCAACCCCACGCGCGATGCCTGCGAGTGCAACCGCGTTCACGACGCTCTTACGGAGATCGGTCAGAGCACCCTCGCCGAGGTCGGAGAAGCGACTATAGGCAAGGTCGGCGATAACCCAGCCGAGGACAGCGTCACCCAAGAACTCGAGCCGCTCGTTCGACTCCGTCTCAGCGCTCTCCGCAATCCAGGACCGATGACACAGCGCCCTGTGCAGAAGTGTCGAATCGGAGAATCGGTATCCGATCCGACCCTCGAGTTCACTGCGCTCTCCCGCCATCGGGAGAGCCTCAGAGGCCGGCGCGTTCAGCGACGTAGTCGACGGCGTCGCGCACCGTCTTCAGATCTTCGAGATCCTCGTCCTCAACGCGGAAATCTGGAATTCGCGACCCGAACGCCTCCTCGAGCGCCTCGACGAGTTCGATGAGCGCAAGCGAGTCAGCCTCGAGATCATCGACGAACGAGTGTCCCTCTGCGATCTGGGAGGTATCGATCTCGAGGATGTCCGCCAAACGGTCCTTGACGGTGTCGAGGATCTCATCACGGGTGAGTTGCTGCTGATCGGCCACGAGCGAAGTGTACCGATGATGGCCGACAGGCTCAGCGGACCGACTCAGTCGGTCGCCGCGATCATCGATGCGATGCTGCCAACCACATCGGCCTCGACCATGTCACGGGCCACGCCAATCGCGTTTGCCATCGCCGTCGATGTGGACGACCCATGGGAGATGATGCAGACACCGTCGGTTCCAAGGAGCATCGCTCCTCCGTAGGTCTCCGGATCGAGCGAGGTGTAGAGCGGCAAGAGAGACGGCAAGAGGGCCTCGGCGTGCGCGGCGTTGCCCGGGTCCGACGCGAACGCTGCGCCGAGAGCACCGACAACGGAGCGCATCGCCCCTTCGAGCGTCTTGAGAACGACATTGCCGGTGAACCCGTCGGTGACCACCACATCGCAGGTATCGGCCATCACATCGCGGCCCTCGACATTGCCGATGAAATCGATGCCTGGCGCAGCGTCGAGCAGGCCATACGCCTCCTTGCGAAGTGAGTCACCCTTGCCCGGCTCCTCACCGATGGATAGCAGACCCACACGCGGTGACGGCTCATCGAATCGATGCTGGAAGAAAATCGACCCCATCTGCGCGAACTGCACAAGCCATTCGGCCTGGACCTCTGAGTTGGCGCCGGCATCGAGCAATACCGTCGGGCGCGAGCCGGGAACCGGGATGATCGTGGCGATCGCGGGTCGTCCGACGCCTCGGATGCGACCCATGCGCAACAGGGCCGAGGCCATTGTCGCCCCGGTGTTACCGGCGGACACCATCGCCGAAGCCACCCCATCCCGAACTGCCTCTGCCGCCCTGACGAGCGACGAGTCCTTCTTGCGACGAACACCCTGAGCTGGGTCATCGTCCATCTCGATGACTTCGGACGCCTCGATGAGAGGCAGTCCGCCTACGTCGACCCTCGAGCCGAGGTCAGCCGGGCCGACGAGCACGACAGGAATACCGCTGTCAGCGGCAAGGAGGGCACCGGCGACGATCGCGTCGGGGGCGTGATCGCCACCCATCGCGTCAACGGCAACGGGCAGCATGGGTGCGAACTTTAGGCGACGTCAATGACGACGCGGTTGCGATACCACCCGCAGTTCGGGCAGACCGTGTGCGGCGTCTTGGCGCTCGCGCAACGCGGGCAGGTGCTGCGCGCCGGGGCGGCCAGCTTCCAGTTGCCAGCGCGGCGGCTACGAGTCTTCGACTTCGACTTCTTCTTCTTGGGAACAGCCACGGGTTCTCTCCGTCACTCGAAACAGTGGAACGGCTCAAACCGCACCACATGGGCGTCCGAAGGCTATCGGCTCTGAACGTCTCGCCAACCCGACCCGGCGAGCATCACTCGTCGAGCCGAAGCGAATCCAGGGCAGCCCAACGTTCATCGCGGATCTCCACCGAACAGCCGCACGGGGCCGAGTTCCGGTCTGTCCCACAGATCGGACAGATTCCGGCGCAGTCGGGTGAACACAATGGCGCCATCGGCAACTCGATCATCACTGTCTCACGGACCGTGGGGACCAGATCGATCTGATCACCCTCGACCGCAATCACGTCGGCGTCGTCACGCTGACCAGCGTCACGGCTCGCAACAGCCGGCCTGAAGTGTTCGACAACCCTGATCGTCTCGACGCCTGACACCGGCGCCAAACAGCGACGGCAGTCACCGATCCAGGCCGCCTCGATCACGCAGTCAACCTCGACCTCATCGGTACCAGACACGGCATGGATCGCGACCTCGATGGGTCCCCGCAGCGATGCTTGGCCCTCGGCCACGATGCACCCGAGGACGTCAGGGTCCACACTCGCCGACGATGACCGCTCGGCGCCAGGTTGGCGGAGCAACTCCACCATGTTGACCCGCAACGGCCGCAGCTCAGGGGAGATCGCCATGGGCGTCGCTCCGGATCAGAGGTCCTGATCGAAGAAACCCTGGTCGGGTCGTGGAGTCTCGCTCGTGGCCGGAGCCGGAGCGGTGCCGGTTATGGACAACTTCTGGCGACCGTTCGCCACCGTTCTCGTGAGACGTTCGAGGAGGATCTCAAAGCTCGCAAGTCGCTGGTCGAGGAAGTCCTCGGTCTCGTGCTTGAGCCGACGAGATTCGCTGCTGGCGGTCTCCATGATGTGTCGAGCTCTGGCCTCTGCCGCCCGCACCACCTCGGTCCGCTGCACCATCCGCTCCGACTGGACGCGCGCCGCCTCAATGATCTCGGCTGCCTCGCGTCGCGTTCGAGCGATGAAGTCATCGCGCTCACGGAGCAGGTGGCGCGCCTGGCGCAACTCATCGGGTAGCCGGCTCACCGCCTCGGACAACAATTCGATCATCTCGTCCCGATCGATTCTCGGTGACGACGACAAGGGCATGGTCGGCGCCGTGACGACGATGTCGACGGCTCGGCGAAGGAGGGTCTCGGCATCGCCCAGATGCGGATCGCTCGCACGCCCCATCTCGAAGTCATCCGTGTCGTTCTCGTACTCGTCGTCGTACATGTCGTCTCCGGCCACGAGGTCCTCCGGGTCGAGTGGATGAGGGTTCACGAGCCAGCTCCGGTACCACGGGCCGCGGTGAGTGCGGCCGCCACAGCCGGCACAACCATATGGTCGACCGACACCCCGTTGGCCGAGATCTCACGGATGAACCGGCTGCTGATGTGGGCGAGATCGGGACGACACGGCACGAAGACCGTTCGGATCCCCGTCAACGCGACGTTGTTCTGGGCCATCTGCTGTTCGATGTCGAAGTCGGCCATCGTTCGCAAGCCTTTCACGATCACCGTCGCTCCGGCACGGGCCGCCGCCTGCACGGCCAGGCCGCCAAATGCCTCAACCCGGACACCGGACCGGTCCCCGACCGTGGCTTTGACCAAGTCGACACGAGCATCCGGACTGAACAGGCCCGACGGCTTCGACGGGTTGTGCATCACCCCGACCACGACGTCACCGAAGATCTCGAGTGCCTGATCGACGACATCGAGGTGTCCGAGATGCATCGGATCGAAACTTCCGGGCAGGAATGCAGTGCTCATGAGTGCTGTCAACTTAGTTCCCCGCCAGCCGACTCCGACGTCGCCGACGGACGACGCTCGAGGAAGGTGACCCAGGTGCGTCCGTAGCGACGGGCACGAACGGTGTGCCAGCCCTCGGGGGGCCGCACCTCGTGATCGTCCTCAGCGACGACGAAGGGCGCTGCGATCTGTCCAAGTAGGTCAGCCCAGTCGACTTCACCGTAAGGGGGATCGGCGAACACGAGGTCCACGTCTAACGATCCGACCACCCCGGCTACGGCCGAGCGACGCACAGCGCTGATCTCGTCGATCCCGAGGGCACGGATGTTTGATTCGAGGGCGTTGAGCGCAGAGCGGTCGCGTTCGACAAACACGCAGTGAGCCGCTCCACGCGAAAGCGCCTCGATGCCGATCGCTCCCGACCCTGCATAGAGATCAGCCACCAAAGCGTCCTGGATGAGGCCCGCCGAGCCGAGCGCGTTGAAGACCGCTTCACGCACGCGATCAGTGGTCGGACGAGTGTCACGGCCATCGGGGGCGATGAGACGTCGACCTCCGAGTCGACCGGACACGACGCGCACAACGTCAGGCTAGACCCCGACTCGGCCATACTCATCCCAATGTCAGTCGCGCCTGAGCCCGAGATCGTGTGTATCGACTGCGGCGGACGTGCCTTCCTGCTCACACTCCCACGACCGGAGGGCGACCCGTGGGAACCGGGCGACATCGTCGCCTATCGATGCGCTGACTGCCTCGACCGCTGGGATCTTGTTCTGCCGGATGCAGACGAGTCGCCAAGCGACATCACGACTTGGTGAGGAAGGCCTCGTCGTCCTCGCTGAGCAGGAGCGACACCTCGTCGAACAACGGTGCTGCATCGTCGCCGTCCGACTGAGCGTCAACGATCGAAAACGCCACGTCTCGGGCCTCAGCGACGAGCTCACGGTCGCGCCTCAACGAAGCGAGCCTCAAGTCGCTCCGCCCCTTCTGAGCAGTCGACATGAGCGTGCCCTCGCCGCGAAGATCGAGGTCGACCTCAGCGAGTTCGAACCCGTCGGTCGATGCCACCAATGCCTCGATCCTCGGATTTGGACCATCGGCCTCACCCGTGACGAGCCAACAGGTCGAGGCGTGTTCCCCTCGACCGACCCGGCCTCGCAACTGGTGAAGTTGCGCAATGCCGAATCGATCGGCATCGAGCACCACCATCACGGTTGCATTGGGCACGTCGACACCGACTTCGATCACGGTGGTCGCCACCAAGACATCGAGCTCGCCCGACCGGAACGAGTTCATCGCCTCTTCCTTGTCGGCCTGCGCCATCCTGCCGTGGAGCAGTCCGACGCGAAGGCTCGACAGGTCGGTGGAGACGAGTCGTTCATGGGTCTCCTCGGCCGAGGCGACCTCAAGATTCTCGCTCTCGGTGATCAGCGGGCAGACCACATAGGCCTGGCGACCGTCGCCCACCTCGGCACGCACCTGCTCCCACACCTGAGGCTCCGACATCGGACCGGCAGCCCATCGCGTGACGATCGGGGTGCGGCCGGGAGGCAGTTCGTCGAGCACGCTCACATCGAGATCGCCGTAGACCGTCATGGCAGCCGTACGGGGAATCGGCGTTGCGGTCATGACCAGAACGTCGGGCATTCGTTCCGACGCCTTGTCACGAAGCGCGGCACGCTGTTCGACGCCAAACCGGTGCTGTTCGTCCACCACCACTGCGCCAAGGCTCGCAAAGTCGACACCCTCCTGAATGAGCGCATGCGTTCCGATGACGAGATCGACCGACCTATCAGCGAGCCCAGCGAGAACGTCTCGTCGCTCCTGGCCGCCGACCCGGTTGGTGAGCAACTCGATGCGAAGCGGACGGTCACCGAAGAGGTTGTCCGGATCGGGCACCCGAAGGTCTCCCAGAAGGCCGGTGATGCCGCTGTGATGCTGCTCGGCCAACACCTCGGTCGGCGCCATCAGAGCACCCTGATGGCCGCCCTGAACGGCAACGAGCAATGTCGCCACCGCCACCAAGGTCTTACCCGCGCCCACGTCGCCCTGCAGCAGACGATGCATCGGCCTCGGCAGGGCCAGGTCGGATGAGATCTCCGCAATCGCTCGACGTTGCGCCCCGGTGAGCGGGAACGGCAGCGAGGAGAAGAACCGCCCGATCAGCTCACCATCAACTATGTGCTCAACCCCGCGCGACGCAGCTTCGAGTTCACGCTTCCGACGCACGAGTGCGAGCTGAACCCGCAGCAATTCATCGAAGGCGAGTCGACGGCGAGCGTCTTGCGCCTCAGCCATGCTCGTCGGCGTGTGGATGGCTCTGATCGCCGCAAATCGATCGATCAGCCCGAGTCGCTCGAGATACTCAATGGGAACCGGGTCGTCGATCCCCCGGGGTTCGCAACGTCGCAGCGCCTGCTCGACGAGCCCGCCGATCTCCCATGTCGACAGCCGAACCTTTTCGCTCTGCGGGTAGATCGGAACGATCCGGCCTGTGCGATCACCGATCGGATCAACCAGCGGGTTGGTCATCTGCCGAAAGCCTCGGTACTCCTCGAGTCGGCCATGAACGGCAACCGACTTCACGGTCTCGAGTTGGCGAGCGCGCCACGGTTGATTGAAAAACACCAAACTGATCTGTCCGCTGCCGTCTCCAACTTTTGCCGTAACCATCTTTCGACGGTTCCTCACCGTTCGTTCCTCGACAGAGCGGACCTCCACGACCAAGAGCACCTCGGTGCCGACCTCGGCGTCGCTGATACGCATCTGATTGGTCCGATCGATCCAGCGCCTCGGGTAATGCGTCAGGAGATCGAGCACGCTCTCGATACCGAACTCTGACAGGGCCCTTCGGCGCTGTTCGCCAACCCCACGCAACCTGTCGACATCGATTTCGGCGAGCTCACGCAGACTCAGTGGCCGCTCACCCGTCGAGGCGGCCAAGATCATTCAACCCCGAAGAGATAGGGGTAGAGCGGCTGACCACCGTGATGCACCTCCACCTCGGGCGCAAGGGTGCGGTCGCGGAGCGCGCTGAGAAGCGATGCCACGACCTGATCATCGGCATCGATCCCCGTGATGATCGTGACGAGCTCGCCGTCATCGCCAAGCAACTGATCCACGAGTCTCGAACACACGTCGAGCGGATCGGTTCCAACGACAGCGATCCCATCGCCCTTCACGATGCCGATCCAGTCACCTTCTGACACCGGGCCCACGTCGGAGCGGGAGGACCGAACCGCCTGAGTGACTTCGCCAGTGCGCACAGCGTCAGCCGCCATCGACATCGAAGCGACGTTCTCGACAGCGTCGGCCTCGGGGTCATACGAGATGAGGGCGGCGAGGGCCTGGGGCATCGTCCGGGTGGCCACCACTTTCACCACCTTGGAGGTGAGCGCGTCGATCTGCTCGGCGACCGGGATGATGTTGGAATTGTTCGGGAGGATCACCACTTGATCGGCATTCACGTGCTCCACCACGTCGAGCAACTCGGCCGTCGATGGATTGAGCGTCTGACCGCCGGACACGATGCCTTGCACCCGGAGCGCAGAGAACAGGTCGGCCAGGCCGGGCCCGCTCGACACCGCCACAACGGCGGTGGTGACCCGCGGCTGCCCCGACCCGGCCCGAGACGGAACGTGTGGCGCCCCCCGCTCCGCTTGGGTCATCTCCGCCTCTCGGCGTTCGTGCTCGGCCTCGACTTCGTCGAACAGGTCCGTCACCCGGATTCGGCTCGGTCGTCCGCCGAGTTCGAGCGCGACCTCGATCGCCGCTCCGATGTCATTGGTGTGCACGTGACAGTTCCACATACCCTCACCACCGACGACGACGATCGAATCCCCGATCTGCCCCCACCCCTGTTTGAAGTCCTCGATACGTTCGTCGTCGAGTTCGCACAGGTACATCACCTCGAACCGCTGGTCGGCGACGTCGACGGTGTCCGCTCCGCCGACACGGGACTCGGTGATCGTCATCGAACTCTGCAAGGGAAGAATCACCGGGTCAGGTTCACCGGGTTCGGGAAGAGGCGAACCGTCAACAACATGCATTGCGGAGTCGAGCAGCAGGAGGTATCCGGCACCTCCGGCGTCCACCACCCCTGCGTCAGCGAGAACGGGCAGCATTTCCGGTGTCCGCTCGAGGGCATCTCGTCCAGCTTCACGCGCCGCACTGATCACCTCGACGAGCGAGGCGCCATCAGCGGCCGCAGCCCGCGCCGCGTCAGCGCTCTCGCGAACCACCGTCAGGATCGTCCCTTCGATCGGCTTCAACACGGCGCGATATGCCCCGGCCGCTGCGCTCGTCAAGGCCTCAGCGAATCGAGCACCCGACGTCTCAGCCTGCTCTTTCATGGTCGAGGCGATGCCTCTCATGATCTGACTGAGGATCACACCGGAGTTCCCGCGAGCCCCCATCAGCGATCCATGGCTGATCGCATCGCACGTCGCATCGAGGGTCTCCTCGGCCGATTCCATCTCGGCGACCACTGCCTCGAGAGTGCGGGCCATGTTGGTCCCAGTGTCGCCGTCGGGAACCGGATACACGTTGAGGCGGTTCAGCCCACCAGCATGTGCATGAACGGCATCGCGGAAGGTTGTCACCACTGCCCTCAGGGAATGGACGTCGAGCCTGTCGAGCGTGGGCACGGAGAGAATCTAGTCGCTCTCCGTACCCGCCGACCGGCCCTGGTGTGAGATTCGACGAGGGCCGATAACGTGCCCGAGTCGATGTGCGGACTCGGTTCTGCACGAGGTTTACGGCGGAACTTCCGTCGAGTTGAGGAGCACTGTTCGAGATGGCATCGGTCTGTGAGGTCTGCGGTAAGGGTCCGTCCTGGGGCATGAGCGTGTCCCACTCGCACCGTCGCACCAAGCGTCGCTGGAACCCGAACATTCAGCGTGTGCGCGCCATCGTGAAGGGCTCTCCCAAGCGTGTGAACGTCTGCACCGGCTGTATCAAGTCGGGCAAGATCGTCAAGGCCGGCTGAGCCGGACACGAACGAGTACCCTCACCCTCATGCAGGGAGTGATCAAGGCTTACGACCCGGTGACGGGAGATGGCATCGTCATGTGCGATCGCGACCTCGCCGACTACGACCTTGCAGTCAATGCCCTCGACGGATCGGTCTTCCGCATGTTGCGTCAGGGCCAACGGGTCGTGTTCGACGTCGACGCCGAGGGCCGGGCGACCCGCCTTCGTCTGGGTAGTGAAGTCGACATGGGTACGCCTGGGCACTGACCCGACGACGCAGACCATCGCTATGAACGATGGATGAGCGGTAATGGCCATCTGTCCAAGAGATGACCTATCGTCACAAACGCACATTCGATCGCGATCGCGACTCCTGCTGACGAGAAGCGATACGCAAGACTCGTCTAATAACCTCCGGAGTTCGGCGTGACCGATCCCGACCGTAAAGGGGACGAGATGAGCGGTACAACCTCCAACACCAGACTCCAAGACTGGGTCCAGCATTGGGCATCGATCATGCAGCCCGACGCCATCCACTGGTGCGATGGCAGCGCCGACGAGTACGACGCCCTCTGTAACGAACTGGTCGCCTCTGGAACCTTCACCAAACTCGACGAGGCGAAACGGCCCAACTCGTACTGGGCTCACTCCGACCCGGGCGATGTCGCTCGCGTGGAGGACCGCACCTTCATCTGCTCGGCGTCACGCGACGATGCCGGACCCAACAACAACTGGCGTCAGCCCGAGGAGATGCGCGCTGAGATGACCTCGCTCTACGAGGGATCAATGCGGGGTCGCACCATGTACGTCGTCCCGTTCTCAATGGGCCCCCTCGGCTCGCCGATCGCCCACATCGGGGTTCAACTCACCGATTCCGCATACGTCGCCGTGTCGATGCGCATCATGACCCGCATGGGACAAGGCGCACTCGACGTGCTCGGAGATGGCGACTGGGTGCCCTGCCTCCACTCGGTCGGCGCGCCGCTCGAGGCCGGCCGATCCGACGTTGCATGGCCATGCGATGCCGATAACAAGTACATCGTCCACTTCCCCGAGACACGTGAGATCTGGTCGTACGGTTCCGGCTACGGCGGTAACGCCCTGCTCGGTAAGAAGTGCTTCGCCCTCCGTATCGCGTCCGTCATGGCTCGCGACGCCGGTTGGCTGGCCGAGCACATGCTGATTCTGAAGCTCACCAATCCTGCAGGCGACTCCAAGTACATCGCCGCCGCCTTCCCCTCCGCATGCGGCAAGACAAATCTCGCCATGCTCGTTCCAACCATTCCCGGTTGGACAGCCGAGACTGTCGGTGACGACATCTGCTGGATGAAGTTCGACGATGAGGGCAACCTCCGGGCCATCAACCCCGAGGCTGGCTTCTTCGGTGTTGCCCCGGGCACCGGATACGACACCAACGCAAACGCCATGGACACGCTGTGGGGCAACTGCATCTACACCAACACGGCGCTGACCTCCGACGGTGACGTGTGGTGGGAGGGCATGAACGACACGCCGCCGGCGCGAGCCACCGACTGGCGGGGCGATGCCTGGACACCGGAGGTCGACACGCCAGCTGCGCATCCCAATGCGCGCTTCACCGCCCCCGCCGCTCAGTGCCCGTCGATCGCATCCGAATGGGAAGACCCTGCCGGTGTGCCGATCTCAGCGATTCTCTTCGGAGGTCGCCGACGCAGCACTGTCCCGCTCGTGACCGAGGCCTACGACTGGGAGCACGGAGTGTTCCTCGGGTCGATCATGGCCTCAGAGACAACCGCAGCCCAGCAGGGAGCGGTTGGCAAGCTTCGCTTCGATCCAATGGCGATGCTCCCGTTTTGCGGCTATCACTACGGGGACTATTTCGCTCACTGGCTGAAGATCGGCGCTCAAGGCGACGCGTCCAAGCTGCCCCGGATCTTCTTCGTCAACTGGTTCCGAAGGGACGAGGACGGACGTTTCCTCTGGCCCGGCTTCGGCGAGAACTCACGGGTGCTCAAGTGGGTCTTCGAGCGGATCGACGGATCGGCGGACGCCGTCGACACCCCGATCGGCCGGTTGCCAGCCACCGGCTCACTCGATCTCGATGGTCTCGACATCGATCCGGCCGATCTCGAGACAATCCTGTCGGTCGACACCGAGGGTTGGATGAGCGCCATTCCGGAGATTCGCGATCACTTGGCGTCATTCGAGCCGAGAATTCCGGCATCGCTGCCCGCTGCAGTCGACCAACTCGAATCAGCCTTGTCCGGCGCCTGACGGTGCCAAAGCATCGCCAGCGGTAGCGTTTCAATCGTGATCCCCCGCGTCGCCATCACCATCTCGCTCATCGCGCTCACCTCTGGTTGCGCCACGTTCAGCGACGTCGATGTGGTCGCATCAGTGGAGGATCAGGAGATCACCCAAGGCGAGTTCGACACGCTTCTTGACGAGTTCGCAAGCCGAGGCGACATCTTCGGCACGTCGCCAATCGGCGACGACCGAACCACCGGGGCCGACCAAGCCCGGGTGCTTCTCGGAGCCATGGTGCAGGTTGCCGCCCTGACCGAGCTGTTGGAGCGAAGTGGGAGCGGCCTCACCGGCGCCGACCTCGCGCCTTTCTACGAGGCCTTGCCCGCTGATCATCCATGGCGGGCGCTCAGCCCGACCCTGCTCGACCTGATTGCGTCAACCGACTCGACGGTCATCGGCACGGCGCTCGCCCGAGTGACCCCACCAACTGCGACGGAGGTCGAAAAGACGTACCGAAGCGCGCCAGTGGCCACCGGACTCCTCTGCGTGCGCCACATCCTCGTCGACACCGAAGTTGAGGCTCTCGACTTGATCGCTCAACTCGAAGCAGGTGCCGATTTCGCAATCCTCGCCTCGGATCTCTCGACCGAGCCCGCAGCTGCGGAGACCGGCGGCGCGCTCGTGTCTCCCGACTCGCCCTGCATCACCACCAACCAATATGTGACCGGGTTCGATCCGGACTTCACTCGGGGCGCCTTCACCGCTCCCGCACATGGATGGTCCGAGCCAGTGCAGTCATCATTCGGTTGGCACGTGATCATGAATCGCCCGTGGAGCGAGGTGGGTGACGCTGTCACCGACACGCTGACCGACCCATCGGCGTCATCACTGTTGCTCGATGGACTGCTGAACTCCAGCAGCGTCCGTGTCGACCCCCGATACGGCAGATGGGACGCTCCCACCGGCCGCATCCAGCCCATCGGATGAGCGCCTCGACCGGACGTGTCACCGTCGTCGGACTCGGCCCCGGCGACCCATCCCAGGTCACCAGCGCCACGTTCGAGGCGATCGAACGGATAGCGATCCGGAGACTTCGCACAGATCGGCATCCGAGCGCTCACCTCGTACACCAAGCCACCAGTTACGACGAGCTCTATGAGTCCGCCTCGAACTTTGACGAGGTCTACGACGACATTGCTCATCGGTTGATCGCCGACGCCGCAGAGTATGGCGAGGTGCTCTATGCCGTACCCGGCTCACCTCTCGTTCTCGAGCGAACCGTGTCGATCCTTCGAGCCGACCCGACCATCGAGTGCATCACGCTGCCTGCAATCTCGTTTCTGGATGCCGTATGGGCACGACTCGGCATCGACCCGGTCGAACTCGGCGTCAGACTCATCGACGGCCATCGCTTCGCCACAGAAGCTGCGGGACATGTCGGTCCGATGCTTGTGGCACACGTGCACGCCGACTGGGTCCTGTCTGCGATCAAGCTGGCCGTCGATCCGGGGCCGGACGAATTCGCGACCGACACTCTCGACGCCACTCCCGTCGTCGTGCTGCATGCGATCGGCACCGCAGACGAGGAGATCATCGAGACCACGTGGTCCGAGATGGACAGGGTCTGCGCACCAGATCACCTCACCTCGCTCTGGATACCTCGGATGGGGGTGCCCGTCGCGTCCGGGTACCAGCGTTTCCACGACCTTGCTCGGACCCTGCGTGAGCGGTGCCCGTGGGACATCGAACAGACGCACACCACCCTCATCCCCCATCTGGTCGAAGAGGCGTACGAAGTGGTGGAGGCCATCGATCACCTCAACCCCGAGGATCCGTCCACCGACGACGAACTGATCGCCGAGCTCGGAGACCTCCTCTACCAGATCGAATTCCATGCAACGATCGCCGAGCAGGAGGGCCGCTTCACCATGGCAGACGTCACCTCCGCCATTCACGACAAGCTCGTCCGGCGCCACCCACACGTGTTCGGCTCGGTCGAGGTCGCAGACGCCGCCGAAGTCACCCGAAACTGGGAGCGAATCAAAGCGGCTGAGCGATCGACAGCGGAGCGACGTCCGTCCGTTCTCGATGGGGTGCCAGACGCCTTGCCGGCGCTCGCTCACTCGGCGACGGTTCAACGCAAGGCTGCCAAGGTCGGTTTCGACTGGCCCGACGTGGCCGGCGCGCTGGCCAAGGTTGCCGAGGAGACATCCGAGGTCGTCGATGCACGTGCATCGGGCGATGAGCGCTCCGTGCGCGCCGAGATCGGTGACCTGCTCTTCGCTGTGGTGAACGTAGCCCGACACCTCGGCGTCGAGCCGGAGACCGCTCTTCGATCAGCCACCGATCGCTTCCGGCAACGCTTCGCTGAGGTCGAGCGGATGGCTGCCGAGCGGAGTCTCGACCTGGACGACCTCGACATCGACGCACTCGACGCACTCTGGGACGAAGCCAAGGCCCTCCTCGCCGATCGGGAGCGGTGATGCGACTCCAGGTGGCTCATCCAACGGACCACCCGGGGGTTGATGAACTCCCATTCGACCAACCGCTGGCGACCTGGTCGCTCGATGGCATGCACGATGTACTCGGCGTCCATCGCCACGAAGTCCGGGTGCTCGAGCTCGCAGAACTGACGTATGTCGTCAAGGAACTCCCCGATGACTTGGCCCGCCGCGAATACTCGCTGCTGCGCGAACTCGCTGAAGACGGACTTCCGACAGTCGAGGTGGTGGCGCTAGTCACCGAGCGAGCTGATGGGCTCGATGGCGTCCTCATCACCCGTCATCTCGACTATTCACTCCCATACCGGTCGCTGCTCTCCGGACGAGGTCTCACGATTCCGTTTCTCGGCGATCGGCTCCTCGACGCACTCGTCGGCCTACTCGTGAGACTCCACCTGGAAGGATTCTTCTGGGGTGACTGCTCGCTATCAAATGCTCTGTTCCGCCGGGATGCCGGCACCCTCACGGCATATGTCATCGACGTCGAGACCGGTGAACGTCACAAGGCGCTGAGCGACGGGCAGCGCCGCCTCGACCTCATGATCGCCTGCGACAACGTCGCCGGCGGCCTGCTTGATCTGCAAGAGGCTGGGCGCCTGCGCGCCGACATCGATCCGTTCACTGTCGCTGCCGAGATCGAGCGCCGCTATCAGCACCTCTGGGAGGAGCTGACCGCTGTCGACACGACCGACCTCGGCGACTATCGGAGCGTGCGACGCCGTCTCGACCGGCTACATGAGCTCGGATTCGACGTCGAGGAGCTCGAGGTGGTGACGACCGCCGATGGCCAACACCTGCGCGTCGTGCCGAGGGTGGTCGAGCACGGGTTCCACACTGAGCGGCTGCTGCGCCTCACCGGACTGCGGGCCGGAGAGAACCAGGCGCGTCGGATGCTCGAGGACATCAAGACGTTCGCCGCCGACATGCGCGGGCGCGACGGAACTTCGATCGCCGAGAACATCGCCGCAGTTCGGTGGCTCGATCAGCGGTTCGAACCGATCATCGCTGCAATTCCCGATCACCTCATCGTGCGACTCGAGGCGGCGGAGATCTTTCATCAACTCCTCGAACATCGCTGGTACCTAGCAGAGGAACTCGGCCGCCACGTTGCTGTCGAGGAGGCCATCGAGTCGTACCTCGCCGACGTGCTCGCCTCATCCCCCGACGAGCGGGTGCAACTCGATGAGCCGACCGCCGAGATCGAGAGAATCGAAGTATTACCGTGACCGACTGCGAGACCGAGTCATCGGCTGACCAGAGAAAGATGAGCCCAACATGAGTGAGATCATCCACATCCACGGACGCGAAATCCTCGACTCGCGTGGCAATCCGACAGTCGAGGTCGAAGTGGTCCTCGACTCGGGAGCAATCGGCCGGGCCGCAGTGCCAAGCGGCGCATCGACCGGTGAACATGAAGCCGTTGAACTCCGCGACGGCGACGACCGCTACGGGGGCAAAGGTGTGCGCACAGCGGTCGGCTACGTGAACACCGAGGTCGCCGACGTCCTCGCAGGCTTCGATGCTCTCGACCAGCGCGCCGTCGACCGTGAACTGCTCGAACTCGACGGCACCGACAACAAGGCTCGTATCGGTGCCAACGCAATTCTCGGCACCAGCCTGGCCGTCGCCCGAGCGGCCGCCGATCATCTCGAGATGCCCCTCTACCGCTACGTAGGCGGGGCAAATGCCCACGTGCTTCCCGTGCCGATGATGAATGTGCTCAACGGCGGTGTCCATGCCGACAACTCGGTCGACTTCCAAGAGTTCATGATCATGCCGATCGGAGCCCCGTCGTTCAGCGAGGCGCTGCGTTGGGGCACCCAGACGTACCACGTGCTCAAGTCGGTGCTCCACGACCGTGGACTGTCGACTGCGGTCGGCGACGAGGGTGGCTTCGCACCCAACCTCAACTCGAACGAGGACGCGATCCGTCTTCTCACAGAGGCGATCGAGAAGGCCGGCTTCACCCCCGGATCCGACATTGCGATCGCCCTCGACCCAGCCGTGAGCGAGATCCACCGGGACGGCGCCTATCACCTCGATGGCGAAGGGCGGATCCTCACCGCTGCCGAGATGGCTGAGTACTGGTCACGAATCGTGGCGACCTACCCGGTGGTATCCATCGAGGATGGCATGTCCGAAGAGGACTGGGAGGGCTGGGCCATGCTCACCGCGGCAATTGGCGATCGCTGTCAGCTCGTCGGCGACGATCTGTTCGTCACCAACACCCGGCGACTCAGAATGGGTATCGAACGTTCGGTCGCGAACAGCGTGCTCGTGAAAGTGAACCAGATCGGTTCGCTGACCGAGACGTTGGAGACGGTCGAACTGGCGCACGCCAACTCCTACACCGCGGTCATGAGCCACCGCAGCGGTGAGACCGAGGACACCACCATCGCCGACTTGGCCGTCGCGGTGAACTGCGGCCAGATCAAGACCGGTGCGCCCTGTCGATCCGATCGAGTTGCGAAATACAACCAACTGCTTCGAATCGAGTCTGAGCTCGGGGAGGCGGCCGGGTTCCGGGGTCGCTCCGCACTGGCCCCACGCTGAACGACACCGCTCGGCATCTGGCACCTGCCATCATCTGGCTCTGTGGGAACGGGTTCAACCAAGCGACATCGATCATCGCTGACCAAGCGAGCCCGACCGGCTTCGACTCGCGGCCGGCCACGGGTGAGCGACCGCCGACAATCAGGTTCCCGCAGGAGTCGCCCGGCACTGGTCCTCGGCTCAGCAGTCGCCATCGTTGCAATCGCAGCAGTCGCGTCGGTCGTCGTGCTTCCGCTTCAGGCCTATGTCGATCAAGGCAATGAGATCGACCGCCTCGAAACCGAACTCGGCCGACTCGAGGATGTCAACGCCGATCTGGCCGCCGAGGTCAACCGCTTGCGGACAGACGATGGGATCCGCGAGGCAGCCCGTGACGAACTCGGATATGTCGCGGACGGCGAGACCCGCCAAACGGTTCTTGCCGCCGGCGACCTCCCCGTTGATCTCCCCGACGGCTGGCCCTATGGACCACTCGGCGACATCATCGAGATCAGATCCATCGACCCCTGATCGGCGTGCCCGCATTCTCACGGTGCTCAGCCGGCGAGTACAGTCGGGAGAAGTCCCCATGAGGGGTTCGCGATTCTCACAACACAGGGAGCGACGATGGCTGGAAGCGTGCTGGGCGAACGGGTTCTGCGCAAAGAAGACCCGAAGTTCCTGACCACCGGAGGGGTGTACCTCGCCGACCTGTCCCATCCCCTCCTCGACGGAGCCACCCACGTTGCGTTCGCGCGTTCGCCGATTGCCCACGGGACAATCGAGTCGATCGACGTGTCCGACGCCGTCGACATGCCCGGGGTGCTCGGTGTGTTCACGGCGGCCGACCTCGGCCTCGAGCCCACTGCATCGAACTTCAACCCCGCTGTGGCGAGAACCCTCCTCGCCAGCGACAAGGTTCGTTGGGTCGGTGAGCCGGTCGTCGCTGTCGTGGCCGAAACCTACGAGCAAGCCGTCGACGCAGCTCAGAACGTGTTGATCGACATCGACCCGCTCCCTGCTGTGGTAGGCATCGCTGAGGCATTGTCATCCGACACCCACATCTATGAAGCAGCCGGCTCCAATGCCGTGTTTGACTCAGTGGCGTTCGGGGGCGGTCCCACATCGGGCCCTGACTACTTCGCCGACTGCGAGGTCGTCGTGTCCACCGAGGCGCTCAACCAACGCGTCGCCCCGTGTCCGCTCGAACCCCGAGCCGCTGCAGCCGTGTGGCACGACGGTCGACTGCACGAATGGCTGAGCACGCAGCACGCCCAAGGCGCTGTCGGACCAATCGCCGCCGCGAACGGCGTCGAGAAGGACAAGGTGCACATCCTCACCCCGGACGTCGGAGGAGGGTTCGGCGCCAAGATCGGCTGCTACTCCGAGGAACTCATCCTCGGCGTGCTGGCAGCCAAGGTCGGTCGGCCCGTCCGATTCCAAGAGACCCGTAGTGAGTCGATGATGAACCTCGGCCACGGGCGATCGCAGCTCCAGACGATCACTGTCGGCGGGCGTCGCGACGGAACGATCACCCACTTCCAATTGGAGATGGTCCAGGACTCCGGCGGTTTCGCCGAAATCGGCACCATCCTCGGGGCACTCTTCACCCGCCGTATGGCTGCGGGCGTCTACAAGTTCGAGAACGTTGAGGCTCACTGCGTCTCGGTCGTCACCAACACCAACCCCGTCGTCGCCTATCGCGGTGCTGGGAGGCCCGAAGCGACTGCGGCCACCGAACGCGCCCTCGATCTCTTCGCCGCCGAGATCGGACTGGACCCAGTCGAAGTCCGGCGCCGCAACCTGATTCCGGCATTCAACGAACCAGTGACCACCGCGATCGGCGAGACCTATGACGTCGGTGATTTCGAGGGCAGCCTCGATCGGGCGCTCGCTCAGGCCGACTACGAGGCGCTGCGCGCCGAGCAGGCCCGGCGTCGTGCTGCTGACGACCCCAAGATGCTCGGTATCGGCGTCAGTGTCTACGTCGAGATCACCGGAGGTGCCGGCGCCCCACAGGAGGACGCGAAGATCGTCATCCACCCTGACGGCAGCGGCACCATCTACACGGGCACATCACCGCATGGCCAGGGCCACGACACCGCCTGGTCGATGATCGCCAGCGCTCAGACTGGCATCGATGTCGACCGCTTCACCCTGGTGTGGGGCGACACCGACCTCACCCCGGTTGGCGGAGGCACCATGGGGTCACGGTCACTTCAGCAAGGCGGTCTGGCCGTTCATCAGGCAGCCGCCGGAATCGTCGAACAAGGCCGACGCATTGCCGCCCGACTGTTGGAGGCCGACGAAATCGACGTCGTGCTCGACACTGAGTCTGGTTCGTTCCACGTAGCCGGCACACCCGCTGTCTCCACCTCGTGGTCCGACGTCGCGGCGGCGGCGGGTGAGGCCGGACTGATCGAGCAGACCACGTTCAAAACGTCGGGGGCGACGTATCCCTTCGGCGCCCACGTCGCCGTCGTCGAGGTCGATCGCGACACCGGTGCTGTCAAACACCTCAGGCACATTGCCTGCGACGACGCCGGCACGATCGTCAATCCCCTTCTTCTTGCAGGCCAAGTGCACGGCGGTATTGCCCAGGGCACGGCGCAGGCCCTCTACGAGGAGGTTCGCTATGACGAGGACGGCAACCCCGTGACATCGAACCTCGCCGATTACGCCATGATCTCAATGGACCTGATGCCCGACATCGAGCGGATCCCGATGGAGACACCAACCTTCGTCAATCCGCTCGGAGCGAAGGGAATCGGCGAGTCAGGCACGATCGGCTCGACACCGGCGGTTCACTCAGCTGTCATCGACGCTCTCTCGCACCTCGGCGTGCGTCACATCGACATGCCGTGCACCTCAGAGAAGGTCTGGCGAGCCATCAACGACGCAACACGCTGAGTTCGAACCGGCGGGCGTAGCCTCGCCAGCATGACGACTCTCCTGTCAGACACGTCAGCTCCGATCGTCGCTGTCGGCCTCGAGCGCACGTTTGGCTCGGGCGAACGCGCCATCCGAGCCGTCGATGGCGTCGATCTCTCGGTTGAGCCTGGAGAGATCTTCGGATTTCTCGGGCCGAACGGTGCCGGCAAGAGCACCACGGTTCGCATGCTCACCACCCTTCTTCGCCCGACCGGGGGGTCTGCCAAGGTCGCAGGCTTCGATGTGGCCACCCAGTCCGATGAGGTTCGCCGCAGCATCGGAGTGGCGCTCCAGGACGCCGCCATCGACCCGTTGATGACCGGGGCCGAACTCCTCCACCTGCAGGCCGTGCTCTACGGTCTCCCGAAGGCCGATCACACAGCACGAGTTGGCGAGTTGCTCGAACGGGTCGGTCTGTCTGCCGCCGGTGACCGCCGTGTCGGCACCTACTCAGGCGGCATGCGTCGACGTCTCGACTTGGCACTGGCGCTGATCCACGAACCGTCGGTGCTGTTCCTCGATGAGCCGACCACCGGGCTCGACCCGATGAGTCGCATGGCACTCTGGGATGAGATCCGCAGACTCAACAACGACGGGACCACGGTGCTGCTCACCACCCAATATCTCGAGGAGGCCGATCAACTCGCCGACCGAGTCGCGATCATCGACCATGGTCGGATCGTGAGCAGGGGCCGGCCAGACGAACTCAAGGCAGCCGTCGGAGCCCCCACCTTGTTCGTCGCCGTCGACCCCGCCCAGGTCAACACGGCGTCGGAGGTCCTCACCCGATTCGGAGAACTGCGGCCGACGGCCGAGGGCACGCTCGGCGTCGGTCTTGCAGAAGGTGCTGCCGGCGTGTCTGCAGTGGTGCGCGCCCTCGACGACGCCGGTATCGGCGTTCACCACCTCGAACTCAACGCCCCAAGCCTCGACGACGTGTTCGCCGACGCAACCGGTCATCGCCTCGAGGGCGCATCATGAGCACCGCAACAGCACAGCAACTCGTGGCCCTTTCGAAGCGCTCAGTTCAGTCGATCCTGCGTCAACCGAGCGTTGTCGTGCCATCGATGGTCTTTCCGCTGTTCTTCGTGGCGCTCGGCACGTCGTCATTCGGACGGGCCATCTCGATCCCGGGATTCCCCGTGGTCGACTCGTTCCTCGACTTCGCACTCGCCGGTTCGGTCGTGCAAGGAGTGCTCTTCGGCTCGATCACCAGCGCCACCGCCCTTGCCACTGACATCGAGACGGGATTCTTCGATCGACTACTTCTCACCCCGAGCCCCCGCGTCGGCATCCTCGTCGGCCGACTCGCCGGCGCAATGGTCTACGGCTTCGCCCAGACAGTGTTCTTCGTGGTGGTGCTCCTCCCCTTCGGACTAAGCATCAAGTCAGGTGTGCTGGGACTGATCGCCATGATGGTCGGGGGCCTGCTCACCGCCCTAGCGGTCGGTGCGGTCATGTCGGCAATGGCTTTGCGCACCGGTTCGAGCGAGGCCGTGCAAGGCTCGTTCCCGCTCTTGTTCGTTCTGCTTTTCTTCTCGTCAGCGTTCTTCCCACGTCAGACGATGGATGGCATCTACCGACGCATCGCCGACCTCAACCCGGTGTCGTACCTCGTGGAGGGATTCCGATCGCTGACCATCGGCGATCTCTCGACGGTCGCCGTCGCCCAGACGATCGCCATCCCCGCGGCAATCGCTGTCGGCGGCCTCGGAATCTCAATGCGTTCACTTCGACGTCGGGTGGCAGCATCATGAGCGCCTCGACCGGACTGGCCGTGCGCAGCCTTCGCAACATCCGACGGCTCCCCTCAGCGTTCTTGCCGGCCCTGCTCATGCCTGTTTTCCAGGTGGTGTCGTTCTCTGGCACCTATGCCGGGATCACTGCCATCCCCGGCTTCCCCACCGACCGGTCGGTCAACTGGTACCTGCCGATGGCGGTGACCATGGGGGCCTCATTCGCCGGGCTCGGAACAGGGTTCTCGATGATCCGTGATCTTCAGACCGGCTTCTACGACCGCATCCGCATGGCACCCGCCAGTCGCCGAGACATCCTTCTCGGCCCCTACTTGGCGGCCTGGACGAGAGCGGTGATCGCCGTCGTGTTGGTCACTGTGGTCGGGTTCGCCCTCGGCGCGAGGCCCGAGGGCAATCCAGCCGCCGTACTCTCGCTATTCGTCGCCGGAATCGGCGTGGCGACGATCGGGACCGGGTGGGGCCTCGGCCTCGCCTACCGGTTCAAGGACATGCGAGCCGCCGCCATCATGCAGCTCACATTGTTCCTCGGCCTGTTCCTCACCGACGCACAAACACCAATCGACATCATGACGGGCTGGCTGCAAACGGTGGCGACGTGGAATCCCTTGACTCGGGTGCTTCATGTGGCGCGGCTCGGGTTCGTCGAGGGCGGCAGCATCGGTGACCTCGTGCTCGGTCTGATTGTGATGATCGTCCTAGGGTCGTTGGCGTGGCTGTTCGCCTTCACCGGACTTCGACGTCTCGACGATTGACGAGAGCGTTTGAGACTTGGCGCTCCCGCTACCGTTGAACCGTGACTTCGACCATCGCTCGGCTGCGAATCGCGCTCGGGATGGTGGCAACCGTCGCAGCGGCCGGGGTGATCGGCTACCGCATATCGGGACTGGCCTGGATGGATGCCGTCTACATGACGGTCATCACGATCACCACGGTCGGTTACCGGGAGGTTGCCGGAGAGCCGTCCGCGGCCGAGCAGATCTTCACGATCATCGTGATCGTCACCGGGGTGTCGACGGTGCTGTACACCTTCACCCTCGGCGTCCAGGTCGTGGTCGAGGGACAGTTGAGAGACTTCGTCGGGAGGCGCAGAATGAACCGCAGGATCGCCGACTTCAGAGGCCACACCATCGTCTGCGGATGGGGGCGTGTGGGCAAAGGAGTCGTGCGCGACCTGACCGCTGCAGGCGAGCAGGTGGTGGTGATCGATGAGTCGGCCGACCGGGTGCGCGACCTCGACCTACCGGTCGTCGTCGGTGACGCAACCCTCGACGGCACGCTCAGAGCGGCCGGAATCGCCAATGCAAAGGCACTCGTCGCTGCGCTCGAGGGCGACGCCGAGAACCTCTTCGTAACGTTGTCGGCTCGGACCATCAACAGTGGATTGTTCATCGTTGCACGAGCACGGGCAGACGAGAGCGTTCCGAAGCTCTCGCGAGCCGGGGCAGACCGCGTCGTCAATCCCCAAGAGCTCGGAGCCACACGCATGGCCTCATTCGTCGTCCAGCCACACGTGGCCGAGTTCGTCGATGTCGTCATGCACGAGCGATCGATGGAGTTCCGTATGCGCGAGTTCGAAATCGCTGACGACTGCTGGTTGAGCGGCCGATCGCTGCGCGATGCGAATCTTCGCGACCGCGCCGACGTGCTGGTTCTGGCCGTGCGCGGCACCGACGGCGCCTTTCGAGCCAATCCCAACCCCGACACGGTGATCACCGCCGGCGATGTGGTGATTGCAGTAGGTACAAGCGACAGCCTTGCGGGCCTCTCCGAGGCGCTCGCATGAGCCGGTCGGCGCGAACTCACGTACTGCTCGACCTTGACGGAACGCTGAGCGACTCCGAACCCGGAATTCTCCGATCGCTGCAATGGGCGTGTGAAAAGGAAGGCTTCCCCGTGCCGTCAGAGGCACAAGTGCGATCGGTCATCGGCCCCCCGTTTGAGATCGGCCTGCCCACCATCGGTATCCCCGATGACGCCCTAGAGAGAGTCATTGACCGCTACCGCGAGCGGTACGCCACCATCGGAGCATTCGAGAACACCCTCTACAACGGCATCGTCGAGATGCTCTCGTCCCTCACCGAAGCCGGGCTGATCTTGTCGGTGGCCACAGCAAAGCCCGAGGTGACGGCACACCCCATCCTCGACCACTTCGAGATTTCACACTGGTTTCGGGTGAGGGCCGGCGCAACGCTGACGCCTGAGCGCCGGACCAAGGCTGAGGTGATCGACTTCGCGTTGCGCGCCCTCGAGATCAAGGCCGATCCCGATCTCGGCGACCACGTGATCATGGTCGGTGACCGCGATCACGACGTGCACGGAGCCCTCCATCACGGGATCCCCTGCATCGGTGTCAACTGGGGGTACGGCTCTCCGACCGAACTGCTGACCGCTGGAGCTGTTGCCCTCGCCGATTCTCCTGCCGATGTTGTGGAGATGGTTCACGAGTCGTACGTTGTCGATCACTGGCGATGAACGGCGACACCTCCTCCCCGACCATCTGTGATGAACCTGGCGAGTCTCGCCCGGGTGGCGCCGCTGATCGCCTCATGCGGCGTCTCCTGCGGTTGCCCGTCGACGGTCCGCGAGCGTCGGCGGACGACGCCCGCCGAGCCTTCCAGACCTCGATCATGGTGGCGACGGTGCGATGTCTGCTCATGTACATCGTGTTCCCCTTCGTGTTGCCGGCCCTCGGGCTGGCGAGCGGTGTCGGCCCACTGATCGGAATCCCGATCAGCATCGTTGCGATCGTCGCCATCGTGATGAGTATCCGACGTTTCTGGCGCGCCGACCACTCGAAACGCTGGCATTACACGATTCTCGGCTCCGCCGTCATCGGCTTCCTGAGCGTGCTGATCGTCATGGACCTCGCCGAACTT
>JAQCGT010000110.1 GCA_027730505.1 Actinomycetota bacterium | reverse complement strand
GGCGCAATCCTCGGTGACACCGAGGAAGCGCGAACCACCGCCGAGAATGCCGGCGGCAACCGCACCTTGGATCGAGTCCGGTGCTGACAGATAGGTGAGACGCGCAGCAATGGCCGTTGGGGTGAAGCCGTGATCGGCAAGCGCTACCAGCACGGCTTCGAACATGACACGCTCGTTCTCGCTCGGCGGCCGCTTGGCAACTAGCCAGAAGGCGAGTTCACCGAAGGTGACCTCGCCGAGCATGTCGTTGGCGAGGCTGCGGCCGAGCAGGGTGATCGAGTCGGCATCTGATGTGCCGAGTCCAGTGCGGAATGTGGGGACGTCGCCCATGGGGATCCTTTCGGGGGAGTGGTGGAATCAGTGGTCGGCTGAGAGCCAGGCGCGGATCTCGTCGGAATGTGCGCCGAGCGCCGGCGGCGGGGTGTGGTAGCGGATTTCAGCATCGGAGAACCGGATCGGGTTGCGCACGAGGTCGACAGCGCTCGAACCCTCACCGAGCGTGACTCTCGGCTCGAGCCCGAGACGGGTGGCGAGGTCGACACCTTCGGCGATGGTGTTGATCGGTCCGCACGGCACGCCTGCGGCCATCAGCTCGGTGAACAGATCGTCGGCCGACCAGTGGGAGAGCGCCTCGACAAGTTGTGGATGCAGCAACTCACGATTGGCGGTGCGGTCTTCGTTGCGGGCGAAGCGCTCATCGTCGGCGAGGTGCTCCACGCCGAGCACTCGGCACAGCGACCGGAACTGTCGGTCATTGGCGGCGGTGATGATCACATCACGATCGGCGGTCGGCATCGTCTGATACGGGTAGACGCTCGGGTGGGCGTTGCCCATCCGCATCGGCACTGCACCGGCAGCGGTGAACGCGGCCGAGTGGTTCACGAGCCCCGACAGCGCGGACGACAACAAGTTGACCTCGATGTGTTGGCCTCTGCCGGTTTCGGCGCGCTGGTGCAACGCGGCGAGTACACCGATCAGGCCATGCATGCCGGTCATCACGTCGAACACGGAGATACCAGCCCGCAGCGCTGGGCCGTCGGGTTCACCGGTCAGGCTCATGAGGCCCGACACTGCTTGCACCACGAGGTCGTAGCCGGGAAGCGAGCGTCCCTCGGCGGTGCCGAAGCCGCTGATCGACAAGTAGATCAGGCCGGGATTGTCGTCGACGACGTCGTCGTAGCCGAGACCGAACTTCTCGACGCCACCGGGCTTGAAGTTCTCGAGGGCGATGTCAGCCCGGGCGAGAAGGCGTCGGGCCACGGCGAGATCGTCGGGATCCTTGAAGTCGAGCACCAGTGACCGTTTGTTGCGGTTGATCGACATGTAATAGGTGGCGACACCGTCTTTGTCCGGTGGCGCCCAGGTGCGGGTGTCATCGCCGGCGGGGCTCTCCACCTTGATGACGGTGGCTCCCATGTCTGCGAGCAGCATCGAGCAGTAGGGGCCGGCCAGCACCCGCGAGAGGTCGGCGACGATGAGTCCATCGAGCGGCCCGCGAGCGGGTGTCGACGGCGTGGTTGAATGGGGGGTGGTCATGATCAACTCCCGGTTGTGGTCGTGGGGGGTGGCCCAAGGGGCTCGACGTGAGGAGAGGGTGCGATGGAGCCGTTGCAGCGATCCGAGAGCCGTGAATTCGTCGAGGCGCTGGCCCGCGGCATCGAGGTGATCCGCGCCTTCGACACCATGCACATGGCGATGTCGGTGAGCGAGGTCGCATCTCGCACTGGTCTGGCGAGGCCGACGGCCCGGCGCTTGCTGATCACGCTGGAACACCTCGGATATGTGCGGTTGGTCGACGGTGTGTACACCCTCACGGCCCGCACGCTCGAACTCGGCACGGCGTACATCTCGTCGCTCGGCGTGTGGGATCTGGCCCGCCCGCACATGCAAGCGCTGGTCGAGCAGACTCGCGAGTCGAGTTCGATGTCACAACTCGACGGGTCCGACGTGGTGTACGTGGCGCGGGTGGCGGTGCCCAAGATCATCGCCTTGTCGGTCACGATCGGCACTCGGTTCCCGGCGGTGGCGACGTCGATGGGACGGGTGCTGCTCGCGTCGCTCGATGACGACGCACTGAGCGTCGTTCTCGATACACCATCGGCCTCGGGCATCGTGCCGCGGGTGCAACCCGATCGGGTCGAACTCGATGCGGTGTTGGCGGCAGTGCGAGAGCAGGGCTGGGCGATGTCGGACGAGCAACTTTCCGTCGGCATCAGATCGGTGGCGGTGCCCGTCGCCGGACCGGGAGGCGTGGTGACCGCAGCCATGAACGTCACCACCCATGCGGCCGAGACATCGGTGGAGCGGCTACTCGGAGAGCATCTGCCGCTGCTGCTCGAAGCGGCTTCGGCGATCGGCGACGAATGGTCGCACCTTGCCCGGCTCCCGTCGGTCCTCATGGGGTCCTCGGGGAGCACGGGCGTTGGTCGCGATCAGCGGTAGTTGTTGTTCGAGGTGTGATCGCCGGCGAGCCAGCGCTCGAGCACCTCGTGGGCGTCGTCCATCCGGTCGGCGTTGATCTGCTCGGCGCCGGGGGCGTCGACGGTGAACTCGAGAACCATGCCGTTGGGATCGCTGGTGTAGAGCGAGCGGCAGTAGCCGTGCTCGAGCACGAAGGTGGCCTCTGGGTTCCAGCCCGACTCGGTGAGGCGACGCTCGAGGTCAGCCTGGACGTCGGCGGTGACGTTCAGCGCGATGTGGCGGAACGGCGATGGGGCGAGATCGGGGTCGAAGAGCTTCTGGTCTTCGGGATCGGCGAACTGGAAGAAGGCGAGGGCCGAGCCGTCACCGAGGCCGAAGAACGTGTGGCAGTAGGTACGCACCGCGCCGAACAGCTCGTCCTGCTCCGACCACGTGGCCATGAGCGGGAAGCCGAGGATGTCCTCATAGAAGGCTCGGGTGGCGGCCTGGTCCTTGGTCACGTATGCCGTGTGATGGAGCCGGGTCGGCAACTTGGAGGTGTCGATGGTGCGGGTCATGGTGTCTCCTCGAAACTGTGATGTCGTTCCGCCTGACAACACCAGAAACACGGTGTCCGTTAGGCGGACATTCTTCCGCTGTGCGTACGCTACTGCTCGCCGGGTTCCGTCTCAACCGGAGCCGACGATCAGCGTGCACATGATCCCATGAGTCAGCCACCCCTCACCACATCTGGCGCCTCACGGCCGATCGTGCTCGTGCACGGCGCGTGGTTCGGGGCGTTCTGCTGGGACCGTGTCATCGCAGCGATCGATGAGATGACCGATGGACAGCGACGGGTGATCGCCGTCGAACTGACCGGCAGCGGTTCACGGTCTGGTGAGAACGGCCCGCACATCACCCTCGACCGTCACATCGATGATGTGGTGGCTGCCATCGTCACGAACGACCTCGACAATGTCGTGCTCGTCGGCCACAGCTACGGCGGCCGGGCGATCACTGGGGTGGTCGCACGCATCGCCGACCGCATCGCCCGTGTCGTCTACGTCGATGCGCATGCCCCGGTGCTCGACGACCCGGGCCCATCGGCTGAGCGTCGCGCGACAGCTGCGGCTCATGGTGGAATGCTGCCCTTCAGCGGTGTGCGGTTTGACGCCGAACTTGTCGGCGACGATGACGAACTCGAACGGATCACACAACAACTGGCGGATCATCCATTCGCCACGCTCAGTGGGCCATGGCGTGTCGACCTGCCGGCTGGCCTTGAACGGGTCTACGTGCATGCACTCGGCGACGACGGCGCACCGTTCCGCTCCTATGCCTCAGTCTGTTCGGCGGACCCTACGTGGGAATACATCGAGCTCGACGGGCCCCACATGCTCGTCTACTCGCATCCGGTCGAACTCGCCCGCATCATTGCCCGGTGAACACACATCAGTGATCCCAGCCACCGGCGGTGAACGCCCGGTGGGTGCGACGGTGCATCTCGATGGTCGATGCAGCACCAGAACCCACGAAGAGCGCTGTCGCGAGGTTGCCGGTTGCGTCGATCATCGCTGACGTCGCCGATGCGTTGATGCCGGTGTCATCGGTGCCGTGCACCGTGCAGTCGGCATCAGCGCAGGTGCTGATCTGAAGGGTGCCGGTGGCCGGATCGATATGCGTGATGCGCACTCGTCCGTCGAGCCCGATAACGGCGTCGGGGCTCGCACCGCCGTCGGCGACGATGCTCGTGGCGCCTGCCGAGCAGGTGCTGTCGGCGCACCGACTGACCAGGAGCACCGAACCGCCGATGTCGGTGATGCCGCGATGAGCGATGACCGGGCGGCCCTCGATGTCGATGGCGATCGCCGGTTCGAGGCCGACAGTTGCGACGCCGGGCCATGGCGACGACAGCGTGATCGGATCGCCCACCGCCGAGCAGCCAGTGTCGGCGCAGACGGCAACGGCCAGTCCGTCGGGACGTGCGAGAGCGATCACCGGTCGACCCTCAGCTCCCATGGCGATATCGGGATCGGCGGTGGTGCCAATGAGATCGATCGATGTTGTGGTCGACGTGGTGCAGGCGATGTCGATGCACCGTGTCACCGCTGGATCGGTGCCGGCGATGTGCACGACGATCGGTGCCTCATCGACACCGATGACCATGGCAGGCCAATGTCCACTGAACATGCCGGTGGCGAGCGTTCGGGTGTCGGCACCGAGACAGCTCGGGGTGGAGCACCGAGTGATCACGAGCCGTGTGTCGTCACCGGTCGATGTCGACGCGATGATCGGGAGCCCATCAGCGCCGATCGCGACGGCCAAGCCGAGCCCGGGCACACCGGCGTGCACGGTCTTAGACGATGCCTCGTTGCAGCCGAGGTCGGCGCAGCGAGTGAGGTAGTTGATGCCGCGGCTCGGATCGTGGTGGACGATGACGGGAAGCCCGTCAGCGCCGACGGTGATGTCGGGGGTGGCACCCGCCGTGACCCACGCCGATGTGGCGTGCATGGCGCGGCCGCGGGCGTCGATCACTCGGCCGTGAGCTGCCACCCGCTCCCCAGGCGCGATACCGGGTTCGGGCAACGACGTCATCACTTGATCAACGGCAGTTTCCACAGCCGTGTCGACGGCGGCGTCCATGGCAGCCCCGACGGTGGACTCCAGCGTGTCGACGTCGACGAGATCATCGAGATCCGACGACCGGGCGAGGTCACCCGTCGCATCGGCCACCGCTGAGGCGATCGCGTCGTCGGTCTCCGCCCGCTGGTAGTAGTCGGTCAGATCGGTCGGCTCGGGCAATGAACTCGTCACCTGCTCGATTGCGTCGTCGATGCTTGACTGCATCGTCGAGGACGTCACTAGATCGTCGAGTTCGGAGGAACGAACGAGACCGTCTGTGGCAGACGTGACGGCTGTGGAGATCGCTTCGTCGGTCTCCGCCCGCCGGTAGTAGTCGGAGAGATCCACCGGCTCGACCTCCACGTCAGAAGCCGGCGCGTCACCGGCCTCAACGGCCGCTGCGCCCAGTCGTGCCAGTTCGGCCTCGATATCGGCGAGGCGAGAGTCGTCGAAGAATCCCGTCACATCGGCGAGCAGGTGCGCCCGGCCGTAGACGTAGAAACACACGGACCCATCGGCCGCCAACGGAATGGTGACCGCGTTCGGCACCGTCTGACCGTTGACGAAGTTCAGATTCGACGTGTTGGGACGAGTGATGTCGCACGGGTACACCGTGACGAAGCCGCCCACTGCTGACGCTTCACCATCGACCACCGTCACGTTCATCGAGACCGAGCCGGCACCGGCTGGCACGCTGGAGCCGGTGACCTGCA
This sequence comes from Actinomycetota bacterium, assembly GCA_027730505.1. Taxonomy (GTDB): domain Bacteria; phylum Actinomycetota; class Acidimicrobiia; order Acidimicrobiales; family Ilumatobacteraceae; genus Casp-actino5. The sequence goes on along the minus strand of JAQCGT010000110.1, from coordinate 1,395 downwards.
ACTGCAATGGTGCACCGCTGCCGTCGACCGCACCCACCTTCGAGCGGCCGCGGGTGTCAAGCATGCGCACCGGATCGATGGTGGTGAACACCGAGCCACGGGCATCATCAGATGCCGCTTGCACTCCCATGAGCCCGCCGCCACCGACGGTGACAGCGAGCGCTGCGCCGATCGCCGCCCAGCGAGAGCGCATGCGGTGTTGGTGCCGATCATTGCGAGTCATCGTGTTCATCAGGTCCCCTCTCATCTCGGCCGCAATGCGGCGTTCGGGGATCAGGAGCACAGAGCCGGGGCGATCTCGCGCTTTTCTGCGACCTACGCTCAAGTTGTGCGCGATCCACTTACCGCGAAACTTGCCCCGTTCGGAACCACGATCTTCGCCACCATGTCGGCGCTCGCCGTCGAGACCGGGTCGATCAACCTCGGACAAGGGTTCCCCGACACCGACGGTCCGTCGGAGGTGCTCGATGCCGCCGTCGAGGCGATCCGCAGCGGGCAGAATCAGTATCCGCCTGGACTCGGCATCGCTGATCTCCGGCTCGCCGTAGCCGAACACCAGAAGCGTTTTTGGGCTATTGATCTCGACCCCGATACCGAGGTCCTGATCACCGCTGGTGCCACCGAGGCGCTCGCTGGCGCACTGCTCGGCACGCTCGAACCCGACGACGAGGTGGTCGTGTTCGAGCCGATGTACGACTCGTATCAGGCATGCATTGCGCTTGCCGGGGCACGTGTGGTGCCGGTGCTGTTGCGACCAACCCCAGATGGCTACCGCTTCGATCCTGACGAACTGCGCGCTGCGATCGGTCCCCGCACCCGCACGATCCTGGTGAACACACCGCACAATCCGACCGGCAAGGTGTTCACCCTCGATGAACTCACCGACATCGCGAATCTCGCGATCGAACACGATCTGATGGTGGTGACCGACGAGGTCTACGAACACCTCATCTTCGATGGTCGACAGCACATCCCGATCTCCACCCTGCCCGGCATGCGCGAACGGACGCTGACGATCTCATCGGGTGGCAAGACCTTCCACACCACTGGCTGGAAGATCGGTTGGGTCACCGGTCCACAGCCGATGGTGCGAGCGGCGATGAGCGCGAAACAGTTCCTGACCTATGTGAACGGAGCACCGTTCCAGCCGGCGATGGCCATCGGTCTTCGCATGGGCGACGACTACTTCGACCGACTTGCGGCCGGCCTTGCCGACACACGCGATCGTCTGCACAGCGGTCTGAACGCAGCTGGATTCACCGTGTACCCGAGTGAGGCCACGTACTTCACAACGGTCGATGTCACACCGTTGCGCCCCGATGGTGACGGCATGGCGTTCTGCATGGAGTTGCCGCATCGCATCGGTGTGGTGGCCGTACCCAACCAGGTGTTCTA
>JAQCGT010000109.1 GCA_027730505.1 Actinomycetota bacterium | reverse complement strand
TCTGCAGGCCTACTTCCGTATCAACTCGGAGAACGCGGGCCAGTTCGAGCGCACGTTGATCATCGCCGATGAGGGCGCCCAGGTGCACTACATCGAGGGTTGCTCGGCGCCGGTGTACACCAGCGATTCGCTGCACTCCGCAGTGGTGGAGATCATCGTGAAACCGCACGCTCGTGTCACCTACACCACCATCCAGAACTGGTCGCCCAACGTCTACAACCTCGTCACCAAGCGGGCGCGGGTCGAGGCACACGGCCACATGGAGTGGATCGACGGCAACATCGGCTCAAAGCTCACGATGAAGTACCCGGCGGTCTATCTCGTTGGTGAGGGAGCGACCGGTGAAGTGCTGTCGGTTGCCTACGCCGGTGAGGGCCAGCACCAGGACGCCGGCGCCAAGATGGTGCACGCTGCTCCGAACACCACCTCGAAGATCGTGTCGAAGTCGATCTCGAAGGACGGCGGCATCACGACATACCGCGGATTGGTCAAGGTTGACGAGGGTGCGTATGGCTGCAAGAGCCACGTGCAATGCGACGCCTTGATCCTCGATGAGGATTCGGTGTCGAAGACGCTGCCTTACATGGAGATGGGGGAGCGCGACGCCGAGATCGGCCATGAGGCCACCGTGTCGAAGATCGCCGATGAGCAGATCTTCTACCTCATGAGCCGTGGGCTTTCCGAAGAGCAGGCAATGTCTATGGTGGTGAACGGCTTCATCGAGCCCATCACCAGGACCCTCCCGATGGAGTACGCCGTCGAGTGGTCAAGGCTCATTGAGTTGCAGATGGAAGGTTCGGTCGGCTGACCGACGACGACACCCCACGAGCGCACCTCTTCTAGGCTGTGGTGATGCCGATGCGGATCGAGTGCAAGCATTTCGAATCGCGCTCATATCCCAACGGCGACACGGTCAGGAAGTGCAATCTCGACCTCGCTCCCGAGGCGCCGTGGCGCTGTCCGGCTGAATGTCCGAAGTATGAGCGCAGACTTGCCGATGCCGCATGGACACACGGATCGCTGGTGGTGCCGCCGACGCCTCCCGAGCCAGGTGGGCTCGACGACGGCTCTGCGGCAGCGGTGCTCGACGAAGCAGAGGACATTTTGAACGCCGTTGGGCAGAACGTGCTCGCCGAATTCGAGGCTGAGAAGCGGCAACGACGCAGCGGCGGATTCCGACGCTTTCTGCGTCGTTTCCGGGACGACGAGATCTGACGCTCCGGGCGAATTTCCACTACGACGGTAGTAGTATTTCTGCCGTGCTTCCCCTGGCCGACCTCGTGTTGCCAACCGCTGACGAAGAGATCTGGCGGTACAGCCGTATCGATCAACTCGAACCCGGATCATTCACGGCGAGTGATCCCCGCACAGCGGTCTCAGGCGGTGCTGGTGTCAGGATCACCAGCGAGCGGGTGAACAGCATTGCCGAGTCTGATGTGTTCGCTCAGTACAACAGCGAGTACCAGGCGACCACCGTCATCGACGTGCCGAAGGGCGCCGTGATCGCCGAGCCCATCGTGATCGACCAACACACGGCAGCGGGTGCTGCAACGTTCCCACGCACCGTCGTTCGTGTCGCCGAAGGTGCCCAGTGCACCGTCGTCGAACGATTCACCTCTGAGTCGGGTGTGGCATCGCTCACCGTACCGGTTGTCGCCATCGAAGCCGCTCAAGGATCCAACGTCTCGTACCTCGCCGTCAACGACGTCGACACCGCTGCGTGGCAGATCGGTCATCAGATCCTGACCGGCGAGCGTGACAGCGCGATCAACATCTCCACCGTCACACTCGGCGGCCACTACACCCGTGTCCGCACCGAATCACGCTCAGCAGGTCAGGGCGCATCGCTGCGGCAGGTCTCGCTCTACTTTGCAGCCGGCGACCAGATGCATGACTTCCGGGTACATCAAGATCACGACGCGCCGAACACCAACAGCGACTTGTTGTTCAAAGGCGCCGTCCAAGATCGTGCCCGCAGCGTGTACACCGGGCTGATCAGCATCCGTGAGCACGCCAAGGGCACAGCGGCGAATCAGACCAACAGGAATCTGACGCTCAGCGAAGGCGCGTGGGCTGAGAGTGTGCCGAACCTCGACATTCGTAATAACGACGTACGGTGCAGTCACGCATCAACCGTCGGGCCGATCGACCAAGAGCAGCGTTTCTATCTCGAAAGCCGTGGGCTACGGCCCGAGGTCGCCGAGCGACTCGTCGTGCTCGGGTTCTTCGACGAGGTGCTCTCGCAGTTGCCGGCTCTGGACCTCGTTGGCGAACTTCGTTCAAGGGTTGCCACACGACTCTCAATCGGAGGTGCACGATGAACCCGATCTGTCGACTCGACGACCTCACCGAGGCTCGCGCCCATCGTTTCGTCATCGACGGTAGGCCCATCGCTGTCGTTCGCCTTGGCGACACCGTGCATGCGATCGATGACACCTGCAGCCACGCCAAGGTGTCGCTCTCTGATGGCGAAGTGTGGCCTGAGGCATGCACGCTCGAGTGTCCCAAGCACGGCAGCGCGTTCAGCCTCACCACCGGCACACCCGACACGCTCCCGGCCACGATGCCTGTTGCGGTGCACAAAGTGACAGTGATCGATGGCGATGTGCACGTTGAGGTGGCGTCGTGAGCGTGCTCGCGATCAACGGACTACGCGCCGAAATCGCCAGCACCGGCACCGAGATCCTTCGCGGGATCGACCTCGAGGTCGCCAGCGGTGAAGTACACGCGGTGATGGGGCCCAACGGTGCTGGCAAGAGCACCCTCTCGGCGGTGCTCATGGGCAAGCCTGGCTACAAGGTCACGGCGGGCACCGTCACCCTCGACGGCGTCGACATGTTGGGCCTACCAACGTGGGAGCGGGCCGTGGCAGGGCTGCACCTTGTCATGCAGTACCCGACCGAGGTGCCCGGCGTGGCTCTCGACGAGGTGCTGGCAGAAGCGTTGTCGAGCCGAGGCCGTGCCACTGATGGGCTGACCGCCGAGCTCGAAGTCGAAGCCGAGAGAATCGGTTTCGAGGAGCGCTTCTTGCACCGTCCCCTCAATGTTGATCTGTCAGGAGGCGAGAAGAAGCGCAATGAAACGCTGCAACTTGCGGTGCTTCGTCCTCGTATCGCCATCCTCGACGAGCTGGACTCCGGCCTCGATATCGACGCGTTGCGCGACTGCTCGCGGCGCGTAGAAGATCTCTCCAACGAGGCGGAAAATCCGCTTGGCGTACTGGCGATCACCCACTACAACCGCCTGTTGACCGAGTTGCGTCCAGACCATGTTCACATCTTGGTGAAGGGCCAGATCGTGTCGTCGGGAGGACCCGAATTGGCCACGGTGCTCGAAACCGATGGCTACGCAGCGTTTACCGGTCAGGACGATGAGCCAGAATCATCCAGCTCATCGCTCGATGACCTGTTCCGCATGTGATCTCGACTGGGTAGGGCCGCTATCACCGCAAGTGCCTGTTCGTCGCTGATCATCGACCAGATAGCGATCTCATCGCGGGTGCGGCCACAGCCCACGCATGACAAACCGGAGTCGTCCATCCGACAGACCCGCACACATGGGCTTACTCTCGCCATCCGATCGGAGGGTACCGCCGGGGACTGAGTAGCGTTCGACCGTGCCCGATCCCTCCGCCGTTACAGAAACACACCGTCCATTTCCCGGGATGCGAGTGGTGGCAGGAGGGTTCCTGATCCTCACCACCGGCGCCGGCCTTGGCTTCTACGGCCTCGCGGTGTACCTCAACGCCCTCAGCAAGGAGAAGGGGTGGGATGTCGGTGCGCTGTCGCTCGGCACCACGGTGTTCTTCGTCGTTTCCGGCTTCACTGGTCTCGTCGTTGCGAGAATGATCGCCCAGAGCGACGCGAGGCGCGCCGTGCTTGTCGGTGCCGTCATCGGGGCGGTGGCCTTGCTGCTGCTCGGCAGAGTCACAGCAATCTGGCAGCTGTACCTCGTCTACGCGTTGTACGGCGTGGGGTTCTCAGCCGCTGGGCTCGTCACCGTCACTACGGTCGTAACCAGGTGGTACCACCGCCGGCGGGCAATGGCGATCTCTGTTGCCTCAACCGGATTGTCGTTCGGAGGGGTGGCACTCACCCCGGCGATGAAGTGGTTCGTCGACGAGCAAGGTATGGCGGGCGCCACCCCCTGGCTCGCGTTGATCTTCCTATTCGGTTGCGCCTTGCCCGGCTGGTTCTTGTTGCGAAGCGATCCCGCCGAGCTCGGATTCCTGCCTGACGGCGAGCGCGCCGTGGTGGGGAGTGCGCCTCCCTTGCTGTCGGGCACCCCGTATCGGGAGGCGCTGAAAAGTCGTTTCTTTTTCACCGTCTCGCTCGGTTACGTGCTGTCACTCGGTTCTCAGGTCGGTGGCATTCAGCAACTGGTGAAACTTGCTGAGGAACGCACCACGGCGTCCACTGCGGCATTCGCCACACTTGCTCTTGCGGTCACATCGATCGTGGCCCGGTTACTCGGAGGCAAGGTGTTCCCGAATTACCCGCTGGCCCGTGTGATCACCGTGTTGTCGTTCTTCCAGATGATTGCGCTCGTCGGGATGGGGCTGTCGCAGTCGGCAGTGCTTCTATTCGCGTTCATCATCTTGTTCGGTGCCACGGTTGGCAACATCTTGATGATGCAGCCGTTGCTCATCGCCGAACGGTTCGGTGTGCGTGAATACCCTCGGCTGTTCAGTCGAACCCAGTTCGTGAGCCTCATCGGCGTGGCCGGCGGACCATGGCTCCTTGGTTGGCTTCACGATGTGGCAGGGGGTTACGAGACCGCCTATGTGGTCGCCGGGGTGATGTCGCTTGCCGGAGTGTTCGTGTTCATCATTGGCGGGCCGGCCGAGAACACCAGCGATCACACCGATGGATCCCTTGAAGCTCAGCCCGTCTGATTATCAGCGCTGAGTGCCGACCTTCAGATCCTTGAATGGCACGTTCGTGTCGACCGAGATGTCACGAGGCAGACCCAGCACACGGTCACCGATGATGTTGCGTTGAATCTCGTCGGTACCACCGGCGATGCCTGACTGCAGCGAGTTGATCATCGTGAGGTTCAACTGCTCCTCGGCTGAGTTCTCGCCTTCCCAGGCAACGCTTGCCGGTCCGGCAATGTTCTGCGCGATTTCACGGAACCGTCGCGCAATGATCGAGCCGTAGAGCTTGCCAAGCGATCCGCCGGGCCCGGGCGCCTTGCCGGCCTTCATCTCCGCCCGATTACGCATCGCCACCATCGACTTGGTGGTCTCCATCGCATAGATCTGCATGAGTTCGTCACGAACCACGGGATCATCCACGACCCCCGCCTTTTCGGCCCACTTCACCAACATGTCGTACATGGGCTGGGAGATCTTGCCGGCGCCAAGCGAGCCGATCGCCACCCGCTCGTACATGAGCATGGCAGTCGCCTGACGCCAACCATTGTTCATCTCGCCGAGGAGATTGTCAGCAGGAATGCGAACATCGGTGAAGAACACCTCGTTGAAGTGCTTGCCGCCATCAATCTGATGGATTGGACGGATCTCCACGCCTGGGCTCTTCAAGTCGACGATGAACATTGAGATACCCGCGTGCTTGACCTGCTCAGCATCGGTACGGGCGATGATGACGCCGTAATCAGAAACGTGAGCGAGCGTCGTCCAGACCTTTTGGCCGTTGAGCACCCACTCGTCGCCGTCACGCTCAGCCTTGGTCTGCAGACTGGCCACGTCGCTGCCAGCACCCGGCTCCGAGAACATCTGGCACCAAACGGTCTTCGCGGAGATGTTGTCTGGCATGTAGCGACGCTTCTGCTCATCGGTGCCGAACTCGTTGAGTACCGGCAGGCACATGCCGTGGCTGATGACCAGCTCGCCGGTCATCTGAGGGAACTCTTGGGCGACCTGTCGGAAGATCCGCTCGTGTTCAAGGGTGAGCCCCGCTCCGCCGTACTCGCTGGGGTATGGGATGCCAGCGAGACCTGCCTCGGCGAGTCGACCCTGGAACGTGCGGGCGGCACCGAGGTCTCGGCCCTTGCCGCTCGATGTATTCGCGGCGAGGAACTCGCGGACCTTGGTTGCGAACTGCTCGGCTTCTTGGGATGACAGCGTGCTCATGTGGGCTCCGTTTCTGGCGAAGTGCGTCCCTTACGCTGTCATAGGGTGGTCGCAGTGTGCGAATCCAGATCGTGGTTCATCATTGCGGGTTAGGGTGACCGTGTGTTCAGCGAGTCCAACGGAGCGTTGTCCGCCGAGTTCACCTTCTCCGATTTCGCCGAGGCTTTCGCCTTCATGACTCAGGTGGCAGCGATCGCCGAGGAGATGGGCCATCACCCTGACATGGCGATCTCATGGAATCGGGTCAGTATTTCGTGCTCGACACACGATGCGGGCGGCGTCGTCACCGACCTCGATCGCGTCTTGGCTGCGCGGATCATCGGCTTAGCGCCATGAGCCGCGAGATGCACCCGAACGTGCAGCGGGTGGTTGCTGCAGCAGCAGAACGTGGACTCGTCATCGAGCCTCGATCGTTCCCTGACGGCACACGAACAGCGCAGGAGGCGGCTGATGCCATCGGCGTGGCGCTCGGGCAGATCGTGAAGAGCCTTATCTTCGGGGTCGACGGTGAGTTGGTGCTCGCCTATGTGAGTGGAGCGAACCAATTGGACGAATCGAAGCTCGCGGAGGCAGCTGGTGGGCTGACCTGTCAGCGGGTCGACGCTGATGCGGTTCGCAAGGCGACCGGATTCCCAATCGGTGGCGTGCCGCCGTTCGGTCACACATCTCAACTGCGCATTTTCATCGACCCTGACTTGCTGCAGTTCGACGAGGTGTGGGCTGCTGCAGGTACTTGGCACGACGTGTTCGGGATCGAGTCGCACCGCTTGGTCGAGGTCAGCGGCGGCGCGGTCACCGACCTGAAGCGTGGCTGAACACTCCGACGCTCACTTCGGTCATGGAGACCACCTCGTCGCTCGAAGACTGGCGTGGGGTTGACGTGGGCCAGATTCGCGAGCAACTTCGCCTACCCGTGAAGGAACGGGTTCGGGTGATGGTAGAGGCAGCGAATGTGTTGCTCAGCGTGCAGGACAACGCTCGCCGGGCTTGAAACGCTGAGGCGGGCTGATGTTCGACCCCGTTCGGAGCTGCGCGATTCTGAACGAGGAA
>JAQCGT010000108.1 GCA_027730505.1 Actinomycetota bacterium | reverse complement strand
CAGTGGGGGCGTGGCGGTGCTGTCGGTGTTCCACGATCTCGATGCCATGGAACGTCTCGCCACCCGGGTCGTGGTCATGGCCGACGGGCGAGTTGTCGGTGAGGGGGCACCATCGATGGTGCTCCCCGACTTGGAGGTAGCGAGATGATCGATGAACGCAATCTGGTCGTGAGCGATGTGACAGCAGTGCTGCCTGACAAGGTGCTGCACGACGCTTCGATCGTCATTCGTGATGGCGTCATCGTGGAGGTGACCGACCGGCGCCTGAACGGTGCCGAGACGGTCCATGGTCACGGAGCGGTGTGTATCCCAGGCATCGTCGACACGCATTCGGATGCGCTCGAGAAGGAGATGCGGCCGCGGCCCGGGGTCGTGCTCGATATTCCGTTCGCGTTGCGTTCGTTCGAGGGGCGTGCCCGTGCGGCCGGTGTGACGACGATGTTCCATGGCGTCGGGTTCGAGGAGAACGGCAGCTATGACCGAACGGTCGCGCAGGCTGAGGAGATGTGTCGAGCGATCGATGAGCGGGCTGCGTCGGGCCGGGCGATCATCGATCACCGGGTGCTGCATCGGCTCGACGTTCGTGACGGTGACGGCCTCGCTGCGCTGGAAGACCGACTCGAGCGTCTTGGACCACGCACTGGCGCTGATCTCCCGCTCGTGTCATACGAGGACCACACCCCCGGCCAGGGGCAGTATCGCGACCGTTCGTGGTTCGAGCGGTACATCGCCGGCACTCGTCAGATCGATGACGAGGAGGCGACGAGGATCGTCGACGAGATTCTTGCGAGCCGCGACGCACACCTGGATGTGCGGGAGCGATCGATTGTCTCGATGGGAGCGCGTGCGGTCGGCGGAACCATCCGTCTGATGGCCCACGATCCAAGCGACTCGTCGGAGATCGACGTGGCAGCCGAGTCGGGTATGACGATCGCCGAGTTCCCGACCACGGTCGAGGCGGCAGAGGCGGCGCGCGAGCGAGGGATGAGAACGGTGAGCGGTGGCCCAAACGCCCTGCGTGGAACCAGCCATTCGGGCAATGTCAGCGCCCGGGAGTTGATCACTCGAGGTCTGTGTGACGGTTTGGCGTCCGACTACCTTCCATCCACGCTGATCGGATCGATGGCTGCGCTCGTCGCCGACAGGAGGTGCGACCTGGTGACCGCTGTTGCACTGGTCACACGTGGCCCGGCGTTGACGGTCGGCCTGTCCGACCGTGGCGTCATCGCCGAGGGTGCACGGGCTGACCTTGTGCTCGTCGAACTTGACGGTCGGCTCCCGACCGTACGCTTCGTCCTCAGCCAAGCAACCACAGGAGAGAGGACCGGAGTGTCATGAGCGAGCCCCTAGTGGCGGGTGTCGATGGGCTCGATTCGGCGATGCTCGCCGCGTGGGAACGCGATGGATACCTCCACGTGCCGGGATTCCTGTCTGGCAGCGATCTCGCCAAGCTCGTCTCGTTGGTTGATGAGATCGGACGTACCCCCGATGGTGATCGGGAGCTTCTCCAGCATTACGAGTTGGTCGACGACGAGGTGCGCATCTGTCGTAGCGAGCACCTCATCGACGGTCATCAACTTCTGCGCGAACTCCTCACAGAGGGTTCGATGGTTGCCATGGCGAGCCAGCTCCTCGGCGAACCAGCAGTGCTCTACAAGGAGAAGATCAACTACAAACTGGCCGGCGGCGCAGGCTTTTCGCCACATCAAGACGCTCCTGCATATCCCTTCATCGACACCCATACGACCTGCATGCTGGCCATCGACGATGCGACGGCCATCAACGGGTGCCTCGATGTCGTATCGGGGATGCACGGCGAGCTGCTCCCCATGGACGACGCTGGTTGTATCCGGTCCGACGTCGCAGATCAGATGCAGTGGCTGCCCACGCCGATCGCTGCTGGCGACCTGCTGTGGTTCCACTCGCGAGCGCCGCACCGGAGCGGACCCAATCGATCTGAACACGACCGCCGGGGCTTGTTCTGCACGTACAACGCAGCGTCGCATGGCGACTTGCGTCATCGGTACTACGAAGAGAAACTTGAGCAATTCGCGCACGGCACCGAGGGTGACACCACCCGGGTCAGCCTCATCGGTGACTTCCAAGGGCGTCGACCGAGTGCGTCACAGATAGCTGACCACGAACGACGATTGAGGGAGCAAGCGTGACCGAACGCAAAGGCTGGATGGAACTCGAGTCGCCCGATGAGGTCGTCGAGGCGATCTGCGTACTGTTCCGTGACCGGGGTGACGCAATGTACGACGAGGCTGTGAGCCAGTCGGTGCATGGCGTGCAGGCGGCGATGTGGGGTGCCCGGGAGGGAGCGCCGACGTCATTACGGCTGGCTGCGCTCCTCCATGACATCGGACATCTGCTCGAGCGCGATCCGTCGGGTGGCGCTGACCACCCTGAGCACGATCTGCACCACGAGGACCTCGCAGCGAGGTTTCTGGCGAACTGGTTCGGTCCGGACGTGACCGAGCCCATTAGACATCACGTCGCTGCGAAGCGATACCTCGTGAGCGTCGATCCTGGCTATCTCGGCACGCTGTCGCCAGCGTCGGTGCACAGCCTTGGGCTGCAGGGTGGACCCATGTCGCCTGACGAGGCGGAGGCCTTCATCGCGCTACCTGGCGCGGCCGATGCGGTCTGGCTTCGGCGGTGGGATGACCTAGCCAAGGATTCGTCGGCGCCGACGCCCGCTTTCGATGAGTTTGCCGATCTGATCAGCGCCCACTGCGTAATGAGAGACCGGGCTCGCTCCGGCGAAGACTCTGCGAGACGATGACGGCCCGGCGGGCCCAGTACCTGGAACTGGCGGATCGGCTTGCTACCCGGTGGGAGTCCTTGCCTCCAGGAACGCAAGTGGAGAGCGAACATCAACTCGCCGCTGAGTTCGCCGTCAACCGACTCACCGCCCGGGAGGCGGTGAGGGAACTCGAGCGCCGTCAACGTGTGCGCCGAGTAGCCGGCAGTGGGACGTTCACAGCGCACCGACTTGAATATCGGGTCGAGGTCGGCGACCCGCCAAGTTTTCGACGAGTCGTCGCCGAGCTCGGCTATGAGCCAGGCGTGCTCAACCTCGGCTCGCGTTGGTCCGGGCGCGGACAGACGCGCGAGTTCGTCATCTCTCGGATCTTGACGGTGGATGGTCTCATTGCTTCGACGTCTCTCGATCGCTTCCCACGAGAGGTGGGTATCGCGGTGGAGCGACTAGGTGTTGCCGGTGGATCGATCGTCGAGGCACTTCGCCGTGTTGGATGTGCTCCCGTGAGGTCGTCGGTGAGAGTGCTGATGGATCTTCCCGACGAGAGAGTCGCAGGGCAGCTTGGATTCCAAGCATCACCACCTCCAGTGTGGCGCCTCGAGAGCGTGACCACCGACGGTGCTCGAGGACCGGTGATTCATCGCTCGACCTCGTGGATGCGGCCCGACATGTTCGCTTTGACGATCGAACTCGGCGCATCCGCCCTGCAGTGAGCGGAGCGCAGAACCGAAGGTTCCCACACGGTTCGCCCATTGTGATCCCGTACTCAACCTCGTGTTCACCGAGACATTCGACACTTGCGCTCGTGAACACACGCACATATTCCTCCCCCCGCCGACTTCGGTCGGTTTTCGCCCTGCTCGCTGCGGGCACGCTCGTTCTCGCCGCCTGCGGTGGAGACGACGACGCAGCTGACACCACCGAGGCTCCAGCCGAGGAACCGGCTGCTGCCGAGACCACCGCTGCCCCGGCTGAGGAGCCCGCCGTCGAGACGACTGCGGCCCCCGCCGCTGAGCCAGCTGCCGACCCGAAGGCCGACTGGCCGTCGAGGCTGACCTTCGCTGCCGTCCCCGCTGAGAACGCCGAGGAGATCAGTTCCTACGTCACTCCGCAGATCATCGCTGACGAACTCGGCGTCGAGATGGAGTTTGTTCAGGCCGCTGACTACGCAGGCGTGATCGAGGGAATGGTTGCCGAGCGTGTCGACATCGGCTCATTCGGTGCCTTCTCGTACGTCATCGCAACCGGCGCTGGCGCCGACATCGACGTTGCCGGCCTGTGGGCGTCGGACACCCCCGACACCATCGGCGACTACCGCTCGTACTTGATCGTTCCCGTGGGCTCAGACATCCAGGCCCCGGCCGACCTCGCCGGCAAGAAGGTCTGCTTCGTTGACCCGGGCTCGACTTCGGGCTTCTTGTTCCCGTCGGCCGCGTTGCTCGCCGAGGGTCTCGACCCGTCGGAGACATCGACCGACATCGAGGCGATCTTCGCTGGGGGGCACGACGCCTCGGCCATCGCTGTCAACAACGGCGACTGCGACGCCGGATTCGCCTACGACACGATGGTCACCGAACAGCTCATCGAGTCGGGCGACATCCCCGGTGTCATCGACCTCGTTGAGGATGAGACGGTGAACGAGGCCGACGCCACCATCCAGATCATCTGGAAGTCGACTCCGATCGCTGCGCCGCCACTCGCCTTCGGCAACTGGTTGCCCAAGTCGATGCAGGAGGAGATCGTCGACATCGTCACGACGAAAGTCAATGTCGACTGGGCCGTGGAGAACGGCTACTGCGCATCCGCTGATGACTGCCCGCTGTCGGATGGTCCCTTCTGGGGCTATCTCGCTGGCGAGGACTCCTACTACGACGGCATTCGCGAGCTCTGCGAGCTCACCGGTTCGTCGAAGTGCAACCTCTAATCACCCGGATCGGGTGATCCCGTCTCCCCCCCCAAGAGGATTGAGGTCCGGGCAGGTCTCCTGCCCGGACCCAGTCCGTTTACGAACCAGGTTCCCTGACCGATTGGCAAGACCGGAGGACGAAGTGAACGAACGCACTGTGGTGGAGGTCACCGATCTCACCAAGACCTTTGACAACGGTCGTGTGACCGCCCTCAACAAGGTGTCCTTCGCTGTGCCTGAAGGCGATCTGACCGTGGTGATCGGACTGTCCGGTTCCGGCAAGTCGACGCTCCTTCGCCACTTGAATGGCATGCATGAGCCATCGGGCGGTTCGGTGAGGGTGCTCGACCTCGATGTCGCCTCGCTGAAGGGCAAGGGACTTCGCGAGCTGCGTCGGGAGATCGGTTTCGTCTTCCAGTCCTTCAACATCGTCGGCCGCGTCACCTGTCTGGAAAACGTGCTGTCCGGTGCTCTCGGCCGCCTTCGTGGTCCTCGTTACGGTGTGCTGAGTTACTCGAAGGCGCTGCGCCGTGAAGCGCTCGAACAACTCGACCGCGTCGGTCTCGCCGATCGTGCGTTCCAGCGCACCGACACCCTGTCGGGCGGTCAGCAACAGCGAGTGGCAATCGCCAGGACGCTCATGCAGAAGCCGAGGATCGTGCTCGCCGACGAACCGGTGGCATCGCTTGACCCGGAGATCTCCGGCCAGGTGATGGACGTGCTCTTCCGTTCCTGTGTCGAGGATCGAATCACGGTCATCTGCTCACTTCATCAGGTTGATCTGGCCCTTGGTTGGGCTAATCGACTCATCGGCCTGCGAGATGGCGAGTTGGTGCTCGACACACGGGTCGACTCCGAACTCGACCAACAGGTCGTCATGGACGTCTACCAGCGGCTTGACCCCACGGGCCAGAAGATCCACGAGTATCGGGACTCGACGGCGGTCACGTCGTGACCGTTCTCCACGAACGCGAGATCCGGAACCTCGGCGGTCCGAGCCGGGGCGAGCCGAGCCTCTCACCGGCGTGGACGTCATCTCGCGTCGTGATGTGGACGATCGGAATTGTCTTCATTCTTGTCGCCGTCTACTCGCTCATCGACATTGGGGTGAACCCACTCACTCTCTTCTTCGAGCGCGACGACATCGGCAATCTGCTCTCGCGCATGTGGCCGCCGACAATCACCGAGCCGGGTCCTATCTGGAACTCGGTGCTCGATACGTTCTTCATGGCGTTCGTCGGGACGGTCCTCGCGCTGATCCTCGCTGTGCCGATCGGATTCGCTGCGGCGGGCAACATGGTGAAGAGCCCATTTCTTCGGGCGGTGGCGCGCGGGATCATCGTGGTGACGCGTGCGATCCCCGACTTGATCTTTGCGATGATCTTCGTTCGGGTGTATTCGATCGGCGTCCTGCCCGGGGTGTTGGCGATCGGGATCCATTCGGTGGGAATGCTCGGCAAGTTGTTCGCTGACTCGATCGAGCAGATCGAGCGCGGCCCCCGTGAGGGAGTGCAGGCCACAGGCGCCGGACGCTTCCAGGAGATTTCAACCGGGGTGCTTCCTCAGATCGTGCCTTCGTTCATTGCGATCGCGTTGTACCGCCTTGACATCAACTTCCGCTCGTCAACGCTGCTCGGTCTTGTCGGAGCGGGCGGAATCGGACTTCAGATCCGGGCGTATCAGGGGAGCCTTCGGTATCCGGAACTTCTCGGAGTGACCCTGCTCATCATCGCGTTGATCGTGGTTGTGGAGCTGGTCTCCACCAACGTCCGCTCCACCATTCTTGGGCATTCGAAGACAAAGGTGAGTCTGATCGATCGGCTACGGGGTGGTCCGGCTGCCGCCGACTTCGCTGTCGACGTCGATCGCACACCGGTACCGGTCGCCGAGCGCAGCCTCACACCGCCGTGGACACGCGAGCGGATCACGATGTACGTGTTCGGTGTGGTGTCAGCGATCCTGCTGGTGCTGTCGTTCACGGTGAGCGATTTGTCGCTCATTGAAATGATCACCGGTTTGCCGGAGATTCCTTCGGTGTTCGTGAACCTGGTGCCGACCTCGTTCGACTGGTGGCAGTCGATGTTTGCGGAACAACTCATCGAAACGGTGTTGATGGGCTTCGCTGCATCGCTCATCTCACTCGTCGTGGCCATTCCTACTGGGTTTCTCGCGGCACGCAATGTCGCTCCGGCTCGTTGGATCTATGCGACGGCTCGCTTGTTCATTCTTGGCGTTCGTGCACTGCCCGATCTCATCGTCGCGGTGATCTTCGTCGCGGCGCTCGGCCTCGGACCCAAGCCCGGGGTGCTCGCCCTGGCGATCGGTCTCTACGGCTTCGCAACAAAGTTGTTCGCCGACTCGATCGAAGAGGTCAAGGAGGGGCCGCGCGACGGGATTCGGGCAACCGGTGCCACTCGCTTCCAGGAGGCCATTTCGGGTGTACTGCCGCAGGCGATGCCGGCGATCGTCGGGAACTCGCTCTATCTG
>JAQCGT010000107.1 GCA_027730505.1 Actinomycetota bacterium | reverse complement strand
GAGGACGCTCTTGTCGGCGAGATGCGTTGCCGTCATCGCCAGGCGTCGGCCATCACCTCATGATCGGCAGTGTCGGTACCGAAGCCAGATGCCAATCGGTCGAGATGCTGGCGGCGCAGTACCGAGTCGTTGAGGTGCTGTAGAGCGATGGTGACCGTGTCCTTGATCGTGATTGCACCTGACACCGATCTCGCTCGTTCAAGCACGTCGTCGTGGATATCGATCAACCGCTTCGTCACAACTTCGAGGCCAGCAGGTGATATCTCGAATGAACGTCACCCTGTATGTACAGAGTCGCGCGACTGCGCACTCACTGCCAGCCGAATCAACCGACCGGGCCCAGCACCCGATCCAGATACTCATTGCGGAACGTGCCGTCAGGATCGAGCGACCGACGTACCGCCGCGAACTCCTCCCAGCGGGGATAGCGCTCAGCCAGCGCCGCCGCATCGAGCCAATGCATCTTGCCCCAATGCGGCCGACCACCGTACGAATCCATGATCGCCGCCACCTGCTGGAAATACGACTCGAACGGCGCACCCCGATATTGATGCACCGCCACCCAACCATTGCGACGACCGAATCCCGTCGACAGCGCAAGATCATCGGCCGCTGACACCCGCACTTCGATCGGAAACAGGCTCGGGAAGCTCAGATGCTCAGTCGCCCGACGCACCCGCTGCACCGCCTCACCGAGACACTCCAACGGGATGCCGTACTCCATCTCGACGAAGCGAACATGGCGCGGACTGGCGAACACGCGGAAACTGTCATCGACGAGATCCCGCTCTGACACCGACGACGACACCAACTTGGCGATACGCGGTACGGCCCGCGGCCAACGACGCCCCACCCGGCAGACCGTCCCAAACGCGACGTTCTCCCCGAGATACTTGTCACGAACCACCGACACACGCGATGGCCGGTCAAGTGGCGCATCCGTGCGATCGTTGCGCTTCACCTGACAACGCCGGGCACCGGGCATCCAGAAGAACTCGGCGTGGTCCGCGCTCGCGGCGAACCCATCCACATCGCTGAGCAGATCATCGAGACGCTCAATGGTCTCATGCGCATGCAACCGAAACGACGGCACACACTGCAGCGTCACCTCGCACACGACCCCGAGGGCGCCAAGCGACACCGGCGCAATCGAACACAGCGGATCGTCAGCCTCGATGCGCACCACACGTCCCGTGCCATCGACGATCACCATGCCGACCACCGTCGTCGCAAGATTGCCGAGACCGATTCCGGTGCCATGCGTGGCCGTCGAGATCGCACCAGCCACGCTCTGAACGTCAATGTCACCGAGGTTGGGCAGGGCCAGACCATGCTCATGCAAACGACGCGACAGGTCGTGCAACGTGATGCCAGCCTCAACACGAACCCGCATCGACTCACGATCGACCTCGAGGATGCGATCCATCGACCCCAACCGGAGCATCATTCCGTCGGTCATCGCCGTCGCCGTGAACGAATGCCCGGCACCAATCACCTTCACCCGACGTCCGTCAGCCGACGCCCTCGACACGATCGCCGCCACCTGCTCAGTCGACGTCGGCGACAAGACCTCAGCCGGAAGACACGCCTGGTTCCCCGCCCAGTTGCGCACCACCCCGGAACCCGTCCAGCGAGCCATCCCGCGACCGTACATCGCCCGGAGCGAGCCTACGATGACGAGATGAGCCGAACTGAGAGCGAAGGACTGCGCCTCGTCCACGGCGTGTGCCACCACGACTGTCCCGACTCGTGCGGTTGGGTGGCCGAAGTTGACGCCACCGGCACGGCCGTTCGCCTCCGTGGCGATGACGACCACCCCTTCTCCGCCGGTGAACTCTGCCCGAAGGTGAATCGCTTCCTTGACCGGGTGTATCACCCCGACCGAATCCTCCACCCACTGCGGCGTATCGGACCGAAAGGCTCGGACCAATTCGAACGCATCAGTTGGGATGATGCCCTCGCCGAGATCGCAGAGCGGCTCAACACGATCATCGCCACCGACGGACCCGAAGCGATCCTGCCGTTCAGCGACGCCGGCAATCAGTCGATGCTCGCCCTTCAAGGCATCTCGTCACGGTTCTTCAACCACATTGGAGCGAGCCGACTGCTTCGCAACATCTGCGGCCCGACCGTCGGTGCTGGCATGGCGATGACCAACGGCAATGGACTCGGTCTCGACCCGATGGAACTCGAACATTCGAAGCTCATCATCTTGTGGGGTACGAACACTCGGCTCACCAACCGTCACCTGTGGCCCACCATCACCACCGCCCGCAACAACGGCGCCCGGCTCGTGGTGATCGACCCGATCCGTACCATCACCGCCCAGGCCGCCGACAGGGAAGGTGACCAGTTCATCCAGCCACTGCCCGGCACCGACATCGCGTTGATGCTCGCCATGATGCACGTGATCATCCGCGACAACCTCGTCGACCGCGCCTGGGTCGACAGG
Source organism: Actinomycetota bacterium (assembly GCA_027730505.1). GTDB lineage: Bacteria > Actinomycetota > Acidimicrobiia > Acidimicrobiales > Ilumatobacteraceae > Casp-actino5. The sequence continues at coordinate 4,892 of JAQCGT010000107.1, read as the reverse complement.
CACACGCTCGGCTACGACGAACTCGTCGCCGCCGTGGCTGAGACCACGCCGGAATGGGCAGAGGCCGAATGCGGTGTCGCCGCAGACGTCATCACCCAACTCGCCCACGACTACGCCACAACCACACCCGCTGCCATCCGCACCCTCGTCGGCGCTGAACATCACGAGAACGGCGGCATGTTCTTCAGAACTCTCGCCTGTCTTCCCGCGCTCACTGGCGCCTGGCAACACCGAGGTGGAGGCATCGCCCGCAGTGTCGGCTCGTGGCAAGGCCTGCTCGAAGACACCGCCGCCCTCGCTCGGCCCGACCTGTTGGCCGGCCGCTCGCCACGCACCCTCAACATGAGTCGACTCGGCGAGATCCTCCTCGACACCGAACCGCCCGTAAAGGCGATGATCGTGTGGAACTGCAACCCGATGGTCGTGGTACCCAACGCCGAACGAGTCCGTGAAGGCATGGCCCGCGACGATCTGTTCTGTGTGGTCCACGAACAGTTCATGACCGACACCGCTCGCTACGCCGACATCGTGCTGCCCGCCACCACCCAACTCGAAGCAGTCGACGTGACGCTCGCCTGGGGTCACCTCTGGCTTGGTTGGAACGAACCCGCGATCGCGCCGCTCGGCGAAGCGGTCAGCAACACCGAGTGCTTCCGTCGGATCGCCAAGGCAATGGGACTCACCGAACCGTGTCTGTTCGACGACGACGAGACGATCATCCGGGCCTCGCTCCCCACCGTCGACGTCGATCAGCTGCGAGCCGAGCATCGCATCCGCGTGCCGTATCCCGACGACGGGCGGCCTTGGGCCAACGGCAACTTCCCGACACCGTCGGGACGACTTGAGTTCGCCAGCGAGGCACTCGAACGAATGGGCCAACCCCGCCTGCCCACCTATGTGCCTGCGGTTGAAGGTCCACGTGGGCCGCTCGCCGATCGCTACCCGCTGCAGCTCATCACGGCGAAACAACACCTTCGCTTCCTGAATTCGGCGTACAGCCACATGGATACCCATGGCGGCGCAGAAGGAGAGCCGTACGTCGAACTTGACCCGACCGACGCTGCGGCCCGTGGTCTGAGCGACGGCGACATCGTCGCTGTTCACAACGACCGGGCCAGTCTCGAACTGCCCGTGCGGATCAGCGACCGGCTACGCCCCGGTGTGGCGGTCGTGCCGTGGGGATGGTGGCGCAGTCACCATCGTGACGGACGTATCGCCAACAGTCTCACCAACGACACGCTCACCGACTGGGGTGGCGGCGTCGCCTTCTACGACACGCTCGTCGAAGTGTCGAAGACCTGATCGGCCACCGGGAGTAGCCTGCGGCCCATGGCGGCCGAGGTGATCTACGCATTCCGCGTCATGCGGTTGCCGCTGCTCGACGCAGGCGGTGCCCAAATCGGACGCGTCGAAGACATCGTCGTCGTGCCCGGTCGACCCGGACAAGCACCACGGGTGGTTGGTCTCGTTGCAACCAGCCAACGTCGCCGCATCTTCGTCAATTGGGCCCGCATCGGTCATCTCGACGCCGACGGAGCCCAACTGCGCTCATGGGACATCGACCTGCATCCGTTCAAGCGTCGACCCGGTGAGACGCTTATCGGTGCCGAGACCATCGACAAGTCGATCACCGGTGGCGAAACCGTCAGCGACATCGGTCTCGAGTTGAAGACCGACGGCCGCACCGAATGGTGGGAAGTCGCCAAAGTGCGGCTCGCCCGACGCAACGTCTTGCGCCGCCGACCCAGCTATCGCCTCGTCGACTGGACCGAGGTGCCCCAGTTGTTCTCCGCGCCCACCGCTATGGCGGCCGAAGCAGCACGCCTGCGCGACATGCACCCATCTGACGTGGCAGGTGTCGTTCGTGCCCTGCCGCTCAACCAACGCCGCCAACTCGCTGAAGCCATGGATGACGAGCGCCTCGCCGACCTGCTCGAAGAGCTGCCAGAGGATGAACAGTTGCGCCTCATCGAAGGGCTCGACCTCGACCGTCTGCTCGGCGTGCTCGACGAGATGGAGTACGACGACCTGACCGACCTGCTCGGCGAGATGCCCGACCAGCAGCGGCGAGCCGTGCTCGATGCCATGGACGCCGAAGAAGCAGAAGTGCTCACCCGACTGCTCTCGTACGGGGATCGAACCGCCGGTGGTCTGATGACGCCAGAGATCATCATCCTCGGTCCTGATGACACCGTCGCCCAAGCGCTCGCCCAACTACGCGATCCCGACTGGACCCAGGCGATCGCGGGCCAAATCTTCATCTGCCAGGCACCGTTCAAACCGCCCACCGGCCGCTATCTCGGTGTGGTGTTCGCCCAGCGCCTGCTGCGCGAACCACCCGCGATGGAGCTGGGGCGCTGCCTTCGCCAGGTAGCCGTGGCCCGGCCCGACACCTCCGAACAAGAGGTCCACGAACAATTCGCGTATTACAACATGCTCGCCTTGCCGGTGCTCGATGACGCCGGTCGTCTGCTCGGTGCTGTCACCGTGGACGACGTTGTCGACCGTCTTCTCGGCGTCGGCTGGCGACTCAGACAGCGTCGCCGCCCCGACGCCGCCCATCCGGCGGTGACGCCATGAAGCGCCAGCGCGATCTCTCCGCCCCCCGTCAGCGGGGGCGCCTCGACGTGTCGTACGACCCGGAGGCATTCGGCCGATTCAGCGAATCGATTGCAATGCTGCTCGGCACGGCTCGCTACCTCGTCGTACAGACCGTCGTCATCATCGTTTGGCTGGCGCTCAACATTCTCCCGCCCGCCGACTGGCAGTTCGACCCATGGGGTCGTGGCCTCGTGCTCCTCACACTCGTGCTGTCACTGCAGGCGTCATACGCCGCGCCGCTCATCCTCCTCGCCCAAAACCGCCAGGAACGACGCGACCGTGCAGCAGCAGAACTCGACCGACAGGTCGCCGAACGCACCCAAGCCGACACCGAGTTCCTCGCCCGTGAGATCGCAGGTGTGCGCCTCGCCCTCGCCGATGTGGTCACTGGTGAGCAGTTACGCGACCAGCTCAATGCACTGACTACTGCGCTTGAGCGACTCGAACATCGACTCGATCGACTCACTTCCGAAACCGCCGACGCTCGTCCTCAGCCGTAAGGCTGACCGGTGAACGCTTGGATGCGAACGCCATAACCCTCGACTCTGCAGAGTAGAGCTGTGGTGTCGAGACCGGCATCGGCAGCACGAACGATGCCGGCGGGAAGTCCACCCTGAGCGCATTCGTCGACGAATGCGGCAGCAACCGCTGCCGCCGCCGTACCGACAAGTTCAGCAATGCCGAGCACCAGCGTCTCGCGACCACCGTCGGCGGTCGAACCGCGTACCTCCACCCTCAGGGCGCCGATACCACCCTCCGCGTGGGGAGGTCGCAGCATCGGCAACGGTGCCGTCAGACGATCACGCCGAGTTGCGGACCGTCGAACCGATATCCGCCCCACACCGTCGAACGCCTGATGTAACAGCACCGGCGATGCAATCTCCGCCCGGTAGCAGTCAAGCGGGCCCACCGGCTCCGGGAACCAACACAGCTCACGACCTGCGCCGCCACGAAACTCAACCCAACGGCCATCGACCAGACCCGGGGCCCGACCACTGAGCGAACGGTGATGGGCGCGGGCACACGCCGGACCAGCGGTGCCGTGTACGGCCACATGGATCTCATCGACGCCGTGCAGTCGCTCCGCGAGATGACGGGCCAACAAGCCGGACAACCCCGGTGATAGCGCAGCTCCGATGACCAATGACCGGCCCGCATCAGAAAATCGGGGACCGAGTTCGAGCAGACCGTGGACATCGTCGAGATCATCGCCGACAGTGATCACTGAGATCTGCCGTCGGGCGAACATTTCGGCGAGTTGGAGATGTCGACCGGGGTGGGTCAAAACGGCCACGTCGCCCGGTTCACCAAGCGGCGTCGGTTCACGACGGGGGTCGTGGACCCGCACCTCGTGATGGGCGAGCAAACGATCAACACGCCGGCCGACGACGCCGTGCCCCACCAACCAGACCGTCATGGAGCGTCGCCGTCAGCGATGCTGATCGGTCTCCAACCGCCATGCTGGGGCGGCGTTCCTCCGCGACCCTTCACCCTGAGAGCGGCCGCAGCAGCACCGGTCATGACCAATGCGGTGATGATTCTCCGGAGCACCTTCACGGCACCATTGTTGCCGTTCGTGTCTTCGACTGCACGCCCCAGAGTCGCAACGTCGTGTTCTCGAGCGGACGGTCCATCCATTTCGGCCATTCACCAATACAGCCGCTCGGCTCGCTCGCCGCACAGAGTGAAACGTCGTTCTCAGACGCAAGAACAACTCCGCCCTTTTGTTCTCATTACTGACAGACCTGTAGGACTATTTGGCGGAGGCGCCTTGTTCTCTGGTGGTATAGACGTACCGTGTTTCGCGGCCTAAGGTATCCAAAGGGGGTTCTGTTGCCGGCTGGTAATTGCTCATGAAAGCACTCATCTACGACCGTCGAGAAAACGTCATCGACTGGCTTCGTGGAGTACTCGTCGGCCCCGATTTCCACATCACAGCAACAGCGACCGACCCCGTCATCCTCTACAACCTCTTGCGTAGGCGCCAATTCGACATCGCCATATCAGGTGCCCTCGAGGCCTGTGAATTCCTCGAGGTATATGGTTCGATCTACTGGAAAAAGCCGCCGAGCCTGAAGAAGGTATGCCTCGCTGCATTCACCTCGGAGGCAACGCTCGACTGGGCCCTCCAACTCGGCTTCGATGACCTTGTCGATGGTGCTCAGGCCCATGAAGACACCCGCCAACAACTCATTGACCTCGTTCACGGGGAACGTATTCCTCAAACGTCTCACTGTGTGGTCGAACCACCCAAGGATGACTCTGCCCACACCATCACGATCAACCTGCAC
>JAQCGT010000106.1 GCA_027730505.1 Actinomycetota bacterium | reverse complement strand
TTCATCGGGCGTGACCAGCTGTGCCCGTGCTCCTGCTCCATCGCCGAGTGAGTCCGGTGGAGCGGTCTGTGGTTCGACGCACCAGGCGTGGGCGAGTTCGTCGTAGACGACAACGTGGCTGGCGTCAGACCACAGGTCGATTCCCAGCGCACCCTGTTGTTCGTCGTTGGTTCTGTCATCGCTGAGTTTGGGATCGTTCCAGCGCAGGCGGATCGGCCACGTCACCCCGCGCAGGCAGTCATCCCACGGTCGTGGTTGCGGTGGGATCCATCGTCCGGTCGGGAGGTGGTCGGGACCGCGTTCAGCTTGCTCCGACGCAGTCACCTCTGCGGTGAGGTGACGACCATCGTCGAGGCGGGTTCTGAACCACGGGTGCCACCCCGCTGATGCTGGGAACGCCACGTCATGACTGTGAACTTCGAGCCGCAGGGAGAGCTGGTCGTGCGAGATCTCCAAGCGTTGCTCGCACGAGCCCGGCCACGGCCATGTGGGGCCAAGGTCAGCTGTCATCACGCAGGTGGTCGTCGTCGAGTGTTCGACCGTCCACCGCCGGTCGAGCACCGTGCCATGGATGGCATGACGGCCGACCGGAGCGCCGAGATCGTGTGTCCGACCTCCAAATTCGAAGCGGCCGAATCCGACCCGGCCCGCAAAGGGTGCCATCGGGAACGACCCGTATGACGTGGGGCCGGCATCCCCGGCATGGTCGTACAGCAGCGAGTGCCCTTCGAGTTCGGCACCGATCAGTCGACCGCCAAGATCGGGGGCGACCACCACTGATGCATCACCTGCAGCGAGACGGACGGTGTCGCCCAACGGTGATGCCACAGCGGCACAGTAGCGACCTAGCCTGACACGATGCTCGAGCCGTCAGTGGGTTTCGAAGCCGATGGTCTCGACGCGTTGACCACGCATTTCGATGACGGTCTGCGGCGTCGGCACGGCGTCGAGATGGCACGGCTCCGTGAGCGCATCCGTTGGGAAGCACCGGTGGGCTTCGAGGTCGACGAGAAGATGTGCGAGACGATCATGTCGGCAGCAGCTGTCCTCGCAGCTGGACTCGACGTCGCTGAGAGCCCCTTCCTCAACGTCCGTTCGGTCATCGTCCATCCACGACCGATCCGAATCACGGAGCGTATTCCAAGGGTTTCCGGTGGTCTCATGAGATCCGGCGGACGCTTACTCGCTGGGCAGTCAGGACACGGTCATGGTCCGGTGGCACTGTCGTGGCAACAGATTCAGGCGGATCTGCGTCGCCCCAGCCTCGGACGGAACCTCGTGCTGCACGAGTTCGCCCACAAGTTCGACCAACTCGATGGTGCAGCCGATGGTCTGCCACCGATGATCGATCGCCGGCTCCGCTCAGAGTTCACCGAGGTGATGACACGATCGATGAATCGGGTTCGACGTCGTCGGCAGAGACTGCTACGACCCTACGCCGGTTCTGATCCGGCTGAGCATTTCGCCGTGGCCACCGAGGTGTTCTTCACTCGTCCGAATGAGATGCGACGTCGGTCGTTTCCCCTCTACCGGGTCTTGAGCGAGGTGTACCGTCAGGACCCCGCTTGGTCACCCCAGACCGATACTTCGTAGCATCGGCGCATGCGATCCATCTTCGATGACGTCCACGACGAGTTCCGCCGCTCTTTCTCCTCCTGGGTGGCCAAGGAGATCGTGCCCGACTACATGGAGTGGGAACGGGCGGGCATTGCACCCCGGGAGATCTTCGCCTCGGCTGGATCAAACGGTTTTCTCGGGATGCAGATCCCGACCGAGTACGGCGGCGGCGGATCGGACGACTTTCGTTTCAACCAGATCATCGCTGAGGAGTTCGCCTATGCCGGAATCGGCGGCGCTGGGCTTGGGATCACGCTCCACAACGACATCACCATTCCGTACTATCTCGAACTGGCTGATGCCGACCAGCGTCGGCGATGGCTTCCAGCGATCGCATCGGGTGACTTGATCACGGCGATCGCAATGACCGAGCCTGCCACTGGTTCCGATCTGGCCAGTGTTGCAACCACGGCGGTTCGCGACGGCGACACCTACGTGGTGAATGGCTCGAAGACGTTCATCACCAACGGGATCAACTCCGATCTCATCATCGTTGTTGCGAAGACCGACCCGACAGCGAAGCACGCCGGGATGACCTTGCTCGTCGCCGAGCGGGGCATGGAGGGCTTCGCTCGGGGAAGAAACCTCGAGAAGATCGGCAACCACTCACAGGACACCGCCGAGTTGTTCTTCGACGATGTGAGGATCCCGGTGGCGAATCGTCTCGGCGAGGAGGGGCAGGCGTTCCGGTACCTCTCATCGAATCTCGCCCAAGAGCGCCTGTCGATCGCCATCACCGGTGTGGCATCGGCGCGCGCCGCTCTCGATTGGACCGTCGACTATGTGAAGGAGCGCACGGCATTCGGCACACCCATCGGGTCGTTCCAGAACACAAAATTTACGCTCGCCGAGGTCAAGACGTCGGTCGACGTGGCCCAGGCCTACGTCGATCAGTGCGTGACGGCGCTCAACGCAGGCGCGCTGACGCCCGCCGAAGCAGCGCAGGCCAAGTACTGGTGCACCGACCTGCAGAAGGAGGCGGCCGACCGTTGTCTGCAGTTCTTCGGTGGCTACGGCTACACCGTCGAGTATCCGATTGCTCGAACGTACGCCGATGCCAGAGTCACCTCGATCTACGGTGGGACCAACGAGATCATGAAGACGATCATCGCCAAGTCACTCGGTCTGTGATCGTCAGCGTTCGATCAAGAAGAGAACACAAGCGGCCCCGAACACGGCGCTCCCAACGATCACGGCGAGGTCGCCGGAGGTGACTCCGGAGTAGCCGAAGAGAACAGCTGAGGCGATGAACAGCCACCATGCGGCACGATGCAACCGAGGCATCGTCACATGGCCATGGTTGTTCCGCCGTCGACCACGAGCACGGCGCCCGAGACGTAAGTCGACCGGAGAAGCCCGAGGGTTGCCTCGGCGCAGTCCTCGGCGGTTGCGGAGCGCTTGAGCGGCGCGATCTGGGCGATGGCAGCGTGCTGCTCATCCCAGTCGCTCGTCCACGGCGTGGCGACGAGGCCGGGGGCGATTGCGTTCACGCGAACAGGGCCACACGACTTCGCCAGCAGATGAGTCATCTGGTTGAGAGCGGCTTTGGTCATCGAATACGCCACCGATGAACCAACGGGTCGAACCCCGGCGATCGAGGTGATGTTCACGACATTGCCGTCGGGTGACTGCTTCAGATGAGGCATCGCCCGCTTGGTCAGCCACCAGGTGCCGAACACGTTGACGTCGAAGGTCTTCCGGAAAATCTCATCGGTCAGTGCTTCGAGGTCATGGTGGGGCACCACGGTGGTCCATCCGGCGTTGTTGATGAGGATGTCGAGGCGCCCGAAACGCTCAATAGTTGAGTCGATCAGTGCGTGGGCTTGCGCCTGATCGGAGATGTCCGCCTGGACATAGATGGACTCACCGGGAAGCGCTGCCGAGACGGCCTCGCCCGCTGCAACCGATGAGGACGAGTTCACGACGACAGTTGCGCCGAGCGCGGACAGCCGATGGGCGACGGCCTCGCCGATACCAGACGATGATCCGGTGACGATCGCGACCCGACCTGAGAATTCCCCTGTGCTCATGTACGGAGTGTGACAGATCGCAGCGGTGCCACCCGCTACCCGACGGTCTGCGATGATGTCGTCATGTCCACCGTGTCAGAGCCGACATCCGTCGATCGATATCCCTTTACACGCGTCGCCAATCGACCCCCGCTCGTGGTCGCCACCGAGGGAAGCGAACTGATCCTCGATGACGGTCGTCGCATCCTCGACGCCGCCGGTGGCGCTGTTGTCACCAATATCGGACACGGTCGTCACGAGGTCGCTGACGCTGTCGCTGCTGCGATGCGGTCGATCGACTACGTCGTTCCGACGTGGGCAACCCCCAACCGAGTGGCGCTCGTCGAACGTCTCGCCGACCGGTGGCTTCCCGACGGTTTCGACCACGTCTACTTCGCCGGTGGAGGATCCGAGGCAACCGACACGGCGGTCCGCGTGGCTCGCAGTTACCACTTGGCTCGTGGCGATGAGGGCAGATACAAGGTGTTGGCCCGGGTGCCGAGCTACCACGGAGCGACGGTGACGACATTGGCCATCGGTGGGCACATGGCCCGCCGTTCCGGGCTCGATCCGTTGTTGGCAGAGTGGCCGAAGGTTCCGTGGAACGACGCCGGCGCGTTGGCCTCTGCCATCGAGGCGGCTGGGCCGGACACGGTGGCTGCATTCATGGCCGAACCGGTGATCGGGGCCTCGGCTGGCGCTCTCGTCGCCGATGACGACTATTGGCAGCAGATCATGGAGATTTGCGAGCACTATGGGATCCTCCTGATCGCAGATGAAGTGATGACCGGCTTCGGGCGGACGGGGTTGACGTGGGGTCACCAACACGACCCGGTTCGGCCCGATGTTCTGGTATCAGCCAAGGGACTCGGTGGTGGCTACGTGCCGATGTCGATGGTCTCAGCGTCGAACCACGTGCTCGACACGATCTCCGACGCGGGTGGGAGCGTCATGTTCTTCACCTATTCGGGACCCGACGCAATGTGCGCGGGGGCGCTCGCTGTGCTCGACATCATGGAGCGCGAGAACCTGGTGGAGCGCGCCGCTTCGATGGGTGAGCGCCTGCAGTCCTCACTGCGTTCGGCGCTCGACGGCCATCGCCGGGTGACCGAGGTGCGAGGTCGCGGACTCATGATCGGTGCCGAACTCTCCGGGGTCACCGCAGCAGCAGCCGTCGATGCGTGTGTCGAACGCGGTATGTGGGTCTATCCGGCCGGATCAGGACCTGCTGTTGCCGACGCGTTGTTGTTTGCGCCGCCACTTACCGTGTCGGAGGACGAGATCGATCGCATCGTCGCCATCACTGTCGACGCACTCGATTCGCTATAGCAGCATCGATCAGTCGGTGCGGATCCACGCCGCCGCCGGACCGGGCAGCAGCCCGTCGGTTCGCAGCGGCTCAGATGAAAGCACGACGGCTCCTGCAGGAAGAGCAACCGGTTCGCTGCCGAAGTTGACGAGACATGTCATGTCGCCACGACGAAGGCACAGCACCTGTTCCTCTTCCCGGGTGAACTTGTTCGACCATTCGAGGGCGCCGGCGTCGATCCACATCTCGCGCCTGATGGCGATGGCGCGGCGATGCAGTTCGAGGGTGCTGTCGGGATCACCCGACTGAGCTTCGACGGACAGCGCTGCAAATCGTGCGGGTTGTGGGAGCCACGAACCGTTCTCGCCGAAGCCGTACGACGATCCGGCGACGGTCCACGGGATCGGCACCCGACACCCGTCGCGCCCCTTGCGGGTGCGACCAGAGTTCTCCCAGACCGGATCATCGAGCACATCGGTTGGCAGGTCGAACACCTCGCCAAGTCCGAGTTCCTCGCCTTGGTAGAGGTAGGTCGAGCCTGGCAACGCCAGCAACAGCAGTGCCGCCGCTCGGGCACGACGCAATCCCAGAGCCGCATCGAGTGCGTCGTGTGGACCGTCGAGCAGCCAGGCGCGCCAGTCTGTCTCTGGCGGCAATCCGTATCGGGTCGCATGGCGGACAACGTCGTGGTTCGAGAGTGCCCAGGTCGGAGATGAGCCGACGGCTTCGGAGCCGGCGAGTGCGCGGTCCACGGCCTCACGCATCAACCCCGCCTCCCATTCACACTGGAGGAAGTCGAAGTTGAACGACTGGTGGTACTCATCAGGCCGCAGATACTTCGGGAGGCTTGTCGGGTGTACCCATGCTTCAGCGACCATCATGAGGTCGCGCCCATGCTCCGCCTGCTCGGCGTCGAGCACCGCTCGCCATTCGCGGATGATCTCGTGTACCCCGTCACGGTCCCAATGCGGGTGATTCTCGATGAGGGCACTCTCGAGGATTCCCTCGTTGACGGCGACGTCTGGCAGGGTCGGGTCCTTGACCAGGCCATGGGCCACGTCGACTCTGAATCCGTCGACGCCGAGCCGGATCCAGAAACGGAGGATGTCGATGAATTCGGCGCGCACCTCCGGGTTGGTCCAATCGAGGTCGGGCTGGCTCTCATCGAAGAGGTGGAGGTACCACTCACCATCGTCAAGGCGTGTCCAGGCGGATCCCCCGAACACGGCGGTCCAGTTGTTCGGTGGGAGTTCACCATCAACCCCGCGTCCCGGGCGGATCATGTAGCGGCGCCGTTCGGTACTTCCCGACGGAGCCGAGCGTGCCGCTGTGAACCATTCGTGGTCCCATGACGTGTGATTCGGAACGAGGTCGACGATGACCCGGATGCCGGCGGCGTGGGTGTCAGCGATGAATGCTCGTGCATCGTCGAGGGTGCCGAATCGTTCGGCGATGTTGCGGTAATCGGCTACGTCGTAGCCGCCGTCGAGCAGGGGCGACGGGTACCACGGACTCACCCAGATGGCGTCGACGCCGAGGTCGATCAGGTGAGGCAGTCGGGCTCTGATACCCGGGATGTCACCGGTGCCATCGCTGTTTCCGTCGGCGAATGAACGTGGATAGATCTGGTACACCACGGCGTGGCGCCACCATTCGGCTCCAGGTGCGGTCGGTACGGATGTCGTGGCCATTGCCGCAGATGTTACGGCCGCTCCCGGCGCCCGGCTCGGCCGGTCGAGACGACTTCTACACTCGGTGAGGTGGCCACCCGAGTCGTGATCCATGTCGACGATGTCGGTGTGTGTCACGGATCGAACACGGCGTTCGTCGAGTTGCGTCGGGCCGGTCACGTGTCGTCAGGTTCGGTGATGGTTCCCTGCCCGTGGTCGTCCGAAGCCCTCGTACTCGCAGCTGCGGAACCGCGTCTTGATGTTGGCGTTCATCTCACGCTGACGTCCGAGCACCGCCATTACCGGTGGGGACCGGTCTCGGCCGGGGGCCGAGTCGGTGGGCTTGTCGATGACAGCGGCTCGATGTGGCGGAAGGTGGCACACGTTCGAGAGAACGCTGACCCTGATGCCGTGGTCGACGAGTGGAGGTCTCAGATCGACATGGCCATCGATGCGGGTGTCGATGTGACACACCTCGACACGCATATGGGTTCGGCGTTTGCGCCCGAGTGGAGCGAGCACTACGTCGCCCTTGGCGTCGACTACGGCATTCCGGTGCTGATGACGAGGACAATCGGTGGTTACGGGGTGGCTCGTCATCTCCCCGATGTCACCGAAGCCGAGCACCGTCGAGCGGTGGACTGCGCCGTTGAGGCAGGTATGCCGATTGCCGATCTCGTCATCGAGACCGACTTCACTCGGCCTGTCGGCGCGCCACTCGACCTCGTCGCCGTGCTTCGAGGGGCC
>JAQCGT010000105.1 GCA_027730505.1 Actinomycetota bacterium | reverse complement strand
CGCAGCTCCGGCGACGCCGTGTCGGCGCCACATGGCGGTCTCTGACAGCACTAGTGGATCGTGGACGACCACGCCAGCGGGAACGAGCACGAGCCAACGTCGGGAGAGCCGATGCCAGCGAGGTAGTCCGAGCGCAAAGAGCCCGACGGCGACGACGAAGGCAGTGATTGCTACGGCCATGCTCCGGTCAAGCGCTGAAAATCCGATGAGCGTCGCGGTCACGGCGAGCGCCCAGACGACCACCGCTGCCACGAAGAACGCTGACGGCGGCCGCAGTGGGAATCGTTCCTCATCGCCGTACGCCGACGACTGCACCCATGCACGGCCGTACTCGCCGCTCAGGACGACGGCACTTGCCACCGCTGAGGAGACGAATGTCGCTGCTCCCATCGCATGGTCGCCCGTCGCGATCCAGGCGATTGCGCTGGCGACGGCCACTGCTGGGGACGTGATGCGAGCGACGGTCAGTGACCACACGGATGGCACGGTCACGGCGACGGCATTGATCGCCCACACGACGACGATGACCGCCAGGGCGCCCGTGCGCCGACCGCCGTCGGCGACGAGGGCATTGGCCGCGAGCGGCCAACCAGCGCCGGCGACCGCTACCCATGCCGCCACGGGCACCATGCTCACGAGTCGGCTCCACCTCGATGCTCGCCGCACATCACGATCCATGTCCCAAGTCTGGCGGCTTCATCGCCTCGATCGGTCGGACCCCACGAGTCGTGCGGCCGGCGGGGGGCATGACACCATGTCCTCGTGGAAGAGGTCCTCAACTCGGTGACCCCCGGTGCAACGACGGGGGTGGGCAGCCTGCCGCATCGGAGTATTGCGGCCGCCGTCGAGTTCACGATCTCGCATTTCGACCTCCCCGTCGTACCGCGCCTGCCTCGTCGCTCCGGGGCGGAGTCGCTCGCCAACCAGGCGCTCCATGGTGTGGCGGGTGTCGAGATGGGTCCGTACGGCACGTTGGCGGTCGACGTGGGTCGACTCGACCCAGACGCTCCGGTCGTGACCGACCTCCGCTCTGATGCGTTCGGGGGGTTCAGGGGATTCGTTGAACTGGCTCCTGAACGGGTTGCCGGGCGCACGATCAAATGGCAGTTCGTCGGCCCGGTCACGCTGGGGTTGACCTTGGCTCGTGCCGGCGCACCGGCTGAGGTTGCGTTCAAGGTTGCAGCCACTGCTGTCGGGTCACACGTGGAAGCTCTCGGAACCGCTCTGAGCGAGGCCATGCCTGGTTCGTCGCAACTCGTGGTTTTCGATGAGCCATTGATGGTCGATCTCATGGCCAACGACTTCCCGCTCCCGCCCGATGAGGCCGCTGACCTGCTGTCGTCGGCGATGGTGGTTGGTCAACGCTTCGGCGCCGTCGGTCTCCACTGCTGCTTCGATGCCGACTGGCCATCGCTGCTCGAGGCCGGACCGCAGGTGCTGTCGTTGCCAGCGACGGACGCTGTCGTGGGTGTCGCGGGACACCTTGACCGTTTCATGGAGGCCGGAGGTCGGATTGCGTGGGGCGCGGTGAGCACCGAAGGGCCGATCGGGGTGACCGCCTCGCGTTCTTGGCATGCGCTCAGTTCGTTGTGGTGTGATTTGGTGAAGCGAGGGTGTGATCCGGGCCAGTTGCGCGCACAGAGCCTGCTCAGTCCCCATAGAGGACTGGCGAGCTACTCGCCAGCAGTTGCTGAGGACATTTGCCTGTCGCTGCGGGACATCTCGAGGCGTGTGGCCGATCAGGCGTCGGCGGCAAAGCTCGTGCTCGGTGCGTGACTGTCAGCAGCACACCCCGTCTCTACACTTCGACCATGACCAGTGGGGCGAGCGAAGGGTCGGAATCAGATCCGATGGCACGGATCGCTGAACTGCGCACCGAACTGGCCCGTCACAATCGCCTCTACCACGAACTCGACGACCCGGAGATTCCTGATGCCGAGTTCGACCTGATGGTCAATGAGTTGCGTCGCCTCGAGTCGCAGAATCCTGACCTCGCCGCCGCTGACTCACCTGGCGCTGTCGTCGGCGGAATGGCAAGTGCCACCTTCGCTCCCGTGGTCCACGCCGTACCGATGATGAGCCTCGACAACGCCATGGACATCGACGAGCTCATGGCCTGGGGGGAACGTGTCGAGCGGGCTCTCGACGGCGAGGCCATCACGTTCGTGTGTGAGCCCAAGATCGACGGCCTCGCAATGAGCCTGCGGTACGTCGACGGCGAACTCGTGACCGCTGCCACCAGGGGTGACGGACGGGTGGGCGAGGATGTGACGGCGAACGTTCTGACTATCGCCGACATCCCTCCGCGCTTGGCAGGGGCCCCACCGGTGATCGAGGTGCGCGGTGAGGTCTACATGCCCAAGAGCGTCTTTCATGACCTCAATGCCTCAGCCTCGCAATCAGGTGAGCGGGCTCTCGTGAACCCGCGAAACGCGGCGGCTGGGTCGCTTCGTCAGAAGGATCCCTCGGTCACGGCACGACGACGGCTGTCGTTCTGGGCATATCAGACCGGCGAGGTCGCCGGTGGTGAACCCGTTACCTCACATCGACAGGGTCTCGACCGCGTCGCATCACTCGGATTCCCGGTCAACCCGCGCATCACGCTTTGTTCGGCCATGGCTGAGGTGATCGAGGTGTGCCGCAGCGCCATCGATCACCGACACGATCTTGATTACGACGTCGACGGCGTGGTCGTCAAGGTCGATGATCTCGGTCAGCGTGAGCGCATGGGGAGCACGTCGAGGGCCCCGCGGTGGGCCATCGCGTTCAAGTTCCCACCCGAGGAGCGGACCACGAAGCTCCTCGACATTGAGGTCTCGGTCGGAAGAACCGGACGAGCGACTCCCTATGCGGTGCTGGAGCCGGTGTTCGTCGGTGGGTCGACCGTGTCGATGGCGACGTTGCACAATCGCGAGCAGGTTGCGGTGAAAGATGTGCGTCCCGGCGACACCGTGATTGTGCGCAAGGCCGGCGATGTCATCCCTGAGGTGGTCGGGCCCGTGCTCTCCGATCGGCCTGTTGGTGCTGAGCCATGGGTGTTCCCAATTCGATGCGAGTGTCCGTTGCGGAGCGAATTCGTTCAACCGTCAGGCGAAGCCGACACCCGTTGCGTCGAGCCAGCGTGCCCGTTTCAACGTGACCAACGCGTCATCTACTGGGCCTCTCGTGGAGCGATGGACATCGAGGGTCTCGGTGAGCGCACGGTGATGCAACTCACCGAGGCTGATCTCGTGCGCGACGTCGGCGATGTCTATTCGCTCACCGTCGACCAGGTCGAGGAACTCGAAGGGTTCGCCCGAATCAGCGCAGAAAAGCTCATCGCTGCAATCGACGTTTCTCGCAGCCGGCCGGCGTGGCGAGTTCTGACCGGCTTTGGCATCCGGCACCTGGGCCCTGCGGCGTCACAGGCGTTGGCGTCGGCGTTCGGATCCGTGCGGGCCGTGCTCGAAGCCGACGATGAGGCTCGGGCAGCGGTCGATGGCGTGGGCGAGGTCATCGCCTCATCGATCGGGCAGTGGTTCGCCGAGGCGCCGAACCGGGAACTCGTCGACCGGCTCGAGGCGAGCGGCGTCGCCTTCGACATCGTGGAGGGTCCGGCCCAAGGGGAGGAATTTGAGGCAACACTCGCCGGACGAGCGGTGGTCGTCACGGGTGCCGTCCCCGGCCTCAGCCGCACCGAAGCCTCTGCTGCGGTGGTCGCACGAGGTGGGACGGCACCGGGAAGCGTCTCAGGCAAGACCTATGCCCTCGTCGTTGGTGAGGGCGCTGGAGCGAGCAAACTCACCAAGGCCGAGAAACTCGGAATTCCGATCGTGCCTGCGGACCGCTTCGACGAGTTGCTCGCCACGGGCGAGATACCGCAGCCATGATCACACCACGTTGAACTGCCACGAGAAGGACCGGGATCGTGCCGGACCGTCCTCAATGAGCCAGTACACGACTTCCACCCGATGCAGGCCCGACTCGAATCGATCGACGGGGCCATTCGCGCTCGGCGAGTACGTCAGCGTGTGATTGCCGGGCTCGAACACCGTGACCGGCGGTATCGACACCTGAGCCCCCGGCTCGACCGGTTGTGACTGCAGTTCGGACAGATCGACCGTTTCGATCTCCACGCCGTCGATGATGAGTACGCCGGTGTAGCCGGTGGGCAGGTCGACCACGACGTCACTTTGAGCGAGCGCTTGCTCAGCGTCGGGCACGGGGGAGACGCTCTCAATGGTGTCCGGGAGCGGGAGGCGATCATCGCCGGTCACTCCGACGAGAACACCGCGAGCCACGAACATCAGACCGAGCGCGACGATTGCGCTGACGAAGAGAAGCTGGCGATCAACCTTCGGTCTGCGCCGGTGGTGCTCGTCGGTGGGGGTCATGCCCGTCATCGTGCCACCGAGTCGGGCACGACCCCAACCGCAGCAGGCGAAGCGATAGCGTGAGCAGCCCGTGGATGATCACTCCCTCGATCCCGACCGCCTCATGGGGTCCGACGTCGCCGGACGGTACCGGCTGCTCGCAGTGGTGACCGCTGGTGCCAACACGATGGTTTTCGACGCATGGGATCCAGTGGCCCGACGGCATGTCACGGTGAAATTGGTCCATCCGGAATTGAGTGAGCGATCCGGCTTCCTCGACTCGTTCAGCGTCGCCCTCGAGGTCTCCGCAGCGGTCTCCCATCCTCAGTTGGTGGCACTCTTCGACTGGGGTGTGCACCGCTTCGACTCGTCAGCTGGTTCCGCAGTGGGTCGATCGTCGGCCTTCACCGTCACCGAGCGGCTCGATGGCGGGAGCATGCGAGACCTGTTCGATCGTGGAAGGCGGCTCAGCCATTCCCAAGCGCTTCAGGTGGGCCTCGACATCTGCCATGCCTTGGCCGAGGTGCATCGGCATGGGCTGGTGCATGGTGAGCTCACTCCGGCCAAGATCCTGTTCGGGGCAGACGGACGGGCCCGGCTGGCTGATCTCGGTGCAGCCGGCGTGCTCAATTCGCTTGCATGGGCCGAGCCGAGTGGACTCGACAATCACGTCGCCATGTACGCCTCCCCCGAGCAGGCCGTTGGGTCGAGGGCTCAGGCATCCTCGGACGTCTACGCCGTGAGCCTGATGCTCGTCGAAGCGTTGACGGGCACAACTCCGTTCCGCACCGACTCGGCGAACACCACCTTGGCCGCCAGAGTTGACCGACTGCTTCCGGTGACGGCGGAGTTAGGCCCGCTGGCAACAGTGCTCGAACACGCCGCACGTCCCGACCCTCTCGACCGAGCGTCGGCGGTCGAGTTCGGGCTGGAACTGGTGGCCGCGGCAAAGCGGCTCCCGAGGCCTGAAGCTCTCCCGCTAACCGCCGCCCCGCCGCTGCCGATGCCTGATGACGTTGGCGAGCTTCCGGTGTCGGTGACCGAGGCGACGGCGGTCGTGTCAACGGCCGAGTCGGCGCCACAATCCCCGGCTACGGCCCTGCCAACATCCGTGCCCACACAAGCCGTTCCTATGGCCGCTGCGGATGTTGTCTCTCCGGTGAGCCCCGATCCGATCGCTCACTCATCGGCGGCCGTGTCGGATGCTGCTACTCGTCAACGCCCACGGTGGGCGATTCCAGTCGTGGCTGCTCTGGCAGTGGTGATCGCAGTGCTCTTTGCCCGCTGGCTGCTCATCACCCCCACTCATGAGGTGCCGGTGCTCGCCGGTCGCGCAGAGGCTGAAGCACTCAACATCATCACGCCCTTCAAGTGGGAGGTGGCGATCGACCGCGAACGTAGCGACATCGCCCCCGAACCGGGATCGGTGATCCGGACCGTCCCTGCCGCAGGCACCACCCTCGCCGAGGGCCAGTCGCTCTCGATGGTGGTGAGCAATGGGCCACTGCTGCGCGAGCTACCCGAGATCACGGGGATCATGGACTCCGAAGCAGCGTCGTTGCTCTCGACCGCCGGATTCGAACCCTTCATCGAGTCGACCCCGAACGAGGTGATTCCCGCAGGGGAGGTGATCTCGTGGTCGGTGCCCGACGACACGACACTCGTGGCGGGGGATGAAGCGGAACCCGGTTCGACGGTCATCGTCGTGATCTCCTCAGGGCCTGCCCCGAGGACCGTTCCCGACCTCGTCGGCTCGCTGGTCGGTGTTGCTCGTGCCCAACTGGTGGCTGACGGTCTTCGCATTGAGGAAGCCGATGGCCTCTACGACGATGACATTCCAGCGGGCGAGATCCTCTCCCAGACGCCTGAGCCGGGCGCGATGCTCGAACGCGGTGAGTCGGTCACGGTGTCCGTGTCGCTCGGTCCGGACGTGGTCACATTTCCATCACTGCGTTCAGGCATGACCTTCGTCGAGGCGCAGCGACTCCTCATCGATGCGGGCTTCACTGTGGAACTCTCTCTCGGCGCCGCTGATGGCGTGGTCGAGTCGGTGTCGATCGACGGCGAGAAACCTGAGGTGGGCGGCACCTACCCGCGTGACACCAGAGTCGACGTCGTCGCGGTCTGATCACTACCGTGGCCCGATGGGCATGCTGACCGACCGCGTCGCCATCGTCACCGGGGCTGGCCGCGGCCTTGGCCGGTCGCACGCTCTGGCGTTGGCGAGCGAGGGGGCGCGAGTCGTCGTCAACGACATCGGGGTGAGCGATGACGGTCAGCGCACCGATGCCGGCACCTCCGTCGCCGACTCCGTCGTTGGTGAGATTGTCGCAGCCGGCGGTTCGGCAGTCGCTGATCACTCCGACGTGTCTGACTGGGAAGGAGCTCGAGCCCTCGTCGACGCCGCTCTGTCGGCGTTCGGTGATCTCGACGTGGTGGTGAACAATGCCGGCTTCCTTCGGGATCGAGCGATCGTGACCATGAGCGAAGACGACTGGGACAGCGTGATCAGGGTGCATCTGAAAGGGCACTTCGCCGTCACCCACTGGGCGGCCCTTCACTGGCGCAGTGCGCACAAGGGCGGTATCGAGCGGCATCGCTCGCTGATCAATACGGCGTCGACCTCCGGGCTTTTCGCGAATCCGGGGCAGTCCAACTACGGGGCAGCCAAGTCCGGAATCGCCACGTTCAGCCAGATCGCGGCGCAGGAACTCGCTCGTTATGGGGTTATCTCGAACTGCATCGTGCCCGGAGCAAGGACCCGTCTCACCATGGGGTCCCCTGGCTTGTCGGACATCATGGAACCCACCCCCGGCCATTTCGACCAGTGGGATCCAGCCAATGCATCGCCTCTGGTGGTGCTGTTGGCCAGACCTGACTGTCGGATCAGCGGTGAGACCTTCTCGATCATGGGCGGCATGGTGCAGCGTATGCATCCATGGGCTACCGGAGAGATCGTCGATTCGTCATCGGGGTGGACGGTCGAGTCGCTCGAGAAGGCGCTCGACTCGATGATCTCGGATGACTGATTGGCGATTCAGCTGAGATCGGTGATCGCAAGGATCTCCGCAGCGACCTCAGCCGCCGCGCTC
>JAQCGT010000104.1 GCA_027730505.1 Actinomycetota bacterium | reverse complement strand
AACACCAATTAGTTACACTCTTCGACGGTTAGCGGTACGTGTCGCGGGCGTGAAAAAACCCCGGCCCACGCCAGCCGACATCCATTCCATCTATCGAGGAGGAAACTCTTGATTACCACTAGGAAGCGAGTAGCCAAGCGCCTCGCATCCGGCCTGTTGGCTGGAGCGTTGGCCCTGGGTGGGCTTGCGATCTCCGGTGCGTCGCCGGCAGGCGCCACACCGGTCGTCACGACCGAAACCCGAATTGCGGGTGCCGATCGCTACGCCACGGCCATCGCAGTTGCGAAGGCCGTCGTCGCAGCCGGCGACACCAGCATTGTGATCGCCAGCGGCGAGAACTTCCCCGACGGTCTGTCGGCTGCGGCTCTGGCCGGTGCACTCGGCGTGCCGATGTTGCTCACCGACTCGGGCCCGTCATTGCGTGCCGATGTTCTCGGCGCCATCACCACCCTCAAGGTCACGGCCACCGGCCTCGTGAACGTCGTGCTCATCGGTGGCACCTCGGTCATCAGCGCTGGCACCGAAGCCCAGCTCACGGCCATTGGTTACACGGTCACCCGTATCGCCGGTGCCGACCGCTACGAAACCGCCAACCTGGTTGCGGCCGCCGTCGTCACCAACAACAGCGGCACGATCGGCACGTTCGGTGGATACCGCACCGCGTTCTTGGCCAACGGCAACAACTTCCCCGACGCGCTCGCTGCGTCGTCGTGGGCCTACAAGAACAAGCACCCGCTGTTCCTCACCAACGGAACCGCCCTCTCGGCAGGCACTAAGGCAGCCATGACGGCCGCTGGCGTGCAGCAGGTCATCATCCTCGGTGGCACCGCAGCCGTATCGGCTGAAGCCGCAACCGAGGCTGCTGGCGTCACCGGCGTCATCACCACGACCCGCGTGTCGGGTGATACCCGTTACGACACCGCCACCGCCCTGGCCACTGTGCTCGCCACGGTGAATGCCGACTACAAGACGCGTGCATTGCTCGTGTCGGGCACCAACTTCCCCGACGCCTTGGCCTCGGCTCAGTTGGCCGGTGGATCGAACGCCTACGCCATCATCCCGGTGACCAGCCCGCTGCCCACCGCAGTGAGCACCTGGGCGACCGCCAACCAGGCGACCCTGTCGAAGATCCGCGCCATCGGTGGCACCTCGGCCGTTCCGGCTGACGTGGTGACCGCTTTCTCGGCGAGCGCCACTGTTGCTCCGTTGACGGCCACCATTGCGGCTGCTGACGGCGCCACCACGGCCACCGTCACGCTGTCGGGCAACCTGAACGCCGCCTCTGTTGTTGCCACCGACTTCACCGTCATCGCAGCCAGCGGCTTGGCCAAGACGGTCACCGCCGCCTACACCGCGGCCACCGCGACGGCTTCGGCCAAGGTCGTCCTCACCATCACCAGCGCGGCTCCGAACGACGTGTTCAAGCCCGGTGACGTGATCTCGATCGTGGCTGGCTCGCTGTCGTCGGCTGCCGACGCGACCCTGACCGTGGCCCCGACATCGTTCACCGTTGTCGCTGACGCCACTGCGCCGACCGCTCAGATCACCGCTTTCCCGGTGGCCAGTGGTTCGCTGCCCGCTACTGCCAAGGTGTGGGTGACGTTCTCGGCCAACGTGTTGGCGTCGTCGATCGACACCACTGGCCCGAGCGATGACTTCGTCGTGACCCGCGGTTCGGGTGCGATCGGTGGCTCGGCTGCCATCATCGAGAACTGTGCAGCGGTTGCTGGCACCACCTTCGCATGTGACGTCACCACCAACGCCCTCGTGGCCGGTGACACCGTCACACTGAAGGCTGCGGCAGTCACCTCGAGCGCATCGACCCCGGTTCCGAACGCTGCTGTGTCGGCTGTGGCCACCGCTGACGCGGTTGCCCCGGTTCTCACCTCGGTTCGTTACAGCCAGAGCGCCACGGGTGGCGCCCAGGCCGACCTCGATCTGATGGCCGACATCAACGGTGTTGCGGCAACCACGGGTGACGTTCGTATCGTCGCTCGCGCGGGAACTGCTGCTGCTGGTAAGGCTGGAAACAGCTGGAAGGTGCTCTTGGTTGACAACACACCGGCCGCCGTGTCGGTGAGCGCTGCCACCAAGACCATCACCGTGACCGCTGACGATGGAACGACGACAGCTGAGGCTCTCGCCACCGTTCTCAACTCCAACGCCGATTTCTCGGCACTGTTCGTGGCCAACGTGTTGGCTGGCGGCGTGTTGGCCGACGTGGCAACGGGTGTGGCGGCTCAGGCCGGAACGGCTGACGCACTCGCCGGTGGTCTCGACCTGTTGACCCTCACGCTGACCTTCAGCGAGCCGCTGGGGGCTGGTGATGAGACCGACGTGACGATCTCGAACACCGCCATCACCGATCAAGCCGGCAAGGCGATCGTGACCAACGCGTTGACCGACGATGGTCGCCTCACGGGCGTCATCGGCGTCACGGTTCAGACCAGCGGAGCGCCGCTGTCCGGCGTGTCGACGGCAACCATCAACGCTGACTTCAAGGACCTCAACGGAAACGCAGCCGTTGTGACGACGCCGCCGGCGACGCACATCGTGGCGATGTTCCCCGCCAGCTGAGAAGTTCAGTCCAGGTAGTTCAGGAGGCCCCGGGGGAAACCCCGGGGCCTCCTGCTTTTGTCTGCCGAGTTCGAACGACATGGATGACGTGTCGTTCCAAAATCAGTCTCTGCATGTCACGATCGCGTTCGGATCTCGTTGAGAGAAGAGTGGAAAAGCTCCACGAATTAGTTCTCTTTAACGGTGTAGATCGTTATGGCCCCGTCGGCGAAGCCACTTGTATGGTCTAGGAGATTCGATTTTGACAGGGGGACAGATGGACCTCAGGCCTTTCAAGTCCACTGCACTGCTAGCTGTGATGGCCGCGGTCACTTGGGCGATGCCCTCGGTCTCCGAATCGGTTTCCGCATCATCGCTGACACCTCAATCCGCCGAGTGTGCAGCGGGTGTGACGCCCAACGTGGTCGGCCAGGTCACCGATGTTGATGGCCTCCCATATTCGACCAGGGTCAGACTTTGGGGATCGGCCGTTGCCAATCCAACCTTCCAGTTCGGCGAGTCTTTTCTCGGGGAGACAACTTCTGACTCCAATGGCAATTTCGGATTCTGCTTTGATCTTTTTGGCAATCCGGAGGTCAACGCATTGCAGATCGTTGGTGTCTCGAAGAGCGCCGACTACGAGCGCCAAGGTCACTCTGGAAGCCCATTTGTCCAGCCGTTCGATTGTTCTACGTCGTGTGATATCGACGTGCAACTTGCTGAACCTACGGTCATCTTTGACTTTGATGAGTCGATTGACCGCGTCGAGCAATATGTCAGCATCTCGGGACAGATTCTTCATTTCGGTCCTCTAGATTCCGAGAATCGAGGTTCGTTCGCCTTTCGAAACTTCACTCCCGGAATATCGTGGCGATCTCACCCGCCGAAGGTCCTCGGCTGGGCGGAAACTCCATCGTCATCGCGGGGACTGGCTTTGTCCCCGGGTCCACGGCCGTGAACATCGGTGGGAAGACCGCCTTGGTCGAAGCAAGCTCTCCGTCGAGCCTGACCGTGTCAGTTCCTGCTTTACTCCCCGCTGAAACCGCTGGGGCCCGAGACGTGCAAGTCATCGTCAATTCCTCAGCGGGTCTGACGGCCACTCTGGTAGGTGCTTACACCTACCTTGCCCCCCAGAACGATTCGGTTGGAATCGCTCCACCTCTTCCTCTTCCTTCGCCGAGTCGGATCAGCGGCTCGACACGTTTCGACACGTCGGCCCGACTGTCGGCGCAGTTCTTCTCATCCGGTGTCGACGTGGCTTTCGTTGCAACTGGTCGCGCCTTTGCCGATGCCTTGGCGGCAGGCCCTGTTGCGTCGGGACAGGGACCCGTGTTGATCGTGGAGCCGACTGCGATTCCGACGTCGGTGGCAACCGAACTCACGCGTTTGAGACCGCAGCGGATCGTCATTCTGGGGGGCAACAAGGCAGTCTCGAACTCATTGGAATCGGCGCTGAGTGGGTTCACCACTGGCTCTGTCTCCAGGATCGGAGGGGCCAACCGTTACGAGACGGCGGCACAGGCGTCGGCCACACGATTCAGCCCGAATGTTCCCGTTGTTTTCGTGGCGACGGGGTCGAACTTCGCCGATGCGTTAGGTGCCGGGGCCGCAGCGCAGGGCCGCGGCCCGGTGTTGCTGACAACCCGAGACTCGCTCCCAGCGGTCACTCGGGACGAAATCAACCGACTACAACCACGTCGAATCGTCGTACTCGGCGGCACCGCGGTTGTCTCCGAATCCGTTCGCCAGGATCTTGCGGGGCTGACTGGGGTCACGGTGGAGCGATTGGGAGGATCCGATCGCTATGAGACCTTGGCACTCTTGGCCGCCGACTCATACCGGATGACCGGAGGGACGGTGATTTTGGCGACGGGAGCACAGTACGCCGATGCGTTGTCGGCTGCACCAACGGGCGTTCCAGTCCTGTTGGTGCGCCCAACATGCGTTCCGTCATCGGTGGCAACCCAGTTGACCCGAGTCAACCCGTCCCGGGTGATTGCGCTTGGTGGATCAGCCGCTCTGTCAGAAACGGCTACGTCATACGTCGTTTGTTGAGCGGAGCTCTACCAGCCGTCGTTGATGGGCGCTGAAACTGAACCGGTCGGCCACGAGATCGTGGCCTCGAGCCACCATGTCGGCGTAGAAGGCGTGGTCGGTGCGGAGTCGTTCGAGATGGTGGCGCACGTCAGAGGGGGAGCAGGCGATCACTGCTTTGCCGAACGGTGTCGCGAAGCGAGGCTCGGTGATCACCGGCACACCCACGGCCAAGGCCTCGAGAATCGTGCGGCCGAATCCCTCCTCCATGTCGGGATGTGCCATGTGCACGAACACGTCGAGGCTCGCCAAGAACCGACGAGGTGAGACCGCATCGAATTGTTGAACAAGCCAGTTGGCGGGCAGTTTTCCCAGCCGCTTCTTCGCCTCGTCGGCGCCACCCAAGATATGAACCTCGATCGAGGGGTCGTCGGGGTAAGCCTGGGCGAACACGTGCGGATCGACCGGCCATTTCCACTCGGAGTCACGGCCGTGGCGACCGATGCGCAGCCTGACCGGATCAGGAAGGTGGGTCGGCCGACGCCACGCCTCGGCGTCGATGATCTCGCACCAATCCTCATCCGCCAACCGAATGCCGGCCAGTTCGGTACTGTGGTGGGTCAACAGCGCCTGGCGAACGGCCGGTCCGATCGGCGCCCAGAGTGGTGCCTTGCCGAACACTCGCCGCACCTCGGCATCGCATTCGGTGATCGAGTAGACGAGCTGTGAGTCGCCTCGATAGCCCGTGCGCGGCGTCTGGTTCACGGCGATCACGATCTCGCCGTTCACCGTGACGTTCGGAAACAGATCGGGAATGGCGGCAATGCTCGGTGGGTATTTGATGACCAAGACGTCGCATTCGATGGATTCGTTCTGGGCGATGAGCCGAGTGCGCTCCGAGCAGGCGGCGAACACCTTGGGGTTGATCGGACGAGGGCGGTGTTGAAGGTTGCGGTTGTGAATGAGCGCGGTCGAGAGTCCGAACCGTTCGTTAGCCGCCACCTCGGTGAGGTTCGACGACGTGGTGCCTCCGGGAAGGTTGAAGGACGAGAGGATCGCCACATCGAATCGCCTGTTCGGGCTGCGATGACGCAATGTGGCCGGCGCCGGAAACGGAGCGGTGTCGCTCGTGCGATGCAAGGGAAGTTGGTGGCGAAAATCGGGCGAACGATGCCACGTGGCGAACGCCGCCGCATACAGTTGTCGAGCGCCGAGCTGCGACATTCGCGATGCCAGGCCGGTGCTCGACGACGCCGTCAGTGATCCAGAACTCTTGAGCGTCACGGCGAGCGGGGTCTGGCGGTGTATGAACTCGACGGCATCGGGGCCGTGGATAGCTCGGAGGCGTTCGATGAGTTCGCTGTCGGCCGCCGAGAGAAGCGGGTCCCATCCGCCGACGTCGAGCAAGGTCTCGCGCCTCAACATCAACGACGAAGTGTTGACGCCGATGACTTGGCTGTGCGTGAGATCGCGACGAACGAAGATCAAATCTTCGGTGGCACGCACCAGCGCCGTGGTGGTGGCGACGAGACGAGGTTTCTTCAGGAGGCGCGACACCTGTGTGGCGATGCGTTGCGGATGGCACCAGTCATCGGCATCGTGCACCGTGACGTAGTCGCCGGTGGCCAAGGCCAAGCCGGCGTTACGCGAGACGTAGGTGCCCGAGTTGACGTGGTTGCGATGGATCCGGATTCTCGGATCGGCCAGTGCTTCGACGATGGCCACGGTGTCGTCGTCGCTCGCATCGTCGACCACGATGATTTCGAGGTTGCGCCACGACTGAGTGAGCAACGACTCGACCGCGTGACCGATGGTGTCGGCGGCTCGAAAGGCCGGAACGATCACTGAGACTTTCACCGGGCCGTCGATCGGGTGCGGGGGAGTGGGGCAGTGGAGGTCGGCGAGACGCCCCGAAGCTCTGCTGAGCGGAACGAAGCGGCGGCGAGCCAAGAGTCGGTTCAGATGTTCGAGACGAGCGGCAACCGGTTCGAGGTTGGCGGCGAAGAAGCCCAGGTCGGCGTTACGGCGCAAGCGCGGGGGCGCCGGGCGGGTCCCGGTTCGACCGAGCAACGAGTACGCCTCGAGTTCGAGGGAGAACCGATCGGTGCGCGTCCAACGCACGTCGTTTCGTGCTGCGCTTTCGAGTTCGGCCAGGGCACCTTCGGGGTCACCGTGAGTGATCACCCAGTCGGCGAGTGCCACGCGGGCGAGATGTCGCTCGCTTGACGGGGCCGACTCATCATCAGCGAGGTGACGGAGTGCATCGACCGATCGGGTGATGTGGCCTTCCCACGCTCGATCGAGCAGTCGCTTGACTTGGGGAGATTGATCTTCGAATCGAGTGAGTCCGGGGACGAAGCGAATCCCGAGGCGCGAGAGAATCTTTCCGATCAGGGTGCGACTCGACTCGATTTCGCGAGCAACTCCCACTGTGAGCGAACCGACAACGATCACGACCGCAAGCGCGAGGGCGACGGAGCGGACACCTGGCATCACGACAGCGACCACGACTGCTGTGAAAGCCGCCAGTGAGCCCCAGCGGACGACGGGCTGGCTGATCGCCGACCGCACGAAGAGTTTCGAGGCCGATCTGATGAGGCCGCCGGCGCGACGTGCTCGGCCTGGCGCCATGGGAGCAGTGTAGACCGCCGGTTTCGCAGGTTCGGGGAGGTGAAATCCAACCCCTGACCTGCGAAGAGGTCGATCCGCAGGTAGAAAAAGTCGAGGGTGGGAAACATGTCCTCGCCCGAGAACGATGACCATTTCGATGACTTCCTCCACCCGCATCCGAGCAACGGTTCTGACCGCCGTTCTGGCTGGTTGGAGTTCGGTCGTGGTCACGAGCGTCGAGGCCGTACCGGTCCGAGCGGAGGTGACGGCACCCTCCCGCTACATCGTCGAATTCGAGCCGGGTGCCGTGCCCGTCACCGTGAAAGCCGATGAC
>JAQCGT010000103.1 GCA_027730505.1 Actinomycetota bacterium | reverse complement strand
TCGGGTCCGAGCCACCGAACGGGCCGGACGCAAGATCACAATGACCGGTGAACTGATCGTGGTCGAGACTGACCAACTTGTGGCCGAGGCCGACGCTCTGTTCATCACCGTCAACCCGGCGATGTTCGTGGAGTCAGCCAAGCACGAAGCGCCAATCGACGAAGGGTGAGCACCAGTCTCAGGCCAGCAAGGCGATCATCGCTTCGCGAGTGGCTGCGAGTTCGTCCGCCGAACCAAACGCCGACGCGGCGAAGGTTGTCACGCCGCTATCGGCAAGGGCCTTCACCCGGTCGCACACTTCATCGTGTGATCCGATGATCGCGACGTCTGCTGGGGTCGCTGCACCTTCACGATCGAGCATCGCCCGGTACGAGGGGAGCTGACCGTAGATCGCGTAGTCACGATCGGCGCGCGCCCGGGCTCCGTCCACGTCGTTCGTCACGCAAACCGGAAGTCCAGCGACGACCTCGGGAGCTGGCCTACCGGCCGATTCGGCTGCCTCGGTGATGGTCGGTGTGGTGAGAGTGCGCAAGGTCTCCGGCCCGGTCATCCAGGTGATGGTTCCATCTGCGACGCGTCCAACGAGACGCAGCATCTGAGGGCCGAGAGCGGCCACCAGCACGGGAGGAGCCTCGGCTGGTGGTGGTGTGATCTCGCCGCGACCGGTCAGGGTCTCACCACCGAAGGACACGCGACGGTCGTGTAGCAACGGCATCAGAATCGAGAGGTAATCCGACATGTGTTTCACCGGACGGTCGAACGGCATGCCCCACATTCCTTCGACCACTGGCTTGTGCGACAGACCGATGCCCAGAATCAATCGTCCACCGATGGCGGCCTGTGTCGTCAGGGTTTGCTGCGCCAACATCATTGGATGCCTCGGGTAGGTCGGGATGACCGATGTGCCAAGGCGGATACCCGGCACCGCGCGCGCAGCGACGGCAATGCCCGTCAGAGCGTCCATACCGAAGATCTGGGGCACCCAGTAACTCGGAAAGCCCTGCTCGGCGGCCGTGCGCACGCTTTCCTCGAAACCCTCGATCGTCTGGTCGAATCCGAATACTCCAATGTCCATATCGGCAACCTAGCCCGGCGCCGGTTCCGACGACGGCTCTGTCAATGCCTACCATGATCGTCACGACCCTTCGAAGGAGGACCGATGTACCCCGGCCGATACGCCAGCATCAATCCGGATCGAGCAGCGTTCGTGATGGCATCCACCGGAGCCACCGTCTCGTATCGAGAATTCGAGGAACGGTCGAACCGGCTGGCTCACTTTCTCCGCCAAGCAGGCCTCGGTCGTCTTTCTCACTATTCGATCTTCATGGAGAACAACGATCGCTACATGGAGAGCTGTGCGGCCGGTGAACGCACCGGCACGTACTACACCTGCGTCAACTCATTTCTCACGGCGGAGGAACTCGCATACATCCTCACCAACTCGCGATCAGAGGTGTTGATCACCTCGTCGGCCAAAGCCGCACTGGCCATCGAGGCAATCGCTGACTGCCCGAGCATTCGCCGAGTACTCGTCTGCGGCGGGGTACCAGAGGGCTGCAGCGACGAACGGGTCGAGGATTTCGAAGCCGTTGTGGCAGCGATGCCGGCAACACCGATCGATGACGAGTCGCTCGGGACACCGATGCTCTACTCCTCGGGCACCACGGGACGCCCGAAGGGAATTTTGCGCTCCTTGCCCGAGCAGCCCCCGGGCGAACCGCTTCCCATGTTCCACTTCTTGTCGAACCTGTGGACCTATCGGGAGGACATGATTTATCTCTCCCCCGCCCCGCTGTACCACTCAGCGCCACAGGCAGCGGTCAACCTCACCATCCGTGTCGGCGGCACCGTGGTGATCATGGAGCGTTTCGATCCGGTGGAGTACCTGTCGCTCATCGAGCGATATTCGGTCACCCATTCCCAGTTGGTGCCGACGATGTTCTCGCGCATGTTGAAACTTCCCGCCGAGGACCGCACGCGATTCGATTTGTCATCGCTCGAATTCGCTGTGCACGCTGCAGCGCCATGCCCGGTGAAGGTGAAGCAGGAGATGATCGAGTGGTGGGGCCCGATCATCCACGAGTACTACGGCGCGACCGAGGGTCTCGGTTTCGCCTCGTGCGACTCTGAGCAATGGCTCACCCATCCCGGCACCGTCGGCAAAATCGTGCTTGGCGAACTACACGTCATGGACGACGAGATGAACGAGGTGCCCAATGGCACCCCGGGCACCCTGTGGTTCGCGTCGGGAACCGAGTTCAGCTACCTCGACGATCCGGAAAAGACCCGGGAGTCGACCTCACCTGACGGCACTATGACCACCGTTGGGGACATCGGCTACGTGGATGATGAGGGATACCTCTATCTCACCGATCGCAAGACCTTCATGATCATCTCGGGCGGTGTGAACATTTATCCCCAAGAGATCGAAGATCTGTTGATCACTCACCCGATGGTTTTCGACGCCGCCGTCTTCGGCGTACCCAACGAAGATCTCGGTGAGGAGGTCAAGGCGGTTGTGCAGCCGATGCCCGACGTGGCTCCCGACGAGGCCCTCACCGAAGCACTGCTGTCCCACTGCCGCGAACACCTGTCTCGCCAGAAGGTTCCTCGTTCAATCGATTACGAAGCGGAACTGCCTCGACTCCCAACCGGCAAGCTGTACAAGCGGCTGCTCAGGGATCGGTATTGGGGCGAAGGCACGTCACGGATCGTCTGATCAGCGCAACGGCCTGAAGCAGGTGGCGATGTCAGCCGCCAGCGCGTCGGGCTGCTCAAAAGCGGCAAAGTGGCCGCCTCGCTCCATGTCGGTCCAGTGGGTGAGGTTGAATCCCTGTTCGCACCACGACCGAGGCGACCGAATGATCTCTTTCGGAAATGCCGCCACGCCGGTAGGAATCTCCACCCGAGGACCTGCGCCAAAACTGCCGAAGCTCTCCCAATAGAGCCGTGCCGACGACGTCGCAGCAGCGTTCACCCAATAGAGCATTACGTCGTCGAGCATGTCGTCGCGACTGAGTGCGTTCTCTGGGTGACCGTCGCAGTCGGTCCATGCCCAGAACTTCTCGAGGATCCATGCCAATTGCCCGACAGGAGAGTCGGTTAGCCCATAGCCGAGCGTCTGGGGTCTGGTGCTTTGCTGCTTGGAGTAGCCCGAGTCCCACTGCTGGTAGTACTTCAGAGCATCGAATGCAGTCTGGTCAGCGGCATTGGGACTCGTGAGTGCCTCTTGGGTTGGGCCAGCGATTGGCATGTTGAGATGAATTCCAACGCATCGGTGGGATGTGTCAGATGTTGCCTGTCGACCGATCTCCGTGGTGACCGCAGCACCCCAGTCACCGCCTTGGGCCACCCAACGCTCGTAACCGAGGCGCTCCATGAGCTTCGCCCACATCGACGCAATGGCAGGGACACCCGTCCCTGCCCGGTGCGGTTTACCGGAGAATCCGTAGCCGGGTAGCGACGGGCAGACGACGTGAAACGCGTCTTCGGCAGCACCACCGAATGCGGTCGGGTCGGTGAGCCGTGGGATCAACTCCATGAATTCGACGACCGAGCCGGGCCATCCATGGGTGATGAGGATTGGCAGAGCGTTCGGATGCGGTGATCGTTGATGAATGAAATGAATCGCGAGATCGTCGATATCGGTCATGAAGTGATCGACCCCATTGAGCCGCACTTCGCGAGCACGCCAGTCGTAGCGATGCCTCCAGTACTCGGCGATGTCACGCACGTATTCGAGCGGAACGCCTTGCGACCAGTCTTCGACGGTCTCAGCTTCTGGCCAGCGGGTGGCATCGAGACGACGATGCAGGTCATCGAGCACGGTCTCGGGGACTGCGATCTCGAATGGGTCAAGGCTGAACGGTCGCATGTGTCATGTTCGCACAACCCACTCACGGCGCGAGACCTAGTCTGACCGCCGTGTATCGACCGAAGGCCTTCTCACTCGACGACACCCGCGCCCTGAACGCCGCCGAAACGATCG
The DNA here is from genome assembly GCA_027730505.1 of Actinomycetota bacterium. GTDB lineage: Bacteria > Actinomycetota > Acidimicrobiia > Acidimicrobiales > Ilumatobacteraceae > Casp-actino5. Next base: position 3,566 of record JAQCGT010000103.1, on the reverse strand, counting down.
GATTCGGCCATCTCGTCATCGCAGCTGGAGGACGGATCGAGTCGACTCCGATGCCGTATCTGCTCGACTTCAGGGCGAGCAACGTGGTGCTGATCGCCCACCTTGCTAAGGCAAACCCTATTGCATCCTCCATTGCGTCAGGGTGCGATTGCCTCGTGATCGTGCCCGGCGCAGATGCGTACGTCTCTCCTAACCACTATCCGTCCAAGGCTGTCGACGGCCGTGTGGTGCCGACGTGGAACTACACCGTCATCCATCTCTCTGGCCGGATCACCACGTTTTCTGACGATGACCGACTCGACGATCTGGTCCGCCGCCTAACCGACCGACATGAGGCTCAACGCGCTCGCCCATGGTCAGTTGATGATGCACCGAGTGACTTCATCGCTGCCCAGCGGCGAGCCATCATTGGCCTGGAGATGTTGGTGAGCTCGGTCGAAGGCAAGGCGAAACTGAGCCAGAACCGCAAGGACGAGGATCGCCGTGGCGTCCACACGGCATTTGCTGAGGGTACGGCCAGCGAACAGGCGGTCGCATCGGACATGGAGACGACGTGGTGATCGTTCCGTTTGACCCGGTCGTGCTTGAAGGTGTGCACGTGATGCTCGAGCCTTTGGGTACGCAACACCGAGACTCCATGATGAAGGCCGTGTCAGAGCCGCGCGACTCGTTTGCTCTGACGTGGGTTCCAGAGGCCACGGAGTCCTCCGTCGAGGCCTACCTGGGCGAGGCCGAGCATCAGCATGCTGACGGCCTCGGACTGACGTTCGCCACCGTCAGGAAGAGCGACGGCGTGCTCGTGGGCAGCACCCGATTCATGAATGCCGAGTACTGGTCGAAACCAGGAACGCAGCCCGACTCGCCCCAACCGCCTGATGCGTTGGAGATCGGCAGCACCTGGTTGGCAGCATCCGCACAGCGCACCGGTGTGAACACCGAGGCGAAGATTCTGATGCTCGACCACGCGTTCAACACGCTCGGCGTTGCACGAGTCACCTTCAAAACCGATGCACGCAATCAACGGTCCCGAGCGAACATCGAACGAGTGGGAGCCGCATTCGAGGGGATTCTGCGCTCTCACATGCCTGCCAGCGACGGAGGTACCCGAGACTCAGCGATGTACTCGATGCTCGCCTCCGAATGGCCTGGGGCTCGGTCGCGACTGGTGGCTCGGTTGCGTCCCGTGATGTGATCAGGCCGGTTTACTGGCCTGGCGTCGTTTCACATCAATGATTTGCCGCCGCGCCTCAACTGGAACACGACCGCTCTCATCACTCGCCAACAGATCCGTCGATCGCTTCGCGAATGAGGTCAGCGTGCCCGTTGTGCCGGGCGTACTCCTCGACCATGTGGCACAAAATCCAACGCAGCGACGGCGCCGTGCCGTCATCGAAGGCCCGCATGGCCCTGGTCGACAGGTCCCCCGTAGCCAACGCGGTATCAACGGCTGACCGAGACCGTTCCACAGTGCTTGACCACAGCGTCACGAGCGACTCGGGGCTGTCGTCGGCAGCTGAATTCCAATCCCAGTCCCGATCGCGCGACCAGTCCACCGAGGCCCAAGGCTCGGCATCGGCGGCGTCGAGCAGTACTCGAGAGAACCAGTAATCCTCGACCAGCGCCAAGTGTTTGATCATTCCTCCGAGTGTCATCGATGACGCCGCGACTGATCGACGGAGATCAGTGGCTGTCAGTCCATGAGTCCGCCACATGAAAGTGGCTCGTTGATATTCGAGGAATCCAACCAGAGTCTCGCCCTCGCTTCCGTTCGTCGGTGGCTCTGGCCGGCCGTGCTCGTCGATCCTCGGTTCTTCGGACATCCGACGGAGCCTAGGTGGGGTCGGAGACTGATGACGGTGTGCGTTACCGTGCCCACATGGAACTCAATGAGGTGATGCGAACGACGTTCTCGTGTCGGCAGTGGCTCGATGAACCAGTTGCTGACGAGACCATTCACCGCATTCTTGATCTGGCACGTTTCGCTCCAAACGGCGGCAACCGTCAGGGTTGGCACGTGATCGTGGTGAAGGACCGCGAGACGAGAGCCAAGTTCTTGCCGCTCATCAAGCCGGCAACCAATCAGTACGTCGCACAGGTGGCGAATGGTGAGGCACCGTGGAACACCATCGTGCCGTCATCGTTGGATCTCGAGGCCGAGCGCTCCATCGATAAGGAGTTCCCCGGTGTCGCCGAGATGGTGGAAGCGCCCGTAGTCCTGGTCATCACGATCGATCTGAGCGTTGTTGCAAGTTTTGATGCGGGGCTCGAGCGGGTTGGTGTGATCAGCGGCGCATCGATCTACCCGTTTGTTTGGAACATCTTGTTGGCAGCCCGTGCCGAAGGGCTTGCTGGTGTGCTCACGACGTACCTCGCGAGCAATGAGCGGGCGTGCCAAGAGGTGCTCGGTATTCCCGAGCACCATGCCATTGCGGCATTGGTCCCGCTCGGAAAGCCGGTCAAGCAATTGACGAAGCTCCGCCGCAATGCGGTCGAGGACTTCACCACGGTCGATCGTTTCGACGGCGAGACCTTCACCGTCTGAGCGCCTCCGTCACCAATCGGTGGCGATGTACTGGGTTTCGCAGAATTCGTAGATGCCTTCGGTGGAACCCTCGCGGCCGAGGCCGGACTGCTTCATTCCGCCAAATGGTGCTGCCGGGTCACTCACCGCTCCCCTGTTGAGGCCGACCATGCCCGCCTCCAGCCGCTCGGCAGTACGCAAACCTTTCGCAAGGTCGCGGGTGTACACGTAGCCCGTCAAGCCCATCTCGGTGTCATTCGCCATCCGGATCGCATCGGCATGATCGGTGAAGGAGATGATGGGGGCAACCGGTCCAAAGATTTCACTCGCTGCGAGCCGGGATCCATGCTCGACATCACGAATGACGGTTGCGGGATAGAAGTAGCCGGTGCCTGATGATGGCTCTCCGCCAAGCAGCAAATTGGCGCCATCCATCAACGCCGAGCGGACGAGCGAATCGATGTCGGTCACTGCGCTGCGATTGATCATTGGACCGCACGTCACTCCATCGTCGAAGCCATTGCCGACGTTGACGGCTGCCATTGCAGCCGTGAGACGCTCGGCGAACTCATCGACAACACCAGCCTCAACGTAAAACCGGTTCGCTGCGGTGCAGGTTTCGGCTGAGTGGCGCATCTTGGCGATCATGGCGCCCTCAACCGCACGGTCGAGATCGGCGTCATCAAACACGATGAATGGCGCGTTGCCGCCGAGTTCCATCACGGTCTTCAGCACACGATCGGCCGCGCGCCGGAGCAGTACCCGCCCCACTTCAGTCGACCCCGTGAACGACAACATTCTGACCGCACGGTGATCGACCACTGCCTCGAACCAGTCGGCCGACCGACTGGTCGGCACCACATTGACAACGCCAGGTGGAACACCTGCCTCGCCAAGAAGTTCGGCGATACGAAGGGCAGTGAGCGGTGTCTCTTTCGGTGGCTTGATGACCACGGTGTTGCCCGCACCGATCGCAGGTGCCAACTTCCGGGTGATCATCGCTGCTGGGAAATTCCACGGCGTGATCATTGCCACGACGCCGATC
>JAQCGT010000013.1 GCA_027730505.1 Actinomycetota bacterium | reverse complement strand
CGTGCAATATCGAATCTCATCGACAATGCGGTGAAGTTCGACGATGGGGATAGGCCGATCGAGGTGACGGTCGAGTCCGGACGCATCGCGGTTGCCGATCGCGGCCCTGGTGTGGCAGATAGCGACAAGCCCCTGATCTTCGAGCGCTTCCATCGCGCTGATGCCGCCCGAACACTGCCCGGCTCTGGTCTCGGACTGGCGATTGTCGCCGAGGTGGCGCGTGCCCATGGCGGCACGGTCTTCGCAGGCGACCGCGATGGCGGCGGTGCCGTGATTGGAATGGAGTTCCCGGTGGTGGCCGAGTGGCCAGCCCCGCAGTGACTTCTCACCTGGCGCTTACCCTCGTCATGTTCACTTCTCAATTACGAGCGGGAATCTGAGTGCATCGAGAACGGCACTCCGCCGAACCGATCGAGAGGAAGGATCAGCAATGACCAATCGAAAGACCACCACCGCCCTAATCGCAGGACTGGTCGCCGGCGGTGCCGCTGGCTTCGCGTTCGGGCTTCCGGCGCTCACCAGCGCCGCTCCCGTCGTGGTGCAGCAGACCGATGACACCGACGGCACCAGCGATGCCGTCGACTCGACCGCAACAACTGACGGCACCGAGGCCGAGCGTGGCCATCACGGCCGGCGCGGCGGCCGTGGTCCCCGCCCGGAGGTGCTGGCAGAGATCCTGGGTCTTGAGGTTGACGCGTTGCGGGCTCAATTCGAAGCCGGCAACTCGGTCGCCGACATCGCCGAAGCGCAGGGTGTCGACACACAGACCGTCGTCGATGGCCTAGTCGCAGACGTTGAGGCACACCTCGCCGAGCATGTGGCTGATGGGTCGCTCACTCAGGACGAGGCCGACGCAAAGTTGGTCGATGTTGAGGCCAAGATCACCGCTCGGCTCGATGAGGTCCCGGTTGTCGGAGGTCATCGGGGAGATCATGATGGTGATCGTGCCGGTGGGCCCGGCGGCAAGGGCGTCTCCGATGAGGTGCTCGGCCTGCTCGGGATCGACGCTGAGACGCTTCGCAGCGAGTTCGCCGCCGGCAACTCTCTCGCTGACATCGCCACGGCGAACGGTGTTGAGGCGCAGGCCGTCGTTGATCAGATGGTCGCCCAGGCCACCGATCACCTCGCTGAGCACGTCGCTGATGGGTCGCTCACCCAAGAGGAAGCCGACGCCAAACTCGCTGACCTCGAGGCGAATGTGACCGAGCGGGTGAACTCGGTTCCCCCGGCCCGCAGCGAGATGGGTGACCGCGGTAGCGATCATGGCGATGGCCACGGGGGACGTCGTGGCCGTGGCCATCACGGTGGACCCGGCATCGCTGGGTCTCCGATGATCGACGCCTAAGCAGACGCCGACGCCTGATCGGCGAAAGGACCTTCGTCACTGGTGCGCCCGGCATTGCCGGGCGCACCATTTCGTTGAGGACATCATCGAGGGAGGGTCGCTATGAATGTCACTGCGAATCGGAGGTGGCTCGTCGGGGTCGATGGTTCTGACGAGTCGCTCGACGCGCTCGCATGGGCCCGTGACGCAGCGAGCTCCGATGAGCGCATCGTCGTGGTTCACGCATGGGATGTGCCGGTGGTGGTCGGCTATGACGTCGCCGTAGCCATCGACCCGCGCTCCATCGAGGACGCGGCTCAGGCCTTCCTCGACGACCTCATCGCCCGAACCGATGACGACCGCGTCACTGGGCGCCTCATTCGTTCGCACGCAGGACGAGGCATTGTCGATCTCACCGAAGGCGACGATGTGGTGGTACTCGGCCACCGCGGCACGGGACGCATGTCGATGATGCTTGGTTCGACAGCCAGTTACGTGCTGCACCATGTCGCTCGCCCAGTGGTGATCGTTCGTGGTGATGGTTCGCATCCGATCCGCAAGGTGGTGGTTGGTGCTGACGACCACGATCTTGTCGACGATGAGGGAGCGCTCGTTCCTGGCGCCGAAAACGAAGCTGTCCGGGCGCTCCGCTGGGCGGTCAACCTGCCTGGTGTCGCTGAGGTGACGGTCACTCACGCGTGGTTCCTGCCGGCGGTGGTGGCCGGCTGGTACGCCGGTCCTGGCGCTGACTTCGAAGTGATGGACGCAGCCAGCGATGCGGTGATCGACCATGTGATCGCGGCGGCCGGTCCGATCCCCGAAGGGGTCGCTGTCGGGCGGGAGGTTCTGCGCGGCACTCCCGGCTTCGCCCTCATTGAGGCAAGCCGGGATGCTGACCTCGTCACGGTCGGCTCTCGGGGACGGGGCACACTGCGTGGACTGCTGCTCGGGTCGACCAGCGCTGAGGTCGCCTCCTACGGCCACTGCCCGGTTGCCGTCGTCCGCTGACCGGGCCGGTCGCCCCGACCCGGTCACACCCCGGCCGTACACTGGCCTGAGATGTCAACCCCCGGCCAGGATCACCAGCCGAGCCCGTTCCTCGACGGTCTCAACCCCGATCAGTACGACGCTGTCGTCCACCCGGGAGGGCCGCTGCTGGTGGTTGCCGGCGCCGGGTCGGGCAAGACGCGGGTGCTCACCCACCGCATTGCGCATTTGATCCACACTGGAGTGCATCCCTCGCACATCTTGGCCATCACCTTCACCAACAAGGCTGCCAGCGAGATGCGCGAGCGTGTGGGGCACCTCGTCGGTCCCGTGGTCAAGGCCATGTGGGTCAGCACATTTCACTCCGCATGTGTGCGCATCCTGAGGGTGCACGCCGAGCGGATCGGTCTGCCTCGCACCTTCTCCATCTACGACCAGTCGGATGCTGTTCGGCTCACCGGCTATGTCATCCGCGACCTCGGACTCGATGCCAAGCGGTTCAACTCCCGGGCCGTGCACGGTCACATCTCGCTCTGGAAGAACGAGCTCGTCGACCCTGCCACCGCCGTGGCGACCGCTGACGACATCTTCGCCCGCAAGCACGCCGAGATCTATAGCGAGTATCAGTCGAGGCTCGAGCGGTCGGGCTCAGCCGACTTCGATGACTTGCTCACTCACACCGTGCGATTGCTTCGTGACTGCCCCGACGTGCTGGCCTCGTATCGGGACCGTTTCGAACATCTGCTCGTCGACGAGTACCAAGACACCAACATGGCGCAGAACGAGATCGTGTTGGCGCTCGGCGGCGCTGACGACCCGTCAGCGACACACAACGTATGCGTCGTGGGCGACAGCGATCAGAGTGTCTACCGGTTCCGCGGTGCCGACCTACGCAACATCATCCAATTCGAAGACGCGTTCGATGATGTGACGACGATCGTGCTCGATCAGAACTATCGATCGACGCAGACGATCCTCGACGCCGCGAACGCGGTGATCGTCAACAACGCCGGTCGACAGCCCAAACATCTGTGGACCGACACCGGTGGCGGTGATCGAATCGTTCGATATCACGCCGACGACGAGGGTGATGAGGCGACGTGGGTTGCGTCGACGATCAGCCAGATGACTCGTGAGAACCACGCCATGTGGAACGACACAGCGGTGCTCTACCGAACCAACGCCCAGAGTCGTGTCATCGAGGAGGCGTTCATGCGCCTCGGCATTCCGTATCAGGTGATCGGCGGCACGCGCTTCTACGACCGCCGCGAGGTCAAAGACGCCATGGCCTACCTTCGCTCTGCGGTCAATCCGGCCGACGAGGTGAGCGTGAAACGGGTCCTCAACGTGCCCAAGCGCGGCATCGGTGACGCCAGCATCTCCCGAATCGACGAACTCGCCGCGGCCGAGGGCATCACGTTTTTCGAGGCCGCGAGACGGGCGAGTGACGCCGGTGTGTCGGGGCGAGCGGCTCGGGGTGTCGAGCAGTTCATCACCGTGATCGACGAGGCGCGTGCGGCCATCGGCGACATCGCCTCCGACACCGAGGGCATCACTCCGGGCGACCTCCTCCAGATGCTGTTGCAGTCATCGGGGTATCTCGGTGAGCTCGAGAGCGAGGACACCGTCGAGGCCCACGGCCGTATCGAGAACCTCGGTGAACTGGTCGGCTCGGCGCGTGAGTTCACCCGGCTCGACGAGTTCTTGGAGCAGGTGTCCCTCGTCGCCGACACCGACGACTTGGGTGACGACGATCGCTGTGTGCTGATGACCCTGCACTCGGCCAAAGGACTCGAGTTCCCGAACGTCTTTCTCGTCGGGGTTGAGGAGGGAATCTTCCCCCATCACCGAGCGCTGAGCGACCCCGATGAGATGGAAGAGGAGCGGCGGCTCGCCTATGTGGGAATCACACGGGCCATGCATCGGCTCCACATCTCCCATTCGTGGAGCCGGATGATCTTCGGCACCACTCAGTACAACCCACCGTCACGGTTCCTTGACGAGATTCCCGCCGAGTTGTTCGATCTGCAGGGCGACCCTGCCGGCGGGGCGCAGTCGTTCCGCCGTGGCAACGCTGACCGATGGTCGAGCCCACCGCCTTACCGTCGTCGCGGCGTCGACGCACGTAGCGATGAGGCGCACCGTGATCGGGTCGTCGAAGCGGCGATGCGTGGCGGGGGAGGGCCGAAGCGATCCGGTGCAACGGATCTCCGCCTGCGTATCGGTGACGACGTCAGCCACCCCGCCTTCGGCGAGGGAGTGATCATCGACCTGAGTGGCGAGGGTGACCGAGCCGAGGCGACGGTCAACTTCGCAGGGGTTGGGACCAAGCATCTCGCCCTCGCCTTCGCGCCCCTCACCCGCCGATCTGGTTGAATGTGTCCCGATGAAGGCTGCATTGCTCGTCGAAAGTCTCACTGGGAATACATGGCGCGCCGCCGAGTTGATCGGCGCCGGGCTCCAGTCCGAGGGCTGGCAGATCACCGGATTGTCGCGAGTGCGCCGTCCCGACTTGGCCAGTGTCCAGCAGGCCGACATGGTCATCATCGGAACTTGGACACACGGACTGTTCCTTGTCGGTCAGGCTCCGTGGGCGGCCGGCGACATCGCCAACATGCCGGTGATGCGCAACAAGCGAGCCGCTTGCTTCCTCACCTATGCCCTCGATGCGGGCAAGAGTCTCGATCGCCTGTCGACGGCGGTGTCTCAGACCGGTGCCGATCTCGTCGGTGGTCTTCAGATCAAGCGCAATCGGCTGGCTGAGCACTCCGAGGCATTCGTCGAGCGACTCCTCGGCGCCGTTGAACGAATCTGATCAGCCGCTGACCCCACGAAGGTCGATTTCGAGGATCGTCGAGTCGATCACCACCGGGCGTACACCCTCGAGAGGCGGTTGGAGTTGCTCGACCGACACGGTGCGCCCCTCGCAGTCTGTGAAGTCACGTGTCCCGACGATCTGGGCGACCGTGCATCGTGCATCGCGGTCAGCTGGATACGCCCAGTAGACCCGCCAGCCGTTCGCCGAGTCATCTCCGCTGTGGTCGACGACGATCGACCGTTCGCCCACTGGTGTGCCGAGTTCGGCGAACAGCAACGGCCCGTCCTCGGCCACGATGCCGGCGAGGTAGTCGACCTGGCCGATCGGGAACGTGTCGGGAGCGAGGCGGTCAGAGGTGTCGACGCTGCCCGATGAGATGTATGCCGCCATCGCCCACGTGAATCCGGCGAGCAGCGCGAGCACAGCGATTCCGGCCACCACTGGCACGACGGCCCGGGCAACTGGAGACCTCAGTTCGGGGAGACGCACGAGATCAGTCTGCCTGCGCCGGTTGGTGCTCGCACCCGGATCGGTAATAGGGTCCTCCATTCGTGAAGCGCCCCTACCGTGTCGTCGTGGCCAAACCCGGACTTGATGGGCACGACCGCGGAGCAAAGACCATCACCCGGGCCTTGCGCGACCATGGATTCGAAGTGATCTACACGGGTCTGCACCAAACTCCTGAACAGATCGCCGAGACCGTGCTTCAAGAGGACGCCGATGCCGTCGGGCTGTCGCTGCTTTCGGGCGCACACCTCACGCTCTTCCCGCGCGTGATGGCCGAACTCACTGACCGTGACCTCGCCGACGTGCTCGTCTTCGGTGGCGGGGTCATTCCCGATGCCGACGCTCGGGCCTTGCGCGAACAGGGCGTTGCCCAGATCTTCCAACCCGGCGCGTCCCTCAAGGGAATCAGCGCCTGGCTCGAACAGACACTCGACGAACGAGAGGACTGACACAGTGGACCTTTTCGAATATCAGGGCAAGCAGTACTTCGCCCGTTTCGACATTCCGGTGAGCCCGGGCGACAAAGCCGACACGGTCGACGAGGCCGTCGCCGCCGCTGAGGCGGCCGGATACCCGGTGGTGGTCAAGGCCCAGGTGCAGGTCGGCGGTCGTGGCAAGGCTGGCGGCATCAAGTTGGCCGACAACGCTGATGAGGTTCGCCTTCACGCAGGGAACATTCTCGGCATGGACATCAAGGGCCATGTCGTGCATCGCCTTTGGGTCGAGCACGCATCCGATATCGACGAGGAGTACTACGCAAGCTTCACCCTTGATCGCGCTGCGAAGAAGCACTTGCTGATGCTGTCGGCCCAGGGCGGTGTCGAGATCGAGGCCGTCGCCGAGAGCGACCCCGACGCCATCGTGAAGTTGCACATCGACCCGGTCGTCGGGCTCGACGCCGGCACGGCCCGCCAGGCCGCTGTCGATGCGAAGATCCCTGAACGGGCGCTTGACGGAACTGCCGACATCCTGGTGAAGCTGTATCGCTGCTTCACAGAAGGCGACTGCGATCTCGCTGAGATCAACCCGCTGATCCTGAAGCCGACCGGCGAGGTGCATGCGCTCGACGCCAAGGTGTCGCTCGATGCCAATGCCGCGTTCCGTCATCCGGAGTGGGCCGAGTACGCCGAGACCGAGGTGCTCGACGAGCGCGAGCGCCTCGCAAAGACCCATGATCTTCAGTACATCGGCCTCGACGGCACCGTCGGCATCATCGCCAATGGAGCAGGGCTCGCCATGTCGACCCTTGACGTGGTGAACCAAGTCGGAGGATCCGCGGCGAACTTTCTCGACATCGGCGGCGGCGCCAATGCTGACGTGATGGCAGCTGCTCTCGAGGTGATCAACTTCGACCAGAACGTGAAGTCGATCTTCATCAACATCTTCGGTGGAATCACGCGAGGTGAAGAGGTCGCCAAGGGGATCGTCGAGGCCCTCGGCCGTGTCGATCTGCGGGCTCCGATGGTGATCCGCCTCGATGGCACCAACGCTGAGGAGGGTCGACAGATCCTCGCCGATGCGGGCATTCCCGAATCCAAGCTCCGGTCCGAGCCGACCATGCTCGCCGCCGCCCGTTCCGCCGTCGCACTCGCCCAGAACTGAGAGGTCCCCCATGTCGATCTTCGTCAATGAGAACACCAAGGTCATCGTTCAGGGCCTCACCGGAGGCCAGGGCAAGTACCACGGACTCCGCAACCGTGACTACGGCACGAACGTCGTCGCCGGTGTCACCCCCGGAAAGGGTGGCCAGGACGTCGAAGGCATTCCGATCTTCGACACCGTGGCCGAGGCCGTCGCCGCGACCGGAGCCGATGCGTCGTTCGTAGCGGTGCCACCCAAGGCTGCTCCCGCAGCGATCCTCGAGGCGGCTGCGGCTGGTGTCGGCTTCGTGGTGTGCATTACCGAAGGCATTCCCGCTCAGGATGAGGCACGAGTGTTCAACACCCTGTTGAGCGACTACCCGAACACACGACTGCTCGGCCCCAACTGCCCCGGCATCATCAGCCCTGGTAAGTGCAACATCGGTATCACCGCCGGTGAGATCGCAATGCCGCCGAGCGCCGAAGGTCCGAATGTGGGCATCGTGAGTCGGTCGGGCACGCTCACCTATCAGGCCCTGTACGAGTTGAAGCAGAAGGGCATCGGTGTGTCGACGTGCGTCGGCATCGGCGGTGATCCGGTGCCCGGCACCAACTTCATCGACTGTCTTCGAGAGTTCGAGGCCGATCCCGACACTCACGCCATCATCATGATCGGCGAGATCGGTGGCTCGGCCGAAGAAGAGGCTGCTGAGTTCATCCGTGGCAATGTCTCCAAGCCGATGAGTGCCTACATCGCAGGAGTGACCGCGCCAGCGGGCAAGAAGATGGGTCACGCGGGAGCGATCGTGTCCGGGGGCAAGGGAACTGCTCAGGGCAAGATGGACGCCCTCGCCGACGCCGGGGTGAAGGTCGGGCTCAACCCGACCGAGGCCGGTGAGTTGATGGCCCAGATCGTCGCCGGTCTGCGCTGACGTGCCGACTGCGCTGCTCTCCGTCTACGACAAGAGCGGTGTGGCTGAACTGGCCGCCGGCCTGCACGGTCTCGGTTGGCGGATCATCTCATCGGGTGGTACCGCGGCCGCGATCGCCGCTGCGGGCGTGCCCGTCACCGACGTCGCTGAGTTGACTGGGACGCCGGCAATTCTTGGCCATCGGGTGGTGACGCTGCACCCACGCATCCACGGTGGGATCCTCGCTGATCCAACCGACTCCTCCCATCGAGCCGACATGGATGAATACGGGATCGAACCGATCGATCTGGTTGTGGTGAACCTCTACCCGTTCTCAAGTGAGCCAGGTATTGAGTTGATCGATATTGGAGGCCCGGCAATGGTTCGGGCGGCTGCGAAGAATCATGCTCACGTGGGTGTCGTCGTCAACCCCGGCGATTACGAACCAGTACTTGCTGAGATCACTGCCGAGGGTTCGATCACCCCGGCCACGAGACGGCGCCTCGCCCGAACGGCATTCGCCAGAACGGCGGCCTACGACGCAGCCATCGTCAACTGGCTCGACGAAACCGATCCCGAGCCCGACGTGCTTCCGACGAGCCTCCACCTGGCTCTCGAGCGCACCGAAGTGCTGCGGTACGGAGAGAACCCACACCAGCAGGGCGCTCGATTCCGGCACATGGAATCCACGAGCCCCGCAGGATGGTGGGACTCGATGATCCAACACGGCGGAAAGGCGCTGAGCTACCTGAATCTGTACGACACCGAGGCCGCCTGGCGTCTAGTCCAGCGTTTCGACGCGCCGGCAGCGGTGATCGTCAAGCACGCCAATCCGTGCGGCGTGGCGGTGGCTGGCGATATCGCCGAGGCCTACATCAGAGCCAACGCCTGCGACCCCGTTAGCGCCTTCGGTGGGATCGTGGCCGTGAACGGCATGGTGACCGTGCCGATGGCCGAGGCGTTGGCGCCGGTCTTCACCGAGGTCGTCGTGGCGCCGAGCTACGAACCTGAGGCGCTCGAGATCCTGACATCGAAGGCGAATATGAGGGTGCTGACGGCGTCACCGCCAGGCGCGCGAACGCTCGACATGCGACCGATCGACGGCGGATTGTTGGTGCAACAGGCCGATCCGGTGCCACTCGACCGCTCGACGTGGCAGGTGGTGACGAGCGTCTCGCCCACCGATGAGCAGTGGGACGACCTCACGTTCGCTTGGACCGTGTGCGCAGCCGTGTCGTCGAACGCCATCGTCTACGCCCGTGATCGGCAGGCATTCGGTATCGGGGCCGGTCAGCAGAACCGCCTCGACTCGTCTCGGATAGCAGCGGAGCGATCCGCAGGACGGGCTGCAGGCGGCGTGTGCGCAAGCGATGCCTTCTTCCCGTTCCGCGACGGCCTCGACGCTGCAGTCGCTGCCGGAATCACCGCAGTGATCCAGCCTGGTGGCAGCGTTCGCGACGCCGAGGTGATCGCAGCGGCCGATGAAGCCGGCATCGCGATGGTGTTCACCGGCACCAGACACTTCCGCCACTGACCACCTGGGCGCCGATGACCGCCGGAGGCAGCCGATCCCCGGCGATACTTGAGGCCTATGTCTGAGCCCACACCAGGTCGCGGCGCCGAGCCGACCCTGTCGAGTGTCCCGTATCTGCCGGGGCTCGACGGGTTGCGGGCGCTGGCCGTGGTGGCGGTGATGGTCTATCACGCCGACCCGTCATGGCTTCCCGGTGGTTTCTTAGGCGTCGAGGTCTTCTTCGTGTTGAGTGGCTATCTCATCACGCTCCTGCTCATGGCAGAGACCGAGCGCAAGGGGCGTGTGTCGCTTGGATCGTTCTGGATGCGACGAGCACGTCGCCTCCTGCCTGCGCTGTTCGCCGTACTCGCCGCAGTCACGATGTACACGGCGGTGTTCACCCCTGCGTATCTCGGGAGGTTGCGCGGCGACGTCGTCGCCGGCGTGCTGTACGTGTCGAACTGGTTCCAGCTCTGGGTGGGCGCCGGATACGCCTCAAGCGGCGACTTCGCGCCGCTCCGGCATCTCTGGAGTTTGGCGGTGGAGGAGCAGTTCTACCTGCTCTGGCCATTGGTGATGCTGATCTTGTTGCGCCGCGGCACTCGTCAGCTCGGGCGGACAGCGTTGGGTCTCGCCGGGGCCGCGGTGATCATCACGGCGATCACCACGCTCGCGTACCACTCGGGACCCATCGGCGAGTGTTCGGTCACCCCCGATGCCTACTGGACAATCGGTGGTCGGTGTATCTCGATCGCCGATGGCCTCTACCTGTCGACCGTCACCCGGTCGTCGGGTCTGTTACTCGGTGCCGCCTTCGCCATGCTCTGGCGACCGGTTGCGGTGATGCGGTCACCGCTGCGACGTCGACCGCTGATGCTCGATCTGGTTGGGGCGTTGGGTCTTGTGCTGTTGATCGTGCTGGTCAACGAGGTGCACTACCTCACCAGCGATGCAGGTGGTGCCGGGATCGTGGCAGATGGGCGTCTCATGCGAGGCGGTTTCTTGATCACGGCTGTTGCGACCATTGCCGTGATCGTCCCCCTCGTCCATCGTCGCTCGATGCTCAACCGGTTGCTGTCCAACGCGCCACTGCTGTGGGTCGGCACTCGTTCGTACGGTCTCTACCTGTATCACTGGCCGGTGTATCAGGTGCTGCGATCGGTGGCCGGTGTGCCGCTCGGCCTCGCTCGGTTCATCGTCGCGATGGTGCTGACTGCGGTCATCGCAGAGGTCTCATACCGGTTCCTTGAGATGCCGATCAGACGAGGCGAACCGGTGTTGCGGCGCGAGGCGCTTGCGAGGCCAGAGTTGCGACGGGTCATGACGGGTATCACCCTGGTGGTGACGCTTCTCGGCGTGTTCTCTGTCTTCCGATTGGCGACGGCAGATCTCGAGCTCAATGAGATCGAGGCATCGATTGCGGCCGGTCAACAGGAGGTGACCTCGGTTGAGGAACTGCTCGGTGAGGTCACGGTGTCCCCGTCTGATGGCGTCACCACTGACACGTCGTCAAGCGCGGAACCGGGTGAGTCCGCCACCTCCGACACCGTGGCGATTGCCGCCCAGCGCGAGCCGGTGCAGTTCCTCGCGATCGGTGACTCGGTGATGCTCGGGGCCGCCGGGGTGCTGCGCGAGCGCGGCTACACGGTCAACGCCGAGCAGAACCGTCAGTTGTCGGGGACCTTGGACTTTCTGCGTCAGCTTCGTGACTTCGGCACCTTCGGCGATGTGCTCGTGGTGCATCTCGGCACCAACGGCCCGATCGGGGCAGCCAACCTCGACGAGTTTCTCGACATCGTCGCCGACGTTCCAATGGTGGTGATGCTCAACGTGCGGGGCGAGGTCGCGTGGCGGGACTCCAACAACGAACTGCTCGCCTCGGTCGACGGTCCTGATGACAACCTGATCGTCGTCGATTGGCTCACCGAATCGCAGAACTGCTCTGGGGCCTGTTTTGCGTCCGATGACATCCACCTCTCGGCCGACGGCCAGGTGTTCTACGCCGACGCCATCCGGAACGTGACCGGTCTGTGACATCGCCCGTTGCGGGTTGGTGGCTGGTGGGGGAGTGGGCGTACGCTGGAGGCCATGACAACCCCAGTGCGCGTGGCGGTGACCGGTGCTGCCGGTCAGATCGGCTATTCCCTCCTGTTCCGTATCGCTTCGGGCTCGATGCTCGGTCCCGAGACCCCGGTAGCGCTGCAACTGCTTGAGATCACCCCGGCGCTCGGTGCTCTCGAGGGTGTGCGCATGGAACTCGACGACTCGGCGTTCCCGCTCCTCAGTGAGATCATCTGCACCGACGACGCCGATGTCGCATTCGGCGACGCTGATGTGGCACTGCTCGTCGGCGCCATGCCACGTAAGGCCGGCATGGAGCGTTCCGATCTGTTGTCGGCTAACGGCGGCATCTTCAAGCCCCAAGGCGAGGCGCTGTCGCGTTCGGCGAAGCGCGATGTGAAGGTCCTCGTCGTCGGCAACCCGGCGAACACCAATGCGCTCATCGCCCAGCAGAACGCCCCTGAACTCGATCCGGGCCGGTTCACCGCGATGACCCGGCTCGACCACAACCGTGCGGTAACCCAGATTGCCCAGAAGCTCGGTGCCACGGTCAACGACGTCAAGAAGATGACGATCTGGGGCAACCACTCGACCACGCAGTATCCCGACTTGTTCCATTGCGAGGTGAACGGCCGCAATGCCTATGAGGCGGTCGGTGACCACGACTGGGTCGACCAGACCTTCATCCCGACAGTCGCCAAGCGTGGCGCCGCCATTATCGAGGCGCGCGGTGCATCGTCGGCGGCATCGGCTGCCAACGCCGCGGTCGACCACATTCGTTCGTGGTCACTTGGTACCGCCCCCGGGGACTGGGTGTCGATGTCGATCCCGTCCGACGGCTCGTACGGGGTTCCCGAGGGGATCATCTCGTCGTTCCCCTGTGTTTGCGAGAACGGCGAGTACCGCATCGTGCAGGGCCTCGACATCGACGACTACAGCCGGACCAAGATCGACGCCTCGTCGTCGGAACTGGCTGAAGAGCGCGACGCGGTCCGAGAACTCGGTCTGATCTGAAACTCGCCGCAACGGCGCTCAGGACACCGCAACGCGACAGGCGAGTCGCATCATCGCGTCGACACCTCGGCGGAGTTCCTCGTCGCTGATGCGCACGGTCGATCCGTCGGAACCGAGCACATCGGAGACCGTCATCATCGCCAGTGCCTCGAGACCATGGACGGCGGCGACGGTGTACATCATCGCCGCCTCCATCTCGACGCCGATGTGGCCGGTGCGCTTCCATGAGCCGAACGTCGTCGGGTCGGGGTCATAGAACAGGCCACTCGTGACGATTGGGCCGACATGTACTCGGGCCCCGTCAGCTCGTGCCAGAGAGGCGGCGGTCGCCACCAGATCGAAGGTGGCGCTGGGTGCGTAGCTGGTCATCTGTGCGTAGCGAAGCGGTGTCGAGTCGTCGCAACTGGCGCTCTGGGCGATCACGGTGTCACCCATGGCCATGCCGTCGCCGAGGCCACCGCAGGTGCCGACCCGCACGAGTCGTCGGGCACCGAGTTGCACCAATTCTTCGAAGACGATGCCCGAGGACGGACAACCCATGCCGGTGGTCTGAACGCTGATGGGACGCCCCTCGAACGTGCCGGTGTATCCGAGCATGCCTCGCTCTGAGTTCACGAGCCTGAATCCGGGATCAAAGAACGTCTCAGCGATGTGGGTCGAACGGTTCGGGTCACCAGGACACAGCACGGCGGGGGCGTAGTCACCGGGCTCAGCCCGTAGATGGATCGGCATGCTGTGATCGTACGTGGTTGGCGCGTCGTGGCCGAAGGGCCTAACGCGAGTACCGCGTGCGGTTGCGCACCGACGAGAACACGGCATCGAGCGCGGCGAATACCTCGTGGGCCCCCATGAGCGCCTCGCGGTCGCCGAAGAGCAGGATCCGCCCGGTCACGAAAGCCTCTTGCGCGTTGAGTTCGCCGGTGGCGACGGCCACCGCCGTGTCCCAGTCCTGTTGCATCCGGACGTCTTCAGGGTCGGCGGGTCCTGCGTCGAACATCGCTTGACCGTCACCGATCGAGAGGTGATACGTCACCTCGCCCTCCGGGGTATCGGTGACGACTTGTGTGACGCCGATACGGTGCCGCACCGCCAGATCACGCAGCGTCGCTGAATCGCCAACCTCCCGGCTGAGCTCACGGATCCAGGCGAGAGACAGGTAGTCGACGGTGGATTCGGTGGACTGGTCGTCGGTGCTCACAGGGCCCCTAGTCTGCCCTGCGTGAAGGTGGATGCGGCCGATGAGCGCCCGCACCGGGGATGTGTCGATGAATGGGCGTTCGCCCTCATCAATGCCGACGGCACCACCGGGTTGGTGACCGGTCACCGTCTCGATCCTCGCCACCGGCGAGTGGGCTATTGGTGGTGCCTCGTGCGTTCAGGGGAGCCGTTGTTGCATGTCGTCGACTGGGAGATTCCGGCGCGCACTGAGCCCGGACTCGCCAAAGGAGAGCAGTTGTGGGCCGAGATCCTCTGTGAGGATCCACTCGAGCAGTGGACGATTGGCAATGAGACGACCGCGGTGGCGCTCGACGATCCCGACGACGCGCTGGGGGTGGCACATGGCTCACCCACTCCGGTGGCGTGCGACATCGAGTGGTACGCAGCCGGATCAACGCCGACCCGAATCGATGACGGTTTCGTGCAACACGGGGTCGCGCACGGGGTCATCGAGGTTGCGGGAAGGCCACCGATGATCGTCGAGGAGTGGAGGTGCGTGCGCTGGCGCCGCTGGTGGTTGCCGGGTGCTGCTGGTTGGGGATCGACCCCCCCGCCACTGCCGGTTGTCGCCGCTCACACAGGCCGACGCGCGCCGGTGGTCGGTGAGGACGGGTCAAGTGTCGACTTCGTGCTCGTACCTGATGGCTGGGCGATCCGGCGGCCGATCACCGCCGCCGGCGAACTGCGATGAACCCGCTGGCGATCACGAATGCCACGCCGAGAAATGGACCGATCGCGGCGAGAAGATAGAGGACTCGAGACGCTGCAGAGACGAACGCAGACCACCCATCGATGAAACCGTCGATGATGCCCCGTTCCGGCTCTGGGGCACCGCCCGGGTGATAGATGTCGACGGTCACCGTGGCGAGTTCAACGCGGTCGGTCATCGAGGCCTGCTGGGCGAGCATGATCTCGAGATCTGTCTGGCGTCGGTTGAGTTCATATTCGAGCATCACGATGTCGTCGAGTTCGGTGGCATCGACCATAAGCCGACGGATCGCATCGACTGACTCGCGTTGGTTCTCGATGCGGACATCGAGTTCGACCAACTGGTCGGTGACGTCGTCGGTCGAACGATTGACGGAGGTGACGGAGGCTGCTGTGGCTGGTGCGTCGAGGCCATCGACGAACGCGTCGAGACGGTCCGGTGGGATTCTGACGACCATCGTCGCCCAGCCTTCGGTGTGCTCCTCCCCCGAATAGGCCACTTCGCTCGACGAGATGAGGCCCCCTGAAGCCGTCACGGAACTCTCGATGACGGCCACTGTGCGGCTCACATCAGCGCTCTCCAATCCGATCGCCACCGTGATGATCAGGGCTCGGTCCGTGGCATCGATGTCAGGAGTAGAGACGTCGCCGTCGTAGGCGTAGGCGTCTTGGCTTGCCCTCTCCTCGGCCATAGCCGGCGCATATGTGCGGGTGTCCGATGCCTCACCGGCCATGTCGTCGCCGCCACAGGCGGCGAGAAGCACGATGCCGGCGGTGCCGATGGCGAGCGCTTTGAAGATACGTGATGTCATGTCACGTTCGACGATGACGGTGTCGAGTTGGTTCCCCGTGCCACGCTGTCCGAATGTCATACAACGGCCCCCGCGACATTTTGGAGGAGTACGCCGAGCAGCGTCGGCGGCCCGCTTATCGGACCGTGGAGGCCGAGATGGGGCTCGTGATCGAGGATCGTTCGAGTGGGTTCGTCGGTGACATCGTGCGATGGTCGGCCGAAGGGGTGACCCTGCGAGATCGCCACCAACATCTCCGACACTTCGGTTGGAAGCCCGGCGGGTTCCTGCACGAGGGCCGCCCGATCACGCTCACCCGTCCCAAGGCGCAACCCTCGGCCACACAACGCATTTCCGCTGCTGGGGCAGTGCTGGCCGACGGCACGGGGAGGGCTCGTGTTGCCCAGGCCCATCGGATCTGGGTCGAAGGTATCCACGATGCCGAGCTACTCGAGTGTGTGTGGGGTGACGAGCTACGCGAGATGGGCGTCGTTGTCGAGCCGATGCACGGCGCAGATGATCTCGGCGCTGCGGTTCGTGACTTTGCTCCACGTCCCGATCGTCGACTGGGTGTGTTGCTCGATCACCTCGTGGCGGGATCGAAGGAATCACGAATCGCAGCTGAGGTCCGTCATCCGAACGTGCTTGTCACCGGTCACCCGTTCGTCGATGTGTGGGCAGGCATTCGCCCACGGGTGATCGGCCTCGATGCGTGGCCTGACGTGCCCCGTTGTCAGTCGTGGAAGGAGGGGCTCTGCGCGGCGATCGGCGTGCCGTTTGAGGGCTTCTGGCCGAGGCTGCGCAACTCGGTGTCGTCCTTTGCGGACCTGGAACCCGAGTTGGTCGGTGCCGTCGAGCGCCTGATCGACTTCATCGCCGATCAGGCGCCCTGACGGGATCGATCAGACGAAGGCGCTGGCGAAGACCAGAGCCACGATCGTCATCACCTTGATGAGGATGTTCATGGCAGGGCCGGAGGTGTCCTTGAAGGGGTCACCGACGGTGTCGCCGACAACAGCGGCCTTGTGTGCGTCGGAGCCCTTACCACCATGGTTGCCGGCTTCGATGTACTTCTTGGCGTTGTCCCAGGCCCCACCAGCATTCGCCATGTAGATGGCGATGGCGAAACCGCTGACGAGCACACCGGCGAGCATCGCACCGAGAGCGTTCACCGAGATGAAGCCGGTTACCAATGGCACGACAACAGCAAGTGCGCCGGGCACGATCATCTCCCGAAGCGAGGCCTCGGTCGAGATTGCCACACAACGGGCCGAGTCGGGGACCGCGTCCTCGCGTCCCTCACGCAGGCCCGGGATCTCACGGAACTGGCGACGTACTTCCTCGATCATCTTGTTGGCGGCACGACCGACGGCGTCGATGGTGAGCGCTGCAAAGAGGAACGGGAGGCCGGCGCCGATGAACAAACCGATGAAGGCATCGACTTCGCCGACATTGAGGTCGAGAGTGCCACCGGCGGCCTGGATGGCGTATTCGAAGCTCTTGAACAACGCCAGAGCAGTCAGCGCGGCCGAGCCGACGGCGAAGCCCTTGGCGATGGCGGCAGTGGTGTTGCCGAGTGAGTCGAGCGCATCGGTGACCTTGCGGACCGATGGGTCGAGGTGAGCCATCTCGGCGATACCGCCAGCGTTGTCCGAGATCGGGCCATAGGCATCGACCGAGACCACCACGCCGGTGGTGGCGAGCATGCCGATCGCTGCGACGGCGATGCCGTAGATGCCGCCGGGAACGATGTCTTCGCCGAATGCCTGGTCGCCCCCCCACCATGCGACGAGGACGCCGATGAGAATGAGAACCACAGAAGCGGCGACCGACACCATGCCGGTCGAGACACCTGAGAGAACGGTCGTAGCCGGGCCGGTCTCTGACTGACTGGCGATCTTTTTCACCGGGCCAAAAGCGTCGGAGGTGTAGTACTCAGCGGTCTTACCGAGCGCCCAGCCGACGATGAGTCCACCCACCACAGAGACGGCGATGCCCCAAGGCTTCTGTCCGTCACCGTCGAAGATCATGTACGCCACGATGAATGTGGCAATGACCGTGAGCCCCATGGCCACGTTGGTGCCCATGTGCAGCGCACGAGAGAGCGCATGGCTGTCGGTGGAGTCACCGGCCTTCACGAAGAACGATCCGATGATCGAGGCGATCATGCCGACGAAGGCAATTGCCATCGGGAACACGAGATAGCCGATGTTGTCACCGATGGAATCAGCGGTGAGCGCGAGCGCGAAGGCGATGAGCGAGATCGGGGCGATGATCGACCCGGCATAGGACTCGAACAGGTCAGCGCCCATGCCGGCCACGTCGCCGACGTTGTCGCCGACGTTGTCGGCGATGGTGGCGGGGTTGCGAGGGTCGTCCTCGGGGATGCCGGCCTCGACCTTGCCGACGAGGTCGGCGCCGACGTCAGCGGCCTTTGTGTAGATGCCGCCCCCCACACGGGAGAAGAGAGCGATCGAGGATCCGCCGAGTCCGAAGGCAGTGACGATTTCAAACGCCTTGTCGACCTTCAGCCACACCACGAAAAGCAGATAGGTGAACATGAGACCGAGCAGTGCGAGGCCTGCCACGGTGAAGCCCATCACGGCGCCGCCACGGAATGCGATCGGCAACGCCTTGCCCGGGCCTGACTTCGCGGCCTCAGCGGTGCGAGCGTTCGCCATGGTGGCGACGGTCATGCCGACGAATCCGGCTCCGGCTGATAGCACGGCGCCAAGCACGTACGAGAGCGCTGCCAGGGGGGCGATGACGATGGCAAGCACGATGGCGAGAGCGACCACGAAGATCGCCACCCAGGAGTACTCCTTGTAGAGGAACGCCTTGGCGCCCTTTTGGATCTCGGTCATCAAGAAGACCATCCGGTCGTTGCCCGGTGAGGCCGCCTCGACCGACTTGTAGAAGAACGCCGCCAGTGCAAGGGCGGCGATGGCCGATGCCGCGGCGAGGTAGGGGATCATGTCCACGGTGTGAGAGCCTCCTGTGGGCTGAGCGGTACGGGCCCCGTTGGCCGGCCGCATTCGGTTACTTAATGATGCTAGGCCGAGACCCTTGTCGCCAACCCGGATGCTCCGTTCGACGAGTGGCCATCCACCCGACCGTATGACGTGGTGCGCTGTGCGAGGTGCCGGCCGAGCGGCTCGACGAGACCGCTGAAGGCTTCAGCGGTCATTCCCTGACCGTGGGCAGCACCTGCGGCTCGCGAGATGTTCTCGTCCATGAGCGTGCCGCCGAGGTCGTTGCACCCGGCCTGCAGCAATTGTCGTGCTGCGGTCTCGCCAATCTTCACCCAAGAGAGCTGGATGTTGTCGATGAGTCCCCGATACGCAATGCGGGCGATGGCATGAATGAGCAGCGTCTCCCGGAACGTCGGTCCCCGGCGGGCACGGTGCTGGAGGTAAATGGGCGACGCCATGTGGACGAACGGCAGGCCGACGAACTCGGTGAAACCGCCGGTGATCTGCTGGAGGTCCCTGGTGGCGATGATGTGCCTGGCCCAGGACTCGGGATGCTCGATCGATCCGAACATCATCGTGACGTTGGAGCCGAGCCCGACTTCGTGGGCCGCTGCGTGACAGTCCAGCCACTCGGCGGTGGAGATCTTGTCGGGGCAGAGCACCGCCCGCACCTCGTCGTCGAGGATCTCAGCGGCGGTGCCCGGAAGCGACGAGAGTCCCGCCTCCTTCAGTCGACCGAGATAGGTGATCAGGTCTTCGCCGAGACGACGAGCGCCCTCGGTCACCTCGAGAGCGGTGAACCCGTGGACGTGGAGGCTCGGGGCTGCGCGCTTCACGGCCCGGGTGACGTCGATGTAGTAATCGCCATCGAAATCAGGGTGGATGCCACCTTGCAGCGTGACCTCGGTTGCCCCGAGAGCCTCGGCCTCGGCCGCGCGTTGCGCGATGTCGTCGAGGGTGAGCAGGTATGGGGTGCCGCGCAGGTTGAGCGAGAGCGGACCTTTCGAGAATCCGCAGAAGCGGCACTTGAAGGTGCAGACGTTCGTGTAGTTGATGTTGCGGTTGTGGACCCAGGTGATGGTGTCGCCAACAGCGTCATGACGGAGCCGGTCGGCGGTCTCGGCTATCGCCACGACTTCGGGTCCACGGGCGGCGAAGAGGGTCACGATGTCGTGGTGATCGATCGGCTCTCCCTCATCGACACGGTCGAGCACTCGCCTCACCGGCGATGAGGGGCCGATCGTGGATGCGCCCGGCACGAGCACCGGCGGCGGGTTCGTCGCCCCCGAATACCAGGCTGTCGAGCGGTGTCCGATGAGCACAACCTCGGCGCCGTCCTGAACGACGTCAGCGGCCGTGACCTTCTCTGGCCAGACCGCACCCGGGTCGTCTCGTCCCAGTCCCTCGGCGTCGGAGCGGTCGAGGACGGCGAAGTGCAGGTCGGGATGGATCCAACGTTCGGGCTCGCGTGCGAACTCGGGGTGAACGGTGAGGCGGGGGGCGAGCACATGGCCCTCATCCTCGGTGGCAGCCCGAAGGATCTCGAGATCCGGCCAAGGGCGCTCAGGATTCACATGATCAGCGGTCACCGGAGATACCCCGCCCCAGTCGTCAATACCGGCTGCGATCAGAGGCGCCAGGTCGTCGGAGAGGTTGGGTGGTGCTTGCAGATGGATCTCGGGAGGGAGGACGAGCCGGGCGGCGGCGATCGACCAGATGAACTCTTCGGGCGGGCATGGAGGCTCGTCGCGCATCGCAGTGCCATCTTTGGGGAGGAAGTTCTGGACGATCACTTCTTGAACGTGTCCGTACCGGCGGTGGCTCTCGGCGATTGCGAGGAGGGCAGCGAGACGGTCGGATCGGTTCTCACCGATGCCGACGAGGATTCCAGTGGTGAACGGAATGGCGAGTTCACCGGCCGCATCGAGGGTGGCGAGTCGGCGCTCGGGAGTCTTGTCCGGAGCACCACGATGACACGCCAGATCGTCGCGCAGCGTTTCGACCATCATCCCCTGGCTTGGCGACACGGAGCGCAGTGTGGCGAGGTCGTCGGGGGTGAGCGCTCCGGCGTTGGCGTGGGGCAGAAGCCCGGTCTCGTCGAGCACGAGACGAGCCATGTCGTGCAGGTAGTGCACGGTCGAGTCGTACCGGTTGTCCTTGAGCCATGACCGAGCGACGTCGTAGCGCTCTTCGGGCGCCTCGCCGAGGGTGAAGAGCGCTTCGTGGCAGCCGACTCGAGCTCCGCGTCGTGCGATGGCGAGCACTTGGTCAGGGGTGAGGTAGGGACTGTCGAGTCTCGCCGGGGGTTGGGCGAAGGTGCAGTATCCGCACCGATCACGGCAGAGCATTGTGAGAGGTATGAAAACCTTCGGGGAGTATGTGATGCGGGAGCCGTGGTGTTGATCGCGCAGTACCGCTGCTCGTTGGATCAGATCGGGCAGGTCGAGTTGAAGAATCGCAGCGACCTCGTCAGGTAGATCGAGGTTGCGTCGAGTTGGCGTGCCGACGGAGACCGGGTTCACGTCGAGCACGGTACTACGAGTGAGTTCTGAAACAGAACCCAGAGTTCGGGCGTACGATCAACTCCATGACCGCAGGCGACACGCCCGAAGCGATCGACCGCACACTGCGGGTGATCGGTGACCGCTGGTCGATCCTCATCGTGCGGGCAGCGTTGCGCGGTATCAGACGATTCGACGACTTCTGCGATGACCTCGGAATCGCCCGTCCAATCCTCACCCAGCGGCTTCGACGACTCGTGTCCAATGGCGTGATGATCAAAGTGCCGTACCAAGAGCACCCATTGCGCCACGAGTACCGACTCACCGATGCCGGAATCGCGCTCTCACCTGTCCTCGTCGCTCTGGTGCGGTGGAGCGAAGAACATGCCGATGGCACGCCGTCACCGACAGCGCTCGTGCATGCCCCATGTGGGACCGAACTCGAGCAGGCTTTCTGGTGTCGACGGTGTCGAACGACCTTTGGGCCTGCGGCGATTCGCGGTGTCGAACGTGCAGCGGGAGATGTCGGATCGTCGAAGGATGTGCCCGACGGTTCACCTGCCCACTAGCGTTCATGGCCATGTCGCAGACACTGCAACGCGGCCCGGTGTCGGGTACCGCAACCTCGCGGACGACCAGTCGCCGTCCGTTCCTCCTGGACCTCTACGCCACCGCCGTCGGCAAGAAGTACGTGATGGCCGTGACAGGCATCATCGGAATCCTGTTCATCATCGGCCACATGGTTGGCAACCTCAAGGCCTACATCGGGCTCGTCGAGGAGGCCGACGGCACCATGGCCTATGACCTCGACGTGTACGCCCATTTCCTCCGCGAGTTGCTCGTGCCCATCGTGCCCCACGGCTACGCATTGTGGGGACTGCGCCTCGGTCTGATCGCCGCCCTGGTTCTGCATCTCCATGCGGCGTGGTCGCTGACGGTTCTCAACCGCAAGGCACGGCCCGTCCGGTACCAGAGCAGCCGTGACTATCAGGTGGCCAGTTTCGCCAGTCGCAGCATGCGCATGACGGGAATCCTCGTGGTGCTCTTCATCGCCTGGCACCTTGCAGACCTCACCTGGGGCTGGGTCAACCCCGGCTATGAGTACGGCGAGGTGTACCGCAATCTCGACGCCTCGCTCTCGAGGCTCCCGGTCGCAATCCTCTACATCGTTGCGAACATCGCACTCGGCACGCACCTGTTCCACGGCATATGGAGCCTGTTCCAGTCGATGGGCTGGAACAATCCTCGCTTCAACCGCTGGCGCCGCGGACTCGCCACCGGCATCGCCACCATCGTGGTTGTCGGCAATGTCTCGTTCCCGATCATGACCCTCGCCGGGGTCATCTCCCATCCATCAGTCTGAGCAGGATCGAAAGGCCACAGCCATGACCACACTCGACTCCAAGATTCCGGCCGGACCTCTGGCCGACAAGTGGAACAACTTCAAGGCCAACGAGAAACTCGTCAATCCGGCCAACAAACGCAAGTTCAAGGTGATCGTCATCGGCACCGGTCTTGCTGGCGCCTCGGCGGCGGCGACCCTCGCCGAACTCGGGTACCAAGTCGATGCCTTCACCTTCCACGACTCGCCCCGCCGTGCGCACTCGATCGCGGCTCAGGGCGGTATCAACGCCGCAAAGAACTACCGCGGTGACGGTGACTCGATCCACCGTCTCTTCTACGACACCATCAAGGGTGGCGACTTCCGCTCCCGTGAGGCCAACGTCCACCGTCTGGCCGAGGTGTCGGTCGACATCATCGACCAGATGGTCGCACAAGGTGTTCCCTTCGCTCGCGAGTACGGCGGCATGCTTGACAACCGCTCGTTCGGCGGCGCGCAGGTCAGCCGTACGTTCTACGCCCGTGGCCAGACGGGCCAGCAACTCCTGCTCGGTGCCTACCAGCAGTTGGCTCGCCAGATCGGTCTTGGTGGCGTTCGATTGTTCAACCGCACCGAACTGGTCGATGTCGTGAACATCGACGGTCGCTGTGCCGGCGTCGTCGTGCGCGATCTCATGACCGGTGAGATCTCCTCGCATTCGGCCCACGCCGTTGTGCTCGCCACCGGCGGATACGGCAACGTGTTCTTCCTGTCGACAAATGCGATGGCGTGCAACGTGACGGCCGCGTGGCGGGCTCACAAGCGTGGCGCGTACTTCGCCAACCCGTGTTACACGCAGATCCACCCGACCTGCATTCCCCAGAGTGACGACTTTCAGTCAAAGCTCACGCTCATGTCCGAGTCGCT
The DNA here is from genome assembly GCA_027730505.1 of Actinomycetota bacterium. GTDB lineage: Bacteria > Actinomycetota > Acidimicrobiia > Acidimicrobiales > Ilumatobacteraceae > Casp-actino5. The sequence continues at coordinate 17,857 of JAQCGT010000013.1, read as the reverse complement.
TCGTAATGACGGCCGGGTCTGGGTGCCTAAGAACGCCGGTGACAATCGCGCCGCGCACCTCATTCCCGAGGACGAGCGCGACTACTACTTGGAGCGGCTCTATCCGAGCTTTGGCAACCTCGCACCCCGAGACATCTCGTCCCGTGCGGCAAAGCGTGCCGTGGACGCCGGGCAGGGAGTTGGGGCCAAGCAGAACGGTGTGTACCTCGATTTTGCCGACGCCATCGGTCGCCTCGGCAAGAGCGTGGTCGCTGAGCGGTACGGCAACCTCTTCGACATGTACGAGCGCATCACCGGCGAGAATCCATACGAGGTGCCGATGCGCATCTACCCGGCGTCGCACTACACCATGGGTGGTTTGTGGGTCGACTATGAACTCATGACCACGATCCCCGGTCTGTATGCGGCCGGCGAGGCGAACTTCTCCGATCATGGTGCGAACCGTCTCGGGGCATCGGCCCTCATGCAGGGTCTCGCCGACGGGTACTTCGTGCTTCCCTACACGATCTCGAACTATCTCGCCGGTTGGCTCAACAAGTCGATCCCCGACACCAGTCACCCCGAGTTCGCTCGAGTGGAGGCCGAGGCACGAGATCGCTACCAGCGCTTCGCTGCTGTCGGCGGCACGCGGTCGCCTGACTGGTTCCATCGTGAACTCGGCAAGATCATCTGGGACTACTGCGGCATGGAGCGCTCCGAGGCTGGCCTCGACAAAGCGCTCTCGGAGATCCCGGCTCTCTACGAGGAGTTCCGTAAGGACCTTCGAGTCACCGGTGGCACCGAAGGTGTCAACCAGACGCTTGAGAAGGCCGCCCGTGTCGAAGACTTCTTCGAACTCGGCATGCTCATGTGCCGTGATGCCCTCGATCGCCGCGAATCCTGTGGCGGCCACTTCCGGTCCGAGTATCAGACCGAAGATGGCGAGGCACTGCGCGATGACGACAACTTCGCTCATGTCGCCGCGTGGGAATTCACCGGCGACCCGATGACCCCCAACCGACACGTCGAGGATCTCGTCTACGAAGAGGTCCACTTCCAGACCCGGAGCTACAAGTGAGCACCACACTCAAGAACCTGACACTGAAGGTCTGGCGCCAGACCGGACCCGATTCGAAAGGGCACTTCGAATCGCACACCATCGATGAGATCACCGACGAGGCATCGTTCCTCGAGATGCTCGACATCTTGAACGAGCGGCTCATCTCGGAAGGCAAGGAGGCCGTGGTCTTCGATCACGACTGTCGCGAGGGCATCTGCGGTACCTGCTCGCTCATGATCAACGGGCAGGCGCATGGCCCTGAGCGTGGAACAGCGACGTGCCAGCTGCACATGCGCAAGTTCACATCAGGCGACACGATCGTCATCGAACCGTGGCGCGCCAGTGCGTTCCCGATCGTGCGTGACCTTATGGTCGACCGGTCGGCGTTCGACCGAATCGTCGAGTCAGGCGGATTCATCACAGCTGCCACCGGCGGTGCGCCCGATGCGAACCTCATTCCAATCCCTAAGCCGGTCGCTGACGCCTCGATGGATGCGGCGCAGTGCATCGGCTGCGGTGCTTGTGTGGCGGCGTGCCCCAACGGCGCGGCCAACCTGTTCACGGCAGCGAAGATCAGTCACCTCAATCTGTTGCCGCAGGGCCAGGCTGAGCGGTTCTCACGGGTTGAGAACATGGTCGAGACCATGGATGACTACTTCGGCTCGTGCACCAACCATGGCGAGTGCGAAGCGGCGTGCCCCAAGGAGATCTCGATCGACATGATCGCCTTGATGAACGCTGACTACCGCAAAGCCAAGGTCAAGAACCGCAAGCAGCTCGCCCGCAGCTGATCAATTCAGCGGCACGTCGATAGCAGCGCGATCGCTGTACGTCGCTTGGTGGTCTCCGCTTCGCACGTCGGCGGTGACGATGACATCGCCCCACCGCTCGGGGACCGCAAAAACGACCTGCCCGACTCGGGTGCACGAGTCAGCCGGAATCTCGCCTGCGAAGCGCTGGACTTGATCGAGGTCGGGTCCGCTCACTCGGACCTCGACTTCGGCGGCTGGAAGCGATTCGCGCAAGTCGCTCACGACGTGCACCGCCAGGCTGAGTCGGGTACCGGGCGCAATGGCGGCGGGCATCCGGTCGATGACCACGATGACCGGAGAACAGATCTCGCGCAGTGACGTGGCCATCGGCCGCGGTTGGCCCGTGTGGTCGAATGCCCCCCAGGTGCTCAGAGCGTTCGAATCGTTCAAGGCGCGGATGCAGAAGCCGCCCGTCGGCTGATACGCGATTCGACGCAGGTGCTCGATCCACCGCCTCGCCACCTCGGCCTGATGGAGTTCGGTCGCCCGTCGCCATTCATCGAGGGTCGTGAACTGTGCGGGGGGTACCTGGTCGTCAAGGTGACGGCGATCGATTCCCGTCAACTCGGTAAATCGTTCCCAATCGGTTTCAGGCCACGATCCGGAGGCAAGCACATCAGCAGCGGCGCCCGACCGTGGTGCCGACGGAGCCCCGAACTCGGATACGAATCGGAACAGGCGCGGGAAGCGTGCCGACTCGCGAGCGAGATCGTCAATCGGTCCGTCGGCCCAGCCGAGGTACACGTGCGAGTCGGTCCCGTCGAGGAGGGGAAAGTGTGGGAGCACGCCCGAGTGAGCAACACATCGTCGGGTCGGATCGGCTTGTTCGATCACTCGTCGCACTCCGGGATCGAGTACCGATCGGTTCCAGGTGGGTGCTTGCTGGCGTGCGAATCGCCCGGCCCGAGTCACGATCGAGCGCAGTCGCCTGGGCAGATCGACTTCCGCTCCGTCGTCGGAACCGTCGGTAGAGCGATTGCTCGGCTCGTCGTGGGCCCACCACGACACGATGCTCGGGTGATGGCCGAGTAGATCGACCATGGAGCGGGCCTGTCTGTGCGCACTGCGTCGAACACCGCGAGCGTGCACACCCCGAAGTGGGAAGTCCTGCATGATGAGCAGGCCTGACTCGTCGGCAGCCGAGTACAGGCGCTCATCGGCAATGTGACCGTGGACCCGGAGCACATCGAGGCCGCATTCGACGGCGTCTGACACGAGATCGTCGATCTGGTGCTCGGTGGCGTCCCCGGGCAGTTCGGACACGGGAAGCAGGTTCGCTCCCTTCAAGAACATCCGTTCACCGTTGATCGAACACACCCAGTCGTCCCATCGCACTTGACGCAGTCCGGTCCGACGCGTCGACCGGTGGCTCTCGATCCCGTCGACCTCGACAGTCACCTCGACGTCGACGAGATCAGCCGATCCGAGGTCGCGTGGCCACCACAGTCGGGGGTGTGCGATATCGACTGTCCATGAGGCCTCGTTTGCGCCACTCGCCAGTGCGATCGGATGTTCGGCGACGAGTTCGCCATCCACCGTCGTTCGGGTGATGGCGACACGCCCGGCATCGCTGTCGAGTCGAGCGTGGATGACGAGGTGCGCTCGTTCGGCATCAGCATCTCGGCACAGCACCCGCAGGGCGTCGACCCGAACCGAGCCGGTGTCGACAATTCTCACTGGGCGCCAGATCCCTCCCGGGTGGGCGGTGACCGGTCCGGTGGTGTCCCCGTACAGTCCGTCGATGATGCGCCGTGGACCGTCACCATTGACCGGCGACGTGACCTCGACGGCCAGCACGTGGTCATCGGAGAGTCGGCTGAGCGCCGTCACGTCGAAGGCATGTGGAACGAAGTACCCCTCCGGGTCACCGAGGTATGCCCCGTCGAGCCAGACATCCGCCTGGTAGTAGATGCCATCGAACTCGACCCAACGTCGATTGCCGGGTTCCGGCGCGTCAAGGGAGAATGATCGGCGGTGCAGCAACGGGCCACTGTCAGTTGTCGACACAGCGGCATCTTGAGCGGCCCAGTGTCCGGGCACCTCGATTGTGGGCCAGTCGCCATCGTCGGCTTCGAGACCGATCATCTGACCGCGATCACCGTCGCTGACGGGCGCCGCTTTCCAGAGTCCGTCGAGTGAGTACTCGAGCACAGGCTGATCGTACCGATGGAGTCGACTCCGATGGTCGGCGGGCCGCCAGGTACCGTGCGGCCGTGTCCTTGCGCTCCTCCGGTGTGATCGACTCGGCGGCGGTCCGGGACATGATTCCGCTGTGTATTCCTGCAATCCCATTCGGATTGGTGGTCGGCATCGCGATCAGTGAGTCGGCGATGCCAGTGGCTGCTGGCCAGTCACTGTCGACGGTTGTCTTCGCGGGAGCCGCACAGTTGGCGACGGTGACGCTCGCCGGCGTTGCCTCGTGGTGGGCGGTGGTGGTTGCCGTCGCGATCATCAATGCTCGTCATGTCATGTACTCGGCAGCGCTTTCACCGATGTTCGTTGGACAGCCGCTGTGGGTGCGGCTCATCGCCCCAATGGTTCTCGTCGATCAGCAGTTCGCTTTGATGGTGTTGTACCGCGAGGATGATCCACGAGCGATCCGGCGCTACTACCTGACGGCGGGACTCGGCTTCTGGGCGGTCTGGCAGCTGACGACGGCGCTCGGCATCGTGGTCGGACCGGCCATCCCGTCGGGACTTCGGCTCGGCTTCGCGCCGGCGGTGATGTTCACGGGTCTCGTGGTGCTCTCGGTTCGGGGATCGGCGGTGCCCTGGGCGGCCGCCTCGGCGGCGTTGGCAGGGGCGCTGGTGAGCGCGGCCGGTGTCGGCCTGCGTGATCGTGCCGGGATCCTGCTGGGAGCGATCGTTGGGGTGTCGGTGGGAACCATCGTCGAGGCATGCCGGGAGGAGGAGGCGCCGTGAGCAGCCTCGAGGCATGGTTGATCGTGGTGGCTGCGGCGCTGGTGACCTACGCGACCAGGGCGGTTGGGATCTTCGTGCTCGCCGAGCGACGGGTGCCGTTGGTGATCGAGCGGGCGTTACGCCATGTCGGGCCGGCGGTGCTGGCTGCCCTGGTTGCGAACATCGCCGCAGGCGATGGGGGCTTATCGCCGGCGATCGATGTTCCGGAGGCTGTTGCGCTCACGGCGGCGGCGGCGGTGGCATGGTGGCGTCGCAATGTGCTGTGGTCGCTCGGCGCCGGCCTCAGCGCCTTCTGGATCGCCATGGCGGTGCTCGGATGATCGGCGCCGGATCGGACACCGGCGCAGGTGAGCACTAGGTTCGTCCCATGACCCGTTCCGACGTCGAGGTGCCGGCCGAACTCCCGAGGACCCTCGGGGCCCTCAAGTCGTCAGGGTGGGTGTCTCGTGCGGTCAAAGATGAGATTCGTTCCAATGCGGTGGCCCGTATCGCCGCCGGTGAGCCGCTTTTTGAGGGCGTGCTCGGCTACGAGGACACGGTGATGCCGCAACTTGAGAACGCGTTGTTGGCGGGCCATGACGTGATCTTCCTTGGTGAGCGCGGTCAGGCCAAGACCCGCATGATCCGGTCGCTGACGAATCTGCTCGACGAGTGGATGCCGGTGGTGGCGGGTAGCGAGATCAACGATGACCCGTATGCGCCGGTCTCACGTCACGCCCGTGATTTGGTCGCTGAGCTCGGCGACGACACCCCGATCGAGTGGGTGCATCGCGATGACCGCTACGGCGAGAAGCTGGCAACCCCGGACACATCGATCGCCGACCTGATCGGCGAGGTGGATCCGATCAAGGTGGCTGAGGGTCGGTATCTGTCCGATGAGTTGACCCTTCACTACGGACTGGTACCAAGAACCAATCGCGGGATCTTCGCCATCAACGAGCTTCCCGATCTCGCCGAGCGAATCCAGGTCGGAATGTTGAACGTGCTCGAAGAGCGTGACGTGCAGATCCGGGGCCATCGAATCCGGTTGCCGCTCGACCTGATGTTGGTCGCTTCGGCGAACCCCGACGACTACACCAATCGTGGTCGGATCATCACTCCGCTGAAGGACCGCTTCGGAAGTCAGATCCGTACGCACTATCCCCTTGAGGTGGAACTCGAGTACCGGATCATGGTGCAGGAGGCACGGCCGGCATCAGTGGCTGGCGTGGAGGTCGTGGTCCCCGAGTATCTCGGTCTTGCCGTCGCCGAGTTCAGCCACATGGCGCGGTCGTCGAGCCATGTGAACCAGCGCAGTGGTGTGAGCGTTCGTCTCAGCGTGGCCAATTACGAGGCGCTGGCGGCCAATGCCCTGCGTCGTGGCCTGCGTGCCGGAGAGAATCCGGTCGTTGCCCGGGTGGACGATCTCGATGCCCTGGCGGCGTCGTCCATCGGCAAGATCGAGATCGAGTCGATGGACGACGGCCGAGAGGGTGTCATCTTCGACAATCTCATCCGTGGTGCCATCCATCAGGTGTTCACCTCTCGACACGACGGTTCGTTGACCGCTGCGATCGTCGAGGCCTTCGAAGCGGGTCTGGTCGCGCACACGGGTGCCGATCGTTCGAGTGCGGAACTCGCTGCGCTCATCGATGAGGTGCCGGCGCTGGTGCCAGCGGTGGAGCGGTTCACCGACGGTTCGACCGATCCCGGACTCGTTGCTGCTGCCGTGGAGTTCGTGCTTGAGGGTCTGCACCTGTCGAGACGTCTGAACAAGGATGACTCGGGGTCGTCGGCCACGTACCGCGGCCGCGGCTGATCAGCCGAAGGGCGTTCTCGTCCAGAGTTCGCCGGTGTCGTTGCGGTCGGCACGAACCGGCGTTCCCGTGAGCCGGACCACATCGATGGCGCCGGGGAATCCCGGTAGATGAACATCGCCGAACGGTTCGGTCGAGATGCCTTCGGGGAGACGCTCGACGTGTGATGCGGGAATCAAGACGTCGTAGCCGGTGGCATGGTCGCACAGACGAGACGCCATGTTGACTGCCGATCCGATGTAGTCGTCGCCTTCGAACAAGAGCGCATGGCCGGTGGCGATGCCAGCCCGGAGCGTCAACGGAGCGCACACACGTGCGGCTCGGCGTTCGAGATCCATGACGAATTCGATCGCGCCGAACTGATCGACGGCCACGATCATGCACCCGTCACCGAGCCACTTGGCGATACGCACACCGCGCTCGGATGCAACCTCGCGAACCACGGTGCGGAAGGTGGAGAGCACCTTGCCGGCAGCGTCGTCACCGTACGCGGCGGTGTAGTTCGTGAACCCCGAGAGATCGAGGAAGACGAAGGTGCGGGGTACGCGCATCGCTTCGAATCTATTGGACTGTCACGGTTCGTCCACGATCGGGTCGAGCCCCTTCAGCGCCGCTACGGTTCGGGGATGGCTCGCCGATTCACCTACTCACGCTGGGACGGCACCCAACGCGGGTTCGATCTCGATGGTGATGTCCTGCTTGAGCAAGTCACCGACGAGATCATCCACCACGGCGACGTCAGCGCAGCGCTGCGGCGACTGATGGAGCAGGGGATGCGAACTCCGGACGGGCGATCAATGCCTGGCCTTGCTGAGATGCGCGAGCGACTCCGCCGTCGGCGTGAGGAGATCAGCGAGTCCGGTGATCTCGACGGTCCGCTCGCAGACGCCGCCCGAGAGTTGGCGGACATACTTGACGAGGAGCGTCACGCGGTCGACCGGGCGCTGTCTGACGCCGAGCGCAGCGGCGACGAGCGGCGCGAGTCGACAGCAAGGGCGGCAGCGGCTGAACGTTCGGCTCGTCTGGATCTCCTGCCCGACGACCTTGCCGGCCGTATGGCCGAGCTCTCCTCATATTCCTTCGAATCGGCGGAGGCTCAACGGCGATTCGATGAACTCGCAGATCGTCTTCGATCCGAGATGCTTCAGCAGGTGGTCGACCGGGTCACCGAGGATATGTCGTCGGCCACGCCTGAGGACATGAGCAGGGTCAAGGACATGCTCGCGGCGCTCAACGAGATGGTCGACCGGCGTGATGCGGGAGAGGATCCGCAGTTCGAGGAGTTCATGGATCGTTTCGGCGACATGTTCCCAGACGATCCACAGTCGCTCGATGAACTTCTCGAGTCGATTGCCCGTCGCATGGCAGCTGCGCAGGCGCTCATGAACTCGATGAGCCCCGAACAGCGCGATCAGTTGCGCCGTCTGTCGGAGCAGTTCATGAACGACATGGACCTGCAGTGGCAACTCGACCGTTTGTCGTCGACGCTGCGTGGCGAATTCGGCTCGATGAACTGGGATGCCTCGTACGAAATGGAGGGCGACGGCTCGCTCAGTCTTGGCGAGGGAATTGATGCGATGGCCGAGATGGGAAGGCTGGACGAGCTGGAAGGGCTTCTGGATGCCGCCACGTCGCCGGCTGACCTTGCTGAGATCGATCCTGAGAGAGTGCGTGACCTCATCGGCGACGATGCCGCCGCTGCGCTTGATCAGCTCGCCAAGCTCACCGAGGAATTGATCAGGGCCGGCCTCGTCGACCGTGTCGAGGGTCGGCTTGAACTGACACCGCGCGGGCTCCGAGCGATCGGCTCGAATGCGCTGCGAGACCTGTTCGGCAGCCTCCGCCGTGACCAACTCGGCCAGCACCCACTGCCGACAATCGGGCAGGGGCACGAATCGGCCCACGACACCAAGCCCTATGAGTTCGGCGACCCGTTCAGACTGGATCTGCACCGTACGATCCGCAATGCGATCGCTCGGCGTGGCGGTGGTACCCCGGTCGAACTCGAGCCCGACGACTTCGAGGTCGAGCGCACCGAACATCTCACGAGGGCGGCCACGGTGTTGATGGTTGATCTGTCGATGTCGATGCCGATGCGGGGCAACTTCTTGCCGGCGAAGAAGGTGGCGATTGCGCTGCACTCGTTGATCACGTCACAGTTCCCGCACGACTTCATCGGCTTGGTGGGGTTCTCCGAGACGGCTCGCGAAATCACGGCGGCGCAATTGCCGGAGGTCTCCTGGGATTACGTGTATGGCACCAACATGCACCATGGATTCACCCTCGCTCGCCGGATGCTCTCGCGCCAGCAGGGGACGAAGCAGATCATCATGATCACCGACGGCGAGCCGACTGCTCACATCACCTCGAACGGCGGCGTGTTCTTCGATTACCCGCCGGCACCAGAAACCCTTGAGGCGACGCTTCGTGAAGTGGTTCGATGTACCCGGGAGGGAATCAGGATCAACACCTTCGTTCTCGACGCCACGGCCTCGCTCGATGCCTTCGTCGAACGGATGACGAACCTCAACGGGGGGAGAGCCTTCCACACGACGAACGATGAGCTCGGGGGATATGTGCTCGTCGACTTCGTCGAGCGTCGGCGTCGTCTCACCCGCCGCCGCGCTGGCTGAGAATCCGCGCGTCATCCCTGTTCAGCGGCCTACGCAATACCCACTTGCGTTGTAGTGGTGTGCTATGAGACAATGACATCAGTGTAATTACAGGGGTGAATCACCCCTGCACCTTCGGGTGAATCAGGACGGAGCACACATGTACGAGAATGACGGGTCAGCCGAGGCCTGGCAGGACAACGCCAACTGTCTGGGCGTCGACCCCGATCTCTTCTTTCCCGAGCGCGGCGCGTCGACCCGTGAGGCCAAGGAGGTCTGCCGGGGATGCGTCGTTCGCGAGGACTGCCTCGAGTTCGCCCTCCGCAACGGCGAGAAATTCGGCATCTGGGGAGGTCTCTCCGAGCGCGAACGTCGGCGGATTCGTCGCCAGCGCGCTCAGGCTGTGCGAGGTGTGACGGGCGCGTGAGCAGTCTGGCCATCAAGGGTTAGAGTGGTCGCATGCCAAGTGGAGCGGAATGGTTCATCGTCTTGGCCGTGGTGCTCGTGATTTTCGGTGGCGCACAGCTGCCGAAGATGGCCCGCAATCTCGGCCGAGCCCAGCAGGAACTGAAGAAGGGCCTTGCTGAGGGAGCGGCTGAAGCCGCAGCGGAGTCGTCTGACGACTCGAAGTGATCCTTGACGCCTGAGCCCAGCCTCAGTCTGCGGTAACGGCGATTCGCCTGCGCTTCAGAATGCGGCGGCGCTCTCGCTCGCTTGCAGCGCCCCATACGCCGTGTTCGATCCGGTTCTCCAAGGCGTATTCGAGGCAGGTCTCTGCAACTGGGCATCGCCCGCAGATAGCGCGGGCGCGGTCAACGCCGGCGCCATCGCTCGGGAAGAAGACTGCTGGGGGGTGGAACCGGCAGGTTCCCTCGGCCATCCATGCGGTGACCGACTCGGGGTCGCTGACCCGTCGAGTTCTCTGAGTTGAGTCCTGGTTCATCGTGACCTCCTGGGTGCGAGTAGGTGATGACGGACGATGAGATTGACAGTAACACAAATGTAATGATTTGGGTCTGAATGTCAAGGCTTTTTCAGACGTCTCACGTATTTCTTACGAAACCATGACGACTTCGCGGCGATAGTCCATGTCCAGTTGGACGTGCGGATCCATCGAACGGTTCCCAACTCGTCGCCCCACGTTCGCTGAGTGTTCATCGCCGTTGGGACTGGCCGCGCTGGCTGACCGGTAACATCGTGGTCTATGAGTGATATGACCGTTGACGCCCCGCCGCGGGCCCACGCCCGCGTTGTTTACCTCGGGCCGGTGGCTCCGCATTGGGAGGTCTACGGCGACTGGGGCGAGACCAAGTTGCTCGATGAATTCCGGGCCCGGGCGCTCGCTCGTCTCGTCTTGATCACCGAGAACGATCCGCAGTTCCGTCGTAATCGTGAGCGGATCAACCGTGATGCCGAGCGCGAACTGATCTCGCTCGAGTGGGACCTCGGCCACCCCGAGGATGACTACGGCGCCTGAACCGTCGGTAACGGTGAGTCGCTATCTCAACCGTGAACTGAGTTGGCTCGCCTTCAATGAGCGGGTGCTAGCGCTCGCCGCTGAGCAGGGCATACCCCTTCTGGAGCGAGCCAAGTTCGCGGCAATTGCCTCGTCGAATCTCGATGAGTTTTTCCAGGTTCGTGTCGCCGCGCTGAAGGATCAGATCGCCGCCGGTGTCGAGGATCGCACTCCCGACGGACGAACCCCGGTCCAACAATTGGACGAGATCGGTTCGAGGGTGGCCGGGTTCGTCGCCCGTCAAGAGGAGATCGTTCTTGGCCAGATCATCCCGGCGCTCGCCGCTGAGAACATCTGCGTCATCCGTTGGGACGATCTGTCACCGGCCGATCGTGAAGCGATGTCGACGTACTACCTCGATCGCGTGCACCCGGTGCTCACACCGCTGGCAGTCGATCCGGGGCATCCGTTCCCGTACATCTCGAACTTGGCGCTCTCGATCGCCGCCACCGTGGCCGATCCAGCCACCGCCGAGCGCCGATTCGTCCGGCTGAAGATCCCGAAGGTGTTCCCACGGCTCGTTCCCCTCGGTGACGGGCGCTTCCTTCCCGCTGAAGAGTTGATCGCCGCTCACCTTCACGCCCTCTTCATGGGAATGGTCGTGGAGGAGTGGGCCACGTTCAGGGTCACTCGTAACGCCGACCTGGCCCTCGAAGAGGATGAGGCCGACGACCTCCTCGAAGCGGTTGAACTCGAACTGCGGCGCCGTCGCTTCAACCGTCCAGTTCGTCTCGAGGTGCATCGGACCGTGAGCGACGAGATGGTTGGCTTGCTGATTCGCGAACTCGAGATCGATCCACGCAACGTGACCCGTCACGCCACACTGCTCGATCTGACCTGTCTCATGCAGCTGCACGCGATCGACCGCCCTGACTTGAAAGATCGACCGTGGGTGCCGATCACCGCCGGCCGCATCCATGCGGCCGAAGAGGCTGAACGGTCGCTGTTCGACGTGGTCGACGACCGCGCGCTGCTGCTCCACCATCCCTACGAGAGTTTTGCGAGCAGCGTCGAAGCGTTCATCGCACAGGCTGCTGACGACCCGGCTGTTCAGACCATCAAGATGACCTTGTACCGGGCCGGAGGCGACAGTCCCATTCTCCGCAGCTTGATCCGTGCAGCCGAACGGGGTGTTCAAGTCGCCGTGCTCGTCGAAATCAAGGCTCGTTTCGACGAGGAGAACAACGTCCAGTGGGCCAAGCGGCTCGAGCGTGCCGGCGTACACGTCGCCTACGGGATGGTCGGGTTGAAGACTCACTCAAAAGTGGTACTCGTCGTGCGTGACGACGGCGATCGCCTGCGTCGCTACTGCCACATCGGCACCGGCAACTACAACTCGAGGACCGCTCGCCTGTACGAAGATCTCGGGTACATCACCTCCGACGATGCCATCGGTGACGACGCGGTGCAGTTGTTCAACCACCTCACCGGGTTCAGTCGGAGCGACGAGTACCGCACGCTGCTCGTGGCCCCGAAGAGCCTGCGTCCTCAGTTGCTCGACCTGATTGAACACGAGATGGAGTTCGGTGCTGAGGGCAGCATCATCATGAAGTGCAACTCGATCGCCGATCCGGTGACGATCGAGGCGCTCTATGCGGCGAGCGGTGCCGGGGTGCCAATCGATATGGTTGTGCGCGGCATCTCGTGCATCAGGCCCGGCGTTCCGGGAATGAGCGAGAACATCCGGGTGCGCTCGATTCTCGGGCGGTATCTCGAGCACAGCCGCATCTACCGGTTCGCACACGGCGCCGACGACGGGGGGCCGTTGTATCTGATCGGGTCTGCTGATCTCATGCCGAGGAATCTCGAACGCCGAGTCGAGGTGCTGGTGCCGATCCAGCACCCGAAACATCGTGATTGGCTCGATCGAGTACTCGAATTCGATCTCTCCCCCGACATCGTGCGGTGGGAGCAGCGTCCAGATGACACGTGGGAGCGAATGGGCCCCGACCAGGCGTTCGCCCCGGATGCTCAGGAGTTGCTGTATCGCTGGGCCCATGACCGCCAGCTCGCGCAACGCCGCTGAGCAGGCACGACGCCCAAACGTCGCTGACAGTTCACCTGAGGTTCACCCACTCCGGTGAGGTCGTTCACCTTCGATTCCTAGTTTCCGGGGCGTTCGTGAGTCCTTTCACGAACATCCCACGTGAACACCATCGATTGGAGACGACATCGTGTTTATTCGCACCAAGCGATTTGCAGCCCTTGCGGTTGTGACATCGCTCGCGCTCGCCGCATGCGGCGGCGACTCGGCCGACGAACCGGCCGCAGAAGAACCATCCACCGAGGACACCGCTGAGGAGACAACCGCCACGACGGCAGCGGCACCGGCGTCTGACTTGTCGGGCACGTTGATTGGTGCTGGTGCGTCGTCGCAGGCTGCGGCGATGCAGGGTTGGCAGGCTGGTTTCCAGGCCGAGTACCCGAATGCGACGGTTGAGTATGACCCGATTGGTTCTGGTGGTGGTCGTGAGGCGTTCTTGTCCGGTGGGACGATGTTCGCTGGTTCGGACGCTGCGTTGAAGGACGCGGAGTGGGAGTTGTCGAAGGAGCGTTGCGCCGGTGATCTCGGTGCGATCAACCTGCCGCACTACATCTCGCCGATTGCGATTCCGTACAACTTGCCGTCGCTCGATGGCACCACGTTGCAGTTGTCGCCGGCGACGATCGCCGGGATCTTCGCCAACGAGATCACGAACTGGTCTGCTGACGAGATCGCTGCTGACAACCCCGGTGTGGATCTGCCTGATTTGGCGATCAACCCGGTGCACCGTGCCGATGAGTCGGGTACCACGGAGAACTTCACCGACTACCTGGCGCAGGCCGCTGGTGACGTGTGGACCTACGGCGAGATCGAGGCGTGGGACGCCGACGGTCCCGGTGGTGGTGAGGGTGCTCCTCAGACCTCTGGTGTTGTCGCTGCTGTTGCTGCTGGTGAGGGTTCGATCGGGTATGCCGATGCGTCGCAGATCGGTGATCTGCCCGCTGCAGCTGTTGGTGTGGCCGGCTCGTTCGTCGAGTTCTCGCCTGAGGCTGCTGGTCGGATCGTCGATTCGTCGGAGCGCACCGGTGGTCGTAATGAGTACGACTTCGCCATCTCGGTGAACCGCACCCCGGATTCGGCTGACACGTATCCGATCGCTCTGGTCAGCTACCACATCGTGTGTCTCGAGTATGAGACCCAGGAAGAGGTTGATCTGGTCAAGGCGTTCATGACTTACGTCGGTTCGGATGAGGGTCAGGCTGCGTCGGCTGCTTCGGCTGGTTCGGCTCCGATCTCGCCTGAGGTCCAGGCCGAGATCGCCATGTCCATCGCCGCCATCACGGTGGCTGGCTGATCCCAGGTACTGTTGCCGGGTCGGGGTGCTCTAGAGCACTCCGACCCGGTGTACCTCCCAAACACTTTCGGAGACCAATCTCGTGACCCAGTCCACCATCGAGTCAGCGCAGGGAAGCGGCGTCGAGGGCCGCACCGGCCGATTCGGTGACCGCATCTTCGCCGGACTTTCCAAGGGAGCCGGCGTGCTCATTCTCGTCACCCTTGCTGGGGTGGCGTTGTTTTTGTTCCGGGAGGGCTACCCCGGCATCAACGTGGACCCGTCGGAGATGGACGGGTCGGACACGTTCATCCAGTACGTCGGCCCGCTCGTGTTCGGCACGATCTTCGCCGCTCTCATCGCTCTCGCCATCGCAGCGCCACTCGCCATAGCAGTTGCCCTGTTCATCAGTCACTACGCCCCGCGGCGGGTCGCCAGAACGCTTGGGTACCTGATTGACCTGCTCGCCGCCATCCCGAGCGTGGTGTTCGGCATCTGGGGCATCAGGGTGTTGGCCCCGCTGCTTGCACAGAACGTGTATCCCTGGCTCGGCGACAACGCCTCGTTCATTCCGCTCTTCTCAGGATCAGCCTCGACGAGCGGCAGGACCATGCTGACCGCCGGCATGGTGCTGGCGGTGGTGATCCTGCCGATCATCACCGCGATCTCCCGCGAGGTGTTCCTCCAGACCCCAAGACTTCACGAAGAAGCGTCGCTCGCCCTCGGTGCGACGAAGTGGGAGATGATTCGCCAGGCGGTCATTCCCTACGGTCGCTCCGGCGTGATCAGCGGCGCCATGCTCGGACTTGGCCGGGCGCTCGGTGAAACCATGGCCGTGGCGATCATTCTGTCGCCAAGCGATGGCTACTTCTGGAGCATCATCACCAATCAGAATTCGAACACCATTGCATCGAACATTGCTCTCAAGTTCCCGGAATCATCCGGTCTTGAAGTGAATCGTTTGATCGCCACTGGTCTGGTGCTCTTCGTGATCACCTTCGGCGTCAACGCTTTGGCTCGTCGCGTGGCGGCCGCGGGATTCTCGGGAGCTGACGGATGAGCACGCTTGCTACCTCGATGACATCTCGCCGGATGTCGAATCAAGGACACGTCGCCGTCGGTCTGGCGACTGTCGCCGTCGGGTTCGCCGTCAGCGCCGCGCTGAACGGCCTCTCGCCCTCGTGGGTGATCGTCTGGTCGTTCATGCTCTATCCGATCGCTGTCTACGTCTCGTCGAGAATTCTTGAGGATCGTCGACAAGCCACCGATCGACTCGTTCGGGTCAGCGTGACCCTTGCATTCGTCGTCGTTGTCCTCCCGTTGGCATCGCTCGTGTGGACCGTGATCCGAGAGGGCGCAGCACGGTTCGACGCAACGTTCTTGACAGGCAACATGCGCCTCACCCCCGAAGACCTGGCCGCTCAGAACGGTGGCGAGGCGGTCGGTGGCGCTTTTCATGCGATGGTCGGCACGTTGATCGTCACGTCGGTGGCGGCACTGATCGCCATTCCCCTCGGTCTCTTCACCGCGATCTACCTCGTCGAGTACGGGCGCGGTCGACTCGTCAAGGCCATCACCTCAATGGTCGACGTGATGACCGGTATCCCGTCGATCGTCGCAGGGTTGTTCTCCTATGCCCTGTTCGTGTTGATCCTCGGCCCTGGAACCCGGACGGGTCTCGCCGGTGGGGTGGCGCTGTCGGTACTCATGACCCCGGTGGTGGTTCGTTCGGCTGAAGAGATGCTGCGACTCGTCCCCAACGAACTCCGCGAGGCCTCGTATGCGCTCGGTGTGCCGCGCTGGAAGACGATCGTCAAGGTGGTGCTGCCGACTGCGATTGCGGGCATCCTCACCGGATCCACGCTGGCTATCGCCCGAGTCATCGGCGAGACGGCACCGCTTCTCGTGACTGTCGGCCTTGCCCAAGAGACAAACCTCAATCCCTTTGACGGCCGAATGACGACGCTGCCCGTGTACACCTACTACCAGTACGTGCAGCCAGGTATTCCAACCGACGCTGGACAGAGCAGGGCGTGGGCGGCGGCGCTGATGCTCGTGATCATCGTGGCCGTACTCTTCACCCTTGGGCGAGTTCTCGCACGAGTTCTCCAGCCGAAGGGGATGCGATGAACGACGCTGACCAGACCACCACCACAGGAAGTGTGACGCGAATGACCGAACAGATGACGGGAGTGGGCGCGTCGGAAACGCCGGATGGCTTGCGAGTTTCCGACCTCAATATCTACTACGGCGACTTTCTTGCCGTCCGCAAGGTCGACATGACGATCGAACCGCGCTCGATCACGGCGCTCATCGGCCCGTCGGGATGCGGGAAGTCGACCTTCCTCCGCTCGCTCAATCGCATGCACGAAGTGATTCCGGGTGCCCGTGTGGAGGGCACCGTGTTGCTCGATGGCGAGGATATCTACGGCCCGGGAGTCGACCCGGTGATCATCCGTCGCAAGATCGGGATGGTCTTCCAGCGCCCGAACCCATTTCCGACGATGAGCATCGCAGAGAATGTGCTCGCCGGTATTCGCCTGAACTCAAAGCGCCTCTCGAAATCCGCTGCAGATGACATCGTCGAGAAGTCGTTGCGCGGGGCAAACCTCTGGGATGAGGTGAAGAACCGTCTCGATCAGCCGGGATCTGGACTATCGGGCGGGCAGCAGCAGCGCTTGTGCATCGCACGGGCCATCGCCGTCGAGCCTGAAGTACTTCTCATGGATGAGCCGTGTTCTGCACTCGATCCGATCTCGACGATGGCGGTGGAGGCGCTCATGCTCGAACTGAAGAGTGAGTACACCATCGTGATTGTCACCCACAACATGCAGCAGGCCGCTCGGGTCAGCGATCGGACGGCATTCTTCAACATCGACGGCACCGGCCAGCCGGGTTATGTCGTCGAGATGGATCTGACCGAGAAGATCTTCTCCAACCCGACGGAGAAGGCAACGTCTGACTATGTGACCGGGAGGTTCGGCTGATGACCGATCTGCGGAAAGACTTCCATCAGGACCTCGAGGAGATTCGCAATCTCGTGGGGCGTCTTGGCGCCTTCGTCATCGAACTGATCCCTCGGGTCACCCAGGTGTTACTCGACCAGGACCTCGAGGGGGCCGAGTACGTCGTTCTCGGCGACGCTGATGTCGACGCTCGGGCCCTCGACATCGAGGATCGCGCCCTGCGCATCCTTGCTCTCCAAGCTCCCGTCGCCGGTGACCTTCGGGAGGTTGCATCGGCGCTCAAGATCTCTGCTGACATGGAACGGTCTGCTGACCTGTGCTGCAACGTCTGTAAGGCTGCTCGCCGTATCTACGGTCACGAACTTGATCCGAAGCTGCGCGGCATCATCCAGAAGCTCAGCGATCAGGCCACCAAGGAGTACCGAGAGGCGCTCGACTCGTATGTCAATGGTGATGCCGTCAAGGCAGCAGCGCTGCCAGACATCGATGGGTACCTCGATGACCTCCATCGTCAGTTCCTGCAGCAGATCATCGAGAGCCATTCGAATGGGACGATCGATCTGCAGGTGGCCGTGCAATTGGCCCTCGTTGCTCGCTTCTACGAGCGGCTCGGCGATCACGCCGTGAATCTCGGGAACAAGGTTCGGTACATCACCACCGGATGGATGCCCGAGCAGGAGGCGCTGGCACGCCTCCGGGAACGGGACGAACAGTCCGACCGCGACAGCGGGGAGTGATCGAGACCCCCGTGATCCTTGTCGCCGTCATTGTCGCCGCTCTCGCTGGAGTGTCGCTCGGCCTTCTGATAGCTCGGCGGTCGAGTCGCCCGACGGAGAACATCTCATCGGTGGAAGCGCCGCCCGTCGTTCCTCAGGCTG
>JAQCGT010000102.1 GCA_027730505.1 Actinomycetota bacterium | reverse complement strand
CCACCCGTCCCACAAGACCCTGATCAGGAGCTTCGTACCTCGTCAGCGATAGAGGCCAACACACCGTTGACGAACCGTCCGCTGTCATCAGTGGAATAGCGCTTGGCGAGCGATACCGCCTCGTCGAGCACCACCGCCGTCGGCACGTCAGGCCGTTCGAGCAGCTCGAACGTCGCCAGGCGCATCACGGCAAGATCGAGCACCGGCATGCGCTGCAGCGTCCACCCCTTGGATTTCGCCGAGATGAGCGAATCAGCCCGCTCACGAGTGCGTTCTGACCCACGCACCAACAGATCGGTGAGGGCGTCGGGCGTCACCACCTGTGCAGCGAGCACCTCGTCCACACCGATGCCTTTGGTGTGCGCTTCATACATCAGGTTCAAGGCCCGCTCACGCGAGTCGGAACGCAGGTCGGGTTCGGTCATCTCAGACCCGAGTCATGTAGTCGCCGGTGCGGGTATCGACCTTGACCCGGTCGCCGGTCTCGACGAACAACGGCACCTGAATGACCCGGCCGGTCTCCAACGTGGCCGGCTTGCGGGCACCCGACACTCGGTCACCTTGCACCCCTGGCTCGGTCTCAGCAATGGTCAGTTCGACCGAGGCCGGGATCTCAACGGAGATGATCTCACCGTTGAAGAACGCCACCTGAGCGACCATGCCCTCGACCATGAAGTCGGCTGCGTCACCGAGCGCCACCGGAGCGACGTTCATCTGCTCGTACGACTCGTTGTTCATGAAGACGTAGTCATCGCCATCGCGGTAGAGGAACTGCATCTCCTCACGATTGATGATCGCCTGTTCGACCCTGACACCGGCATTGAAGGTGCGGTCGAACACGTTGCCGGTACGGACGTTCCGGAGCTTCGTTCGCACGAACGCCCCGCCCTTACCGGGCTTGACGTGCTGGAACTCGATGACCTGGAACAGTCCGTTGTCGAGTTCGAGGGTGATCCCGGTCTTCAGGTCGTTGGTGGTGATGGCGGGCATGGGGAGTCCTTGGAGAGAGCGGTGAGATTTCGGTGACCTGAGGATGTGACCTCGACGAGGTCCTCGATCCGCACACCACCAGAACCGACACGATAGAGCCCCGGTTCGACCGTCACCACGTCCCCGAGAACGAGTTCGGCATCGGACGCGCGCCCGAGAAATGGCTCCTCGTGGATATCGAGACCGACGCCATGACCGGTGCCGTGCACGAACAGCTCGCCGAGTCCTGCATCATCGAACACCGAGCGACACGCAGCGTCAACGTCACGAGCGGTGACGCCCGAACGAATCGCCGCCAAACCAGCCGCTTGCGACGCCGTGACGAGCTCGAACCACTGCTGCTGTTCGTCGCTCGGCTCCCCCACCACATAGGTGCGGGTCATGTCGGAGTGATAGCCATCGACCAAGGCCCCGACGTCGATGACCACGAGGTCGCCGTCGACCATCTGGCGCCCCGTGGGGCGCGCATGTGGGAGAGCAGCGTGTGTTGGCCCGGAGGCCACGATCGTCTCGTAACTCGGCCCATCAGCACCCAGGCGGCGCATCCGATACTCGAGTTCGTCACGCACATCACGCTCGGTCACCCCGGGAACAAGCATCGATGCAAGTTCTCCCAAGGCCTGCGACGCGATGTCGGCTGCATACGCAATGAGTTCGATCTCGGCTGCGTCCTTCGTGCGCCGAAGACGCTCGACCGTGCCGTCGATGGGTATCAGCTCGACGCTTGACGCGAATCCCATCCAGTCGGCGCGTGACATCACCGTGGCCTCAGCACCGGTGTCACCGCTGAGCAGACCGAGCACCAGGGCTTTCTGCTCGGCCATGGTCGTCCCGACCAGCACCTCCAAGTCACCCGCCCCAGCCGCATCCGCCTGTGCACGAGCCTGCTCGCCGTATCGACCATCGGTGACCAACACGAACCGCTCTGGGGTGACGACGACAAGACCAGCTGAACCAGTGAACCCGGTGAGCCATCGACGGTTTGACGCCCCCGACACGATGACCTGTACGGGACGTGCGGCATCATCGAGCGCAGCACGCAACCGGTCGACTCGCCCGGACACGCTGAGCGTTGACTGTGGGCGACTCAGCATCACAATCTGGCTGCCACGGCACGCATCGCGAGCTCGTAGCCGTCGCCACCGAACCCGGAGATGCTTCCGGTAGCCACCGGAGCGACCACGCTCGTTCGCCTCCACGGCTCCCGCGCGTCCGGATTCGACAGATGCACCTCGACCACGATGCCGTCATAGGCAGCGAGAGCGTCATGCAACGCCCACGACGAGTGGGTGAACGCGCCCGGATTGATGACGATCGCTGCACAACGTCCACGGGCTCCGTGCACTGCCTCGATCAGCTCGCCCTCATGGTTGGACTGCAGGTCCTCAACCTCGAGATCAAACATGCCTGCCACCTCACGGGCGCGCGCCACATGGTCACCGAGCGTCGCCGTGCCGTACACCTCAGGCTCGCGGGTGCCGAGCAGATTGAGGTTTGGGCCGTGGAGGAGCAGGACGATGCGACTCACAAGCAGCAACGGTACCGCTCAACATCGATCCGATACAGCACATGTGGTCTGAGCGGGTTGTGCTCAGGGATCCCCGGATGGTCGAAGTCGCCGCGCAGATCACGAATGAGTCCAATGCGTTCCATAACTCGTCGCGAGCGAACATTCGTCTCGGCTGTGAACGAGATGACCTCGGTGAGTCCGAGGACGTCGAAGCCATGATCGAGTACCGATCGGGCAGCCTCGGTCGCAAAACCGTTTCCCCAGAACGCTGAACGCAGACGCCAGCCGATCTCCACACCCTCGGTGAACCATGGGATCGACAGGCCACAGAAACCGATCACCTCGCCATCGAGATCCACACACCACAGCCCGAACCCGTGATCCGCGATATGTCGACGCACCCGCCGCAACATGGCATCAGACTCCGACCGATCCATCACCGGTCCGATCGTTGCCATAACCCGTGGGTCGCCGTTCATCTCGGCGAAGGCCACGGCGTCATCATCAACCCAGTTGCGGATCACCAAACGTTCGGTCGGCGCTGGTACCGCCGCCATGAGTGTCTTCAGACCAACTCGAGGAGCAGCGACCGGACGACCTCAGGGTCGACGCCGACCACTGGCTCGACGCCGTTCGGCCCGTCGAGCACGAACGTCAAGCCGTCGAGCGCCTTTTTGTCGCGTGCCATCAACGCCAGGAGCTCATCAACGGTGCCGACTGCGGGCACCTCCGTCTCAAGCCCATACAAACCGGCGACGACATCGAGGTGATGCTGGACGCGATTGGCGTCGATCCGACCGAGTCGCTCGGCGAGGCGAGCGGCGAACACCAACCCGATCGCCACGGCCTCACCGTGCGCGATCTTGTGTGATGACGCAATTTCGAGAGCATGCGCCAGGGTGTGGCCGTAGTTCAGAATGGCACGACGACCCGACTCGCGTTCATCGGATGCCACCACCTCAGCCTTGATCTCGACGCACCGTGCTACCCGGTCGGCAAGGTCCATCGATGCCAGATCATCACCGGTCAAGAAGTGGTACTTGGCCATCTCACCGTTGCCGCACCGCAACTCGCGCTCTGGGAGCGTCGCAAGCGTCAACAGATCGCAGATCACGCCAGAGGGTTGCCAGAAGGCACCGACGAGATTCTTGCCTTCTGGCAGATTCACGCCGGTCTTGCCACCGATGGCTGCGTCAATCATCCCGAGCAACGTCGTCGGCACATGGACGACCGCAATTCCCCGGTGATACGAAGCAGCAGCGAAGCCGGCCACATCGGTCACCATCCCGCCGCCGACAGCCACCACGGCATCACGTCGCGTCAGACCAGACGCCGCAAACAAACGACAGAGGTGTTCCACGGTTGCGAGCGTCTTGAAGTCCTCGCCCACTCCGATCTCGATCCGCTCGGACGGCACCGACAGCGCCACATCGACACCGATACCAGCCTGACTCACAACGGCGACGCGGCTCACGCCGAGAGCGCTCACGACTCGATCGACCTCACCGAGAACACCCTCACCGACGACAACCGGGTATGACCGATCGTCAGAGCCGGCCGGAAGGTGAACCTCGACGGTCCGCATGTCAACTCGCCTGATCGGCAACGGCCTTCGCCGCCGCCTCGGCATTGCGGACGAACTCGGCGACAGAGTCGCCACCGAACTTACGTTGTGCCTCATCGGCAAGCACCAAGGCAACCATGGTCTCAGCCACAACACCCATCGCTGGCACGGCGGTCACGTCGGTGCGCTCTTTGAACGACACCGCCGACTCCTTCGTCGCGGTGTCAACCGTCTCCAGCGTCGGCACGTTCAGGGTTGCGAGAGGCTTCATCGCCGCCCGCGCCACGAGCACTTCCCCATTGGTGATACCGCCTTCGACACCGCCGGCGAGCGCCGAAAGGCGCTCGTATCGCCCACCATCTGCATCCCAACGGATCGCGTCGTGGGCGTCGCTTCCTCGCCGACCAGCGACCTCGAACCCGTCACCGATCTCCACGCCCTTCACCGCTTGAATCGACATGAGCGCCTGGGCGAGCAAGGCGTCGATCTTGCGATCCCAGTGGACGTGCGAGCCGAGCCCGATCGGCACCCCATAGGCGAGGACCTCGACAACGCCTCCCAGCGAGTCGCCGTCTTTGGCCGCGGCCTTCACCTCATCCACCATCGCATCAGCCGATGCGGGATCGAAACAGCGCACGGGGGACTCATCGATGGCGGCCAGATCGGCGAACGTTGGGCGGGCCGTGGCACCATCCACCCGTGCCGAGCCCATCTGGATGACATGGGAGAGAATCTCAACTCCGAGATGTGACAAGAGCTTCTTCGCTACAGCGCCAGCTGCGACACGCGCTGCGGTCTCACGCGCTGACGCCCGTTCGAGCACGTCACGGGCATCGTCGAAGCCGTACTTCTGCATCCCCGCCAGATCGGCGTGGCCAGGACGCACCTGGGTGAGTGGGGCCTCGGTACGGCCCGGTGCGGGCGACATCTCGGCATGCCACTTGTCGCTGCGCACCCATTCGGTGTTGCCGATCTGGATGGCCAACGGCGATCCGAGGGTCCGACCGTGACGCACACCGCCAAGCAGGATCAGTTCATCCACCTCGAACCGCTGACGGGGCCCGCGCCCGTAACCGAGGCGACGACGGGCCATCTCGGACTGGATCTCCTCGACGGTGATCTCGAGTCCTGCAGGCAGGCCCTCGATGACGGCGACGAGCGCCTGACCGTGAGATTCACCGGCGGTGAGCAATCGGAGCACGCGTCGAGGCTACCGGTGACGGCTGGCGAGTTCGGCTTCAGCCGCCGCCCTCATCGCTGCGGTGTCGACCTCGACGCCGGTCCAGGCGAGGCACTGCAGTGCCGCCTGATGCACCAACATGCCAAGCCCATCAACCACGTCGGCCCCGACCGAGCGCGCCGCCACCAACAGTGGCGTGGCAAGCGGGTGGTACACGATGTCGGCGACAACGTGCTCTCGTGACAGCAATTCAGGCCCCAGCGGCATGTCGCCTGACGCATCCGCCGCGCCCATACCGACCGAGGTCGTGTTCACGATGATGTCGGCAGCCGCGCAGGCCTGCACCAGTCCGACCTCGTCGACGGTGATGGCCTGAGCGGCGAGGCCCGCAGCCTCGCTCGCAGCAGAAGCCGTCCGATTGTGAATGGCCAGCGATGCAACCCCAGCACGGCCGAGCGCATCGACGATCGAGCGAGCCGCTGCGCCGGCGCCGAGCACCACCACTCGAGCGCCTGACGGCTCATGCCCCGCCGACCGAAGCGAGGCAACGAAACCGTCACCGTCGGTGCTCATCCCGAGTGGACCATCGGGATCGGCGACCACCGTGTTGACCGAACGCAACGCCGCCGCTGCTGGATCGAGACGATCGACCGCATCAGCGACCTCGGACTTGAGGGGCATGGTCACCGCCAGACCCCCCAGATCGTGGCATCTCACCAGATCGACCATTGCGGAACCAGTGCCGGCTGCTGCCGGAATCGCCACCATCATCCAGTCGAGGGCCGCCGAGGCGTAGGCGGCGTTGTGCAGCGCCGGTGACAGCGAATGCCGAACCGGATCACCGATCACGGCGGCGAGCCGCGTCGAGGCGGTGATACGTCGGCTCATCCGAGTAATCCTGCCGCTCGAGCCGCTGCCACGTTGCGCTCATGCTGCTCGAGCGTCACAGCGAACGCATGTGATCCGTCCGCATCGGCGAGCACATAGAACAGATACACACAGCCCACAGTCGGATCGTCGAGCACCGAGCAGATCGGATCACCTGATGCCGGATTCGGAGCCGGGTTGAGCGCTGCCCGGATCGAGGCACGACCCGGGTTGGCGATCGGCGTCGGTGGCAGACCGCTCCGTTCATAGGTGTTGTAGGGCGAATCGACCGATCGCAGTTCGCTGAACGTCGCATCGGGATCGGCTCCATAGAAGAGAGTCGCATCGATCTCGAGATTCCAGCCGAGCGCCAAGCGGTTGTAGATCACTCGGGCGATGCGCGACCGATCGGCATCGACCTTGGCTTCGCGTTCGATCATCGACGCAACCGTCAACACCTCGTACGGAGTGAGCCCGAGGCGTTCCGCCCCAGCCTCCAGTTCTTCCTGCAGGGCGACACGTTCCATCAACTCGATCATCCGCTCGATCACCTGACCCTCGTTGTCGGCGTTCGAGACCTGATACGTGTCGGGGAACAGGAGCCCTTCGAGGCTCGAGATGTCGGGAGGACGCCACGGCACCCGCCGCGTCGGGTCGGCGGAAAGTTCGACGAACCGCTCCGCTGACAACGTCGGAATCCGGTCATCAAGACGAGCAGCGATCTGGACGACGGTAAATCCCTCAGGGAAGGTCACCCGCTGATAGGTCTCGTTCGGCGGGGTGCGCAGGGTGCCGAGAACGTCACCCATATGCGCGCCCAACGGAATGCGGTAGAAACCCGGAACGAGTTCCACGCCGCCTTGCCGGCCGGCGTACCAGACGAACACATCAGCATCAGCGATCAGGCCATCGGCGGCAAGGCGAGCCGCCACAGCCGCAAGATCGTCATCTTCAGCCACGTCGAATCCGACCGGTTCACCAGCCACAGCGTCAACGGTCATCCGATCGAGGATGTGCCACCCGGTGATCCCGATCGCAATGATTCCGCCGACCACCGCCCAGATGATCCCCCACACGAACCAACGCACCACGGCCCCACGGCCACCCGGTGTCTCCACCATCGGCACCTCGTCGGGTTGGTCCCAACTGTCGGCCTCGAAGCGAAGCCGTGCCTGCTCATCGTCGGCGAGCAGGTCACTGCGCATGATCGTCACCGGCGCCGCGCTGGCTGTCGAGCCACGACTGCAGCATCACCGCGGCGGCCACTTTGTCGACTGCCCGCCGCCGCTCCTCGGCCCGAAGACCAGCAGCGAGCATCGCCCGATCAGCAGTCACCGTCGTCAGTCGTTCATCGTGGAATTCCACGGGCACGGTGGTGAACCTAGCCAAGCGGCGAGCCACGTCGCGGGCAGCACGGGCTGCTGCGCCCTCAGTGCCGTCGAGACCGATGGGCAAACCCATGACCACCCGTTCGACTTCCTCCTCGGCGATGAGATCGGCGAGGCGTCGTAACGCCTCGTCGAGTGAGCGACCTCGTTCGATCACGGTGAGCGGCGACGCCACCGAACCGACGCCGATCGCCACGCCGATACGCCGTGTCCCCGGGTCGATTCCGAGCACCCGACGTCGGTCGGACCAACTGGTCACGACGCTGAGGCCGCCTCCCGGGCAAGTTCAAGAGCGG
>JAQCGT010000101.1 GCA_027730505.1 Actinomycetota bacterium | reverse complement strand
CCATCTTGGTGGATCGTTTTCTCATCATTGTCATTTCCCCCGTTGCTGTTGTAGGTGACTTAGGAGGCCGTCAACTGGTGGCGGCTGCTCGGTTGGACCACCCGGCGCGGTAGCGCTGAGTGAGCCATCGATTGAATTGGACGTGACTCTCCTCCTGCCAGGAGTACCGACCCCTCGGGGCGAACCTGGAGTTGAGACCCAACTGGACCTTGGTGGTCGCGTCCTGGTCCTGGCGCACGAAGACCTGCACGCCAGCGTCCGAGAGGATGACCTTCTCCTCGAAGAGCGGGTCCTCGAGCGCGGACGGGTGGAAGATGTAACCGATCTCCACGTCGATCGTCTGGGCGGTCTTGGGGCGCACCAGGAAGAAGAAACACTGATCGGGGGCCGTACCGAAACACAGGGTGGGCGGAATCAAAGCGAAGGTCGACCGGGAGCGCTCCTCCTCGGTGAGATCGGGATACACCGGCATGATCACGCGGTGCGTGGCGTTGAAGCCGCCATCGAGGTGCGTGTAGCCCGATGTGCGGAAGATGACGTTGGAGTCGTCGCTCCACGGCTCGGGAAACGCCGAGAGGTTCGACGGACAGAAATCCTGGACGTATTGATGCAGCCGGTTGGCGTGGTATCCGTCGTTGAAGTTCTCGAACATGACCTTCCAGTTCCAGGGCATGTCCTCGAGCGTGAACGTTCCCGGACAAACGGCGTTCTCGAGGTCGTAGTTGACGAGATACTTGGAGTAACGCTCAAGCGTCGGCGCCAACGGGGACGCGTCGGGGTCAAAGTTGACGAAGATAAAGCCCATCCAGAGCTCGACACGCATCTGCGGTAGGCCCCAGTCGGACTTCTCGAAGTTCTCGGTTCGCTCCATAGCGGGCGCGCCCAGCAGCCGACCGTCGAGTCCGTAGATCCAGTGGTGGTACGGACACTTGAAGGTGGTCGTGTTGCCCTGCCCCTCGCACACTTGCATCGCGCGGTGTTGACACACCGCCGACATCGCGCGAATTGCACCCTCCTTATCGCGCACCACGATGATCGGCTCGCGGGCGATGTTCACGGTGAACCAGTCCCCGGCTTCAGGGATGCGCTCCGCGCGGCCGACACAGAGCCATTCCTTCGCGTAGATCGCATCCCTCTCGAAGTCAAGAACCTCCTCAGAGGTGTACAAGGCAGGAGGGAGCGTTAACGCCTCGCCGACGTCCTTCGACGAGTCGTCAAGCGCCGACAACAATTCTTCGGTCATCGCGGTCATGCGGTGGTCTCCTCCTTCAGCAGGAACTTCCTTATCTTGCCCACGCTTGTTCTCGGCAATTCATCAAGAAGTGTGAACTGCGTGGGAACCTTCGGTTTGGACAGCCGTTCAGCGCACCACGAGGCGAGTTCTTGAACGGTCGGGGGCGCTTTGGGGTCGCTGGGTACGACAAACGCGACCGGGACCTCATCGCGCACCTCGTCGGGCGCCCCGACCACCGAGGCCTCAAGTACACCCGGATGTGCCGCGAGTACTCCCTCGACCTCCACGGTCGACACGTTCTCGCCTGACACCTTGAGCACATCGGAGCGGCGGCCGTCGAAATACCAGCGGCCGTCGACGTCACGAGTGGCTCTGTCGCCAGTAAGGAACCAGCCATCGCGAAAGCTCGCCTCGGTCGTCGCCGAGTCATCGAGATAGCCGGCGAACAGCGTCTGACCCCGCACACCTCCGACCACGATCTCCCCGACCTCTTCGGGGCCAACTGGCGCCCCGTCCGGACCCTGGAGGTCGACGGAGCACCCCGGCGTGACGAGACCCATGGAGTCGCATCTCGGGGAGGAGCTTGTGTCGGTGAGCACCGCAGGAATGGTCTCGGTCATTCCGTAGAGCTGACGGGGCTCGCATCCGAACCACTCCGTCAGCGTGCGGTGCTGGTCGACGGTGATGTTCTGCGCGAACCAACAGTGCCGGAGCGCGACACCATCGGTCTTCTCCCCCCTCGCGAGGATCATTCGCATTGGCGCGGCGAACAGGCTCGCGCAGGTGGCGCGGTGTCGA
Source organism: Actinomycetota bacterium (assembly GCA_027730505.1). GTDB lineage: Bacteria > Actinomycetota > Acidimicrobiia > Acidimicrobiales > Ilumatobacteraceae > Casp-actino5. The sequence goes on along the minus strand of JAQCGT010000101.1, from coordinate 5,810 downwards.
GCCACCTGGGGAAGGAACCCGCTGGCTGAGAACGAATGCATTAGCGCGACCGAGGCTCCCGCCCAGATCGCTGAAGCGAATGAGTAGTACTGGGCGTTGGCGTGGAAAAGCGGGAGTACAACTATGTGTCGGTCGTCAGGTGACAGCGCGCTCGCCTCGGCCATCGCCTTCCCAGCGAAGGCGTAGTTGGCTTGAGTGATCTCCACCCCTTTCGGTCGTCCCGTCGTCCCACTGGTGAACATCACGGCGGCGCGATCCTCGGGTCGGGGTGAGCCCGCGACGCTCTCCGCCGTGCCGTCCAACCAGCACAGCCGGGAGTCGGCCTCGTCGATACCGAGGTGTTGCAGCGAGCCCGCGGCCTCGCGATAGGTATTAATGCGCGCCTCGGCGCAGAATCCGATGACCGGCCTCGTTCGAGCGATGTGATCGGCGAGTTCCGGGGCCCGTCCCATCGGATCTGATGGGACGATCCACGCGCCTATCCTCAGTGCCGCGAGCCACACCGCGATGAACGTCGGCGAGTTGGTGAGCGCGAGGTGCACCGCCGATCCGGCATCCACACCGTGGTCGCGGAGCTTGCCCATGGTGCGGTTCACGATGATCTCGAACTCGTCGTAGGACCAGTCGGCGACCGACCCGTCGGGAGCCTCGAAGGTGAGGAACGGGCGACCCGGGTGCTCGGACACAGCGCGCTGCCAAGCAGCGGCCATGGTCACGGGCTCGGGCCTTGTGCTCACGCGGTTGGTTCTCCGTAGCCACCACCGCCGGGCAGCTCGAGGCGCACGACGTCTTCGGCGGACAGCGTGAGTCGCGACTGGGTTCGCACGGGTTCACCATTGACGAGGAACGATCCCGCTTCGCCGGGCTCGCCACCGAACACGCCGAGCGGCGGAGAGTCGAGCCGGCTGGCTACAGCGTTCAATTGCCACGGACGCGACGTATCGACCGAGAACTCGACCACTTGGCCGAGGCCACCTGTCTGGCGACCGCGACCGCCGGATCCTCGCCGGAGTGACTTCTCCCGGAATCGAATCGGTGCCGATGCCTCGACCACTTCGATCGGTACTGCGGATACCCCGGTCGGGTAGGAACAAGCGTCAAGACCGGACTTCGTGGACCGCGCTCCGACTCCACCGGCGTAGGTGAACATGGCGGTGATGAACGGGCTGCCGTCGTCGTGATTCCCGTTGACCTGCATGGTCCACACCGCCCCCGAGCCTTCGGCCATGGCGTCATCGGGACGGAGCTGTGCCAGCGCCTTGAGAAGGGCGTTCGGCAAGAACATTCCGACGACGTGTCGGGCCGTGCCGGGCTGTGGAAGCTGAGCGTTGACGATCGAGCCCTCGGGGGCCTCGACCAGAATCGGCTTCAGGCTGCCATGGTTGTTGGGGATCTCCGGGTTCAGCACCGACCTGACGGTGAAGGTCGTGTACGCGTGGGTGTAGTTCTTCACCACGTTGATGCCCCAAGGACTCGCGGGTGAGGTGCCCTCGTAGTCGACAGTGATTTCGCCGGCCTCAGGGTCAACCTCGATAGCGCAGACGATGTCGATGATGCTGCCGTCCGCGAGGTCGAGGACCGCTGACGATTCATAACGGCCCGCGGGCAGTTCTCGAATGCTGGCGCGGGTCGCGGCCTCGGAGCGATCGATGATCTCATCGGCCAGCTCCTCAATGTCATCGAGCCGATGGGTGTCGCACAGAGCGTTGAGTCGCTGGGCACCGATCTGACCAGAAGCCAACTGAGCGTGGAGATCGCCGGCCATGTGATCCGGCTGGCGCACGTTCGAGAGGATGAAACGCCACACGTCCTCGTTGCGCTCACCACCTCGCATGAGGCGGCAAATCGGGATCCAGAGCCCCTCCTCGAAACAGTCCCGTCCGCCGGCCCCGATGCCGTATCCACCGACATCGGTGTGATGGATCGTCGAACCGAAGAAGGCAATGATCCGGCCATCTCTCCATGCCGGGACCAACACGGTGACATCGAGCAGCTGACCGGCAGTCTTGTAGGGGTCGTTCGTGACCAGCACATCACCGGGCTCGAGCGTCTCGATCGGGATCTCATCGAGCATGTTCGCAGCGCCGATGGCGAGCGAGTTGATGTGCCCAGGTGTGCCGGTCACGGCCTGTGCGACCATTCGGCCACGTCGATCGAAGACGGCATTCGCGAGGTCACCGGCTTCGCGGACGATGGGCGAGAACGCCGCTCGCTGCAGAGCCCGTGCCTGCTCGTTCACCGTCGAGATCAGCGATTGCCACAGGATCTCAAGTTCGACCGGGTCGAAGTCTCGTGTCTTCATGATGCTTTGCCCTCTCCTCTAGTGGCGATGAGGCTTCCGTCCGCGGCGACCTCGACCGACCAGCCGGGCCTGATCACCGAAGTGGTCTCGCGCTCCTCCACCACGGCGGGCCCGTCGAAGCGAGCCCCCGCTCCGAGATTGAGGCGGCGATACACCGGGGTGTCGATGGGTCCCTCTCCTCGAACGAAGGTCATCGGACGATGCGAGATCGGCGTCGGCGCGCCATCGGCGGTGCCGAGGCTGGAGTCAGGTTCTACTGACGATGTGGTGGCGAACGCCGAGAGTCGCCACGTCACGGCCTCGATCTCGACGTCGGGAATCGTCATGCCGTAGATCCGCGAGTACTCGGTGTCGAACGTCTCGCGAACCGAGTCGACCGTTGCCGACCATGCGTCGCCTTCGCCAACCCAGATGGTGATCTCGTTGCCCTGGCCTGCGTATCGGGCATCGATGCCATACCGGAAGCGGACCGCGCCGTCGGGAACGCCCGCCGCGGACAGCACGCGACGACCCTCAACTCGAAGTTCCTCGAGGAGAGAATCGCGCTCGCTCGGGTCGACGGTCGAAAGCGGTCGCGGAAGCGAACGAGCGAGGTCGATACGCACCGGGGAGACGAGCGTGCCGAATGCCGACAACACACTTGCGTTCACCGGGAAGATCACTCGATCCGACTCAAGCAGGTCGGCGACACCGCACGCGTGGACGGGGCCGGCACCTCCGAAGGCGATGAGGGGGACTCCTCGGAGGTCGACACCCATCTCGACACCGTGCATCCGAGCCGCGGCAGCCATGTTCTGATTGACGATCTCGTGGATCCCGGCCGCGGTCTCGAGCACAGTGAGGCCGAGTGACTGTCCAACTGCCCCAACTGCCGACTCAGCGAGTCCTTTGTCGAGGGGCATGTCCCCACCGAGGAAGGCATCCGGGTCGAGCAGACCAAGAACCACGTCGGCATCAGTCACCGCCGGCTCGGTTCCACCGCGCCCGTAACTCGCCGGACCGGGTTCCGCACCGGCGGACTCGGGTCCAACCTTCATCAGCCCGAACTGGTCGACACGAGAAAGACTGCCTCCTCCGGCGCCAATCTCCATGAGGTCGACCGAGGGCACCGAAACCGGGAATCCAGAGCCCTTCTTGAAGCGGTACGCGCGCGCCACCTCGAACGTGTTGGTGAGTTCGGGCTCCCCGTGCTCGATGAGGCAGGCCTTCGCGGTCGTGCCCCCCATGTCGAAGCAGAGCAGCCGGTCGATGCCGAGTCGGTCGGCGAACCAAGAACCGGCTAGTGCCCCCGCGGCGGGTCCGGACTCGACCAAACGAATCGGAGCGCGCGCCGCATCCTCAGCGGAGACGACTCCACCATTCGAGAGCATCATCAAGACCGAGCCGCCAAATCCCTCCGAGACGAGCCACTTCTGCAGCTCGTCGAGGTATGGACCGATGACCGGCATCGTGGCGGCGTTGCACGCCGTGGTGATCATTCGCGGGTACTCGCGAATCTGGGGCGAGATGTCGGCGGAGAAGCAGACCGGAACGCCGAGCGTCTGTTCGAGGTACTCAGCGACTCGGACCTCGTTCGCTCGGTTGATGTAACTGTTGAGCAAACAGATCGCTACCGAGTCGACCTCCGCGCCGCGGAGCTCATCGCCCAGTCTCGCCAAGGACTCGTCCGTGGGTGAGAGAAGCACCTCACCGAGCGCCGTGGTCCGCTCGTCGAGTTCGAAGGTTCGCTCACGTGGGATCGGCGGCGCGGGGAACTCGATCTGGAGGTCGTACATGTCGTAGCGGTGCTCGTCTCGGATGAGCAGCGTGTCGGCGAAACCCTTCGTGGTGACCAGGCCGCTGTTGCCGATCTTGCCCTCGATGAGGGCATTGGTGATGAGTGTCGTCGCGTGGACGATCGGTGCCGTGATGTCGCTCGGGGACACCTCGGCGCGACGGAGCAACTGCGTGACGCCGAGCCGCACACCGTCGAGTGGTGCCGACGGCGTGGTCAGGGTCTTGTCGACGACGACACGACCCGAGAGGGCGTCGAGCAGCACGACGTCGGTGAAGGTGCCGCCGATGTCGACGGCGAGGCGCCAGTCGGTGGCCATCAGCCGTCACTCAGGTCGTCGCGAGGAGGCGCGAACACGTCGAGGATCCAGCACTCGTCGTACTCGTCGTCGCCGATGAACACGCTGTCTCCGTGCCAGACGCCGGGACGCGCCAGATACACCTCGTTCTGTCCGAGGACGACGCGGTCCTCGGACTGCTCGTCACCGATCCGGAAGTCGAGCGCCCCGCGGACGATCACCCCGAGTTGCTCGTGGTCATCGTGTCGGTGCAGGAACGATCCGGTGGATCCACCCCTGATCCTCCAGAAGCACAACTGGAGGTTGTCGCCGGTGATGATGCGACGACGGAAACCCTCACGGTTGGTCTGCTTGAAGGCCTCGTCCTCGAGGAAGTAGCAGTACTGATCGGAGAGGTTCATGCGGTGTGTCCTTCATCGGTGCGTGGTCGGTCGGTGAGCGTGGTGATCGAACCCCCGAAGTGCTGCCGGTCGCCATCGAGGTCGAGCGGCCGAACGATCGGCTGGTCCTCGAGGTCCCCCCAGTGCTCACGGGGTGTGAGCCACATGACCTCGAACTCGAGTCCATCGGGGTCTCGGCAGTAGAGGCTCTTGTTGAAGTGATGGTCAGACGCCCCGAGCAGCGCGCCCGCGCTGTCGAGCTTGCGGCGCATCTCGTCGAGCTCGTCGAGCGTGGCGACCTCCCACGCGAGGTGGTAGAGGCCGACGGTCTGTTGACCAGCGGCCGATGCCGCGAGGTGATCACCCATGGTGAAGAACGCGATGTCATGGTGATTGGCACTGCCCGGGGCGCGCATGAAGACGAACGGCCCCGGCCCGTTGATCACGGTCGAGAACCCGAGCACGTCCTCGTAGAAGGCGCGGTGGCGCTGGGCGTCCCGCACGTACAGCACGGCATGGTTCATTCCTCGGATCATGAAGGGCTCCTTTCGAGGAACTCGACGAACTGGCGGCGCCACTCGACCGATCCGCGATCGGCCTGGACACTGGCGAGGTCGGTCTGTCCGAGGGGGAGAGAGCCTGGGACGCGCTCGAGCAGCCCCCGGTCCTCCTCGCCGATCGCGCGATCGAAGGCGATCACCTCGTTCCCGTCGACGGAGAAGTCGTCGTTACGCCACACGACGAAGGTGAAGTAGGCATGGTCGTCGTCGATCGGCGACGAGCAGAGCAGGAGGATGTGCTCGAGGCCGTCCTCGTACCGGATCGTGCTGCGGACGGTGAGCGGCAACGTGAATCCCGTCGACATGTGCCGGTGGACGACCTCCTCCTCGGACCCGGAGATGAGGCGGGCGTCGTCGTCGGCGTTTCGCGCGTCGACCTCGAACTGGTAGCCGTACCAGCCCGCGCCGAGGTCCTGGAGTTCGAGTGTCTGGACCTCAGTGCGTTGCCGATCTCCAAATGTGCCGGTGTGGACCCACGGGAAGTGGCTGATGTCCA
>JAQCGT010000100.1 GCA_027730505.1 Actinomycetota bacterium | reverse complement strand
CCCCGCAAATGGGGCAAAACCGAAGAAGAGATCGAACAAGAAAAGAAAGACGCCTTCGTCGCCAAAATGAAACAGCGCGAAGCATCAGGCATCAGCACCAACAGCCCACTTCTCGCGAACCCGAATAATGCTGAGCAAAACGAGTCGGACGGCCTCGACGGTGAGATAGGCCACCTGCCCGAGACTGGCCTCGCTGTCCACTCTGCGTACGGGAGTAGCGACACGGCGAACAACATCGCTCAAGGCAACGTCACCAACGAAGGGGTCGACATGACCGTCGAGGCCGACGGCGCCAACATCGCCGAGGCTGCCGTGGTGGGCACCCTGGAGTTGGTGCTCGCCGTCCGTGACCTGATGCGAAACTGGCAGGACAGTAACGACAACGAAAAGGCTGAGAAGTCCGTCGCCGTCCTTCAAGCGGCACTCAGCTCCTCACTCAACGCCGTGCACATCGCGTCTGCGAGCGGAACTGCCGCCGCTGCCGCCGTGCCTGGCCTCGGACTAGCGGTGACGCTGATCGACCTCGTCAAACGCATCGTTCGGATCTACCACCTCCAGCAAGCCGCAAACCGAATCTCGGGGGCGAACACCGACCTCGCCAGCGACAGCGACCTGGCCATATCACTTGACACCGTTGGTGCCTTGGCGAAGCGTCAGCGGAACCTCGAACTGGCCCAAGTTGCAGGTGACGTCGTTATCACGGTGGGACAGATTGCGATGTTGAGCGGCGCTGGTTCGCCCTGGGGGGCGATCGTCGCTGTTTCTGGATCCTTCGCCAAAATGGCCACTAGCTTCGTTGGTCAAGCTCTCCGATGGGCCGAGGCAAGCAAAGTCCAAGACGCTCGAGCAGCGGTCGCCGAAGCCACTGGCAAGGTCAACAACGCCTCCACGGACGACGAACGTAGGGAAGCCCAAGCCGAGCTCGACCGAGCCAAGAAGAAACAGCTGAGTCTTGACGGATGGGAGGCGGCCCGTGAAATTCTCGAAAAGGCGTCGACCCTCGATGAGAACGGCAACCCTGTGGCCAATATGGTCAAACTCGTCGAACCATTCGGAATCAACGCCCAATGGGTCGCCCGTTTCAACAAGTCGGGGCGACCACCTCAGATGTTCGATGCTGCGGCAGAGTCAATCGTGGCGATGCTCGGCACGTCTCGCGACCCGCTCACTTTCCTCCAGACAATGAAGTCGGTCAAGGCGGCGATCGGCTCGTTCTGGACGAAACTCGTGAGTTTTTTTGGAGGTGGGGAAGACCTCGACGTCCTCACCCCCCTCCCACGGATCGCCAAAAAGACCACCTCGGATCTCGAACCGGTAGTGAGAAGTGCGGTGGGCCGGCAAGCCCGAAAGGGCCGGGCCGATGCCTTCAGTATCGCCGACGCTGTCGAAGACGCAATTGCCTCGCCGTTCAACAGACTTAAGGGGCTCTTCTCGCCACAGACATCCGTTGGAACCGAGTACGAGACGCGGGCGCAAACAAACCTCGATCAGATTGTCGCCGTGGCAACACAGATCGTGCAGTCACAGCCGATGCCCGAAGGACACTCGCTCGACGCAGTGAATGAAAGCGGTGAAGTCGAGTCGTCCACCGGGCGAGAACGCAGCAACGCCGCGACAAGTCGTCCGGCCTGACGACTCGGATGATGTGTGATGAGTGAGCAACCCGACGCGATACTGAATTACGACACCGTGGCGTTCACCGCCGCGGAATCAGGCGTATCACTGCTCCTACCCGTTGGTCTGGTACCGATCGACGGTGGCCCCGGCGCCGACTCGTACATCCATATCGACGCACTCGGTACGAGCGACGGCGCTGACGACGACTACGACCCGGAGCGATACCGAACGATCACCGTGAGACGTTGGCACACCGGGCTACCCCACGCCCCATCGGCAGACCTCGTCTCGCTGATGACTCTGCACGATGCTCCGTTGTCAGACGACTGGACCGGGACGCCTCAGACGACCTCAGTCGACGGCGCACCAGCGCTCACCCGTCCCTTCCGGGACCACGACGGCATCATCGGCACCGTCACAACCTGCGACCTCGGTGACACCATCGTCACCTTCCGAGCCACATGGCATCCCCACGACCTCAGCGCGCCAGGAGAGTTCGCTCGCACCGTCACCACCGCCCGGCTCCTCACTATCGACGACCTCGTCATCGACAAAGCAAGCGCCTACCACCCCTTGGTCGGTGTCTCGATTGAGGTGCCTCTTGGCTGGCACCTCGGCGTGGACGACGACACACTCACCATCCAACAAGACACAACGATCGTCGCCATCACCAGAACGACCGCACCACGAGAGCACCCTCTCGACGGCGACCCCATCAAGATTGCTCCACCCCTCACCATGGCCATCGAGCGCAGCGACGAGTCGTCACTCATCGCCTCCAGCAACGGTCTCGAACCCGTTCACATCACGGCATCAGGCCTTGACGAACGCACACGCCCCATCGTCATCAGCCTGATCGGCTCGATCCGGACACACCCACGATGATCCGACGCCGGCAGGTCAGCCCCACCACCAACGCCACCCTTGGCGCTCTCGCCGACGCGCTCTTGAGGCGAGCCGTGCTGCGGCGCCGACGTCACGCACCCGAAGGGACGATCGACGAACTTGTTGCCCTCCTCCCCGGCTATCGAGATCGCAGCGTCGCCAAGCAGGTCATTAAGGACACCGACGACGACGTCGCACGTGCTCGCGCTGCCCTCGACGGCCTGCTTACCAACGATGCAACCTTCGGCGCCATCCACCGCATGCTCGGAGACAACGGCCGGCCAGCGATAGAGATGCTCGCCGTTCTCGTCGGCATGGACATCGATCCGCACCGCAGACGACTCGCAGGTGTCCTCTCCGACCGGAACGGTGCGATCACACGACGACTCATCGACGAACTCTTCGACGGCGAACAGCATGTCACCTCCGGCTCAGAGGTACTGCTTGCCGACGCCGCACTCATTCACATCGAGCGCATCGGATCACGATCCGACCACCAGATCTGGGTCGCACCCGCAGTAGTCGATGCCGTCCTCGGCCTCGAACCAGCAGAGCCCAACCTTCCAGGCCACCGCCTCGTCGATTGCTCCGACAGCAGCGGAGCCATTCGTAACCTGGTGCTCGCCGGCGGCGATCGGGGTACCCGTCGTGAGCAGGCCCGCAGTCTCGCCTCAGCATCACGACTGCTGGTCGTCTCCACCCCGAGCGAAGATGCTTGGGCGGCTGCCGTTCGCCTCGCCACCCTCAACGAAGCCGGACTGCTCGTCGAACTCGGAGACACACTGCCGAGCGCAGGCCGCCGTTGGGTCGAACGGGCTCGCCACCTTGCGTGGGTGATCTCCACCGACCACGACCTCCCGCTCGCCGACCTTCCAAACGTCGATTGGACCGAACGGCGAGTCGAAACCGAATGGCCGAGCGTGCGACGCATCGCCGACCTGCTCGGCCCGGAAGCGGCCGAAGGACGTCGCATCACCAGTGACCAACTTGACCTCGTGGAACGCTCGCTGCCCGGCATGCAAGACCCCCGCAACGCCCTGCGCCGACTGGCATCGGGCGAACTCGACCGACTCTCGATTCGCATCACTCCACGCCGTACCTGGGGTGACCTCGTGCTGGATCCAGAGCAGAACGACCAGTTGCGTGATGTGGTCCGCCGATTCAGACATCGAAACCTCGTGCTCGGCGACTGGGGTCTCGCTCCCGGAGACTCGGTTGGCATCACTGTGCTGCTCGCCGGCCCCCCGGGAACCGGCAAGACCATGGCGTCGGAGATCGTCGCCGGCGAACTCGGCCTCGACCTGTTCAAAGTGAACGTTGCCGCCATGGTGTCCAAATACGTCGGTGAGACCGAGAAGAACCTTGAAGCGATCTTCGACGCCGCCGAAGCCGCCGATGTGGTGTTGCTTTTTGACGAGGCCGACTCGATCTTCGGCAAGCGCGGTGAGGTCAGCGACGCCAACGACAGATACGCCAACCTCGAGACCTCCTATCTGCTGCAACGGATCGAACGCTTCACCGGTGTCGCGATGCTCACTACCAACCTCGCATCAAACATCGACCCAGCCTTCCTCCGGCGCATCGACGTCAGCATCAATTTCCCTCTACCCGAAGAGGCCGAACGCCGCCGCATCTGGAAGGCGTCACTACCGAGCAGCGCGCCCGTTGGCGACGTCGACCTCGAGTTCCTGGCCAAAACGTTCCGGATCGCTGGTGGCGCCATCAAGAACATCGCACTCACCGCCGCATTCCTCGCTGCCTCCGAAAGCCGCCCGATCTCGATGCGTCACCTCATGATCGGAACTCGTCGCGAATCGGCCAAAATGGGTCGGCTTGTCGACATCGGGCAATTCGGCCCATACGCACAACTCCTCAACGACAACGACGACTGAACTCGCGCCGTTCGTCGGGCGATTAGCGTTCGGCCATGGCGGAACGAGACGACACCACGCTTACGAACCAAACCGTGGAGGTGTTGCAGACCATGATTCGCAACGCCTGCGTCAACGACGGCACACCCACATCGGGGGACGAGGTACGCAATGCCGACGTGCTCACCCAGATGCTCGAAGGATCCGGACTCGACGTCGAGCACTACGACGCCGCGCCCGGACGACGCTCCGTCGTCGCCCGAATAGCCGGCTCTGACCCCACAGCCCCCAGCCTCTGCCTCATGGGCCACACCGATGTCGTGCCCGTCAACCCCGAAGGATGGAGCCGGGACCCCTTCGGTGGCGAGCTCGTCAACGGCGAAGTGTGGGGCCGCGGCGCCGTCGACATGTTGAACCTCACCTCGTCGATGGCAGTCGCGTTCCGTCACCTCGCCGACACCGGCTTCACGCCCAAAGGCGACCTCATCTTCTTCGGTGTCGCCGACGAGGAATCAGGCTCGGCCTACGGTGCCCAATGGATGGCCGACCATCACCGAGACGCAATCCAAGCCGACTACGTACTCACCGAGAACGGCGGACTGCATGGCGGCACCGGCAACAACCCGACCATCTCGATGAACGTCGGTGAGAAAGGCGTCGCCTGGCGACGCCTGCGCGTGCACGGCACCCCCGGGCACGGATCGATGCCGTTCCGCAGTGACAACGCCCTCGTGCGCGCTGCCGCCGTCGTGCAACGCATCGCCGAATACCGACCACCGGCACGCTTCCACGAACACTGGACCACCCAGGTCAACCAGATGGGACTCGACGACGAGACCCGAGCGATCATGCTCGACGCGAACCGCATCGATGACTACCTCGACGCCTTCCCCCACACCGGTGGTGCTGCGCATCTGTGGAGCTGCTGTCACACCACGCTCAGCCCCAACCTCGTCGCCAGTGACCGCACCATGAAGACCAATGTGATCCCCGACTCGGTCGACCTCAACATCGACATCCGCACCATGCCCGGCGACTCCACCGCCGAAGTCGACCAACACCTTCGCAACGCCCTCGGCGACCTCTACGGCCAGGTCGACGTCGAGATCATCATGAACGACCCCGCCAGCCTTTCGCCCATCGACACTCCGCTCTGGGATGCCATCCAGCGATCCGTCGAACGGCCCTTTCCGGGCGCCACGATCAGCCCGCAACTCGTCGTCGGCTTCACCGATGCGCGCGTGTATCGCAACATGGGCGCCATCGCCTACGGCGCCGGGTTGCTCAGCCCTAGCATCTCCACCGGCGAGTTCGGCACCCGATTCCACGGTCATGACGAGCGCATCGACGTCGATAGCCTCGCCCTGTCCACACGATTCTGGATCGACGTGGCCCACGAACTGCTCGGCTGAACCGATCAACCGCCTGCGGCGGTGACCCATGTGTCGAGCGTGCCATCGCTGATGGCCCGTGCAGCGGCATCGACCTCGACGACCGTCACCACACCCTCAGCAACGGCCAGATCAGCATCACCCTCGGCCAGCAGCACTGCCGCAGCGAGCACACCGTCGATCGAAAACGACGGATTGACCGTGACGGACCCATCGGCCGGATCAGTCACCGTCACCTCGGCGCCGACCACCGTCACCGTCGTCGTCGTGCCATCGTCGCCTGTCTCGTCATCACCACAGGCCGCCACGCCCACCGACAACCCGGTGACCACCAACACCGACGTCGCCATCGACATCAACGGTCGCTTCTTCATGACTGACCTCCCATCCCGTCGTTCGACTGCTGCATGCGCCGATCCATCTCGGCCTGCTGCTCCATGACCCGGTCCCGTAACAACTGGTAACTGCCATCGAGGTAGCCCGCATTACCGAGAGCTGCCGCCCGCTCAAGCGAATCCGCCGAATCGATCTCATCGAACCGTTCCATCACACGTCGTTGCAGACGGTCAAGGTCACCGAGCGCCGTCGGATCGTCACCGGCTGCGGCCAACCGCTGCTCGAAGCGCGACCGGGCTTGCTCCATCTGGCGGAGCCGCAGCTCAAGTCGGAGACGATCGCCGCATTTGTCGCCCAGTGAAGCCGGGTCGGTCAAGCGATCATCGCGGCATGCCCGCACCCGTTCGCTCAGCGACAACGGGAGTGCCCGCCAATCCGGTGCTGCAAGCTCCCAACGGCGTAGTCCGTTCTCGAGGCGAGCAGTGCCGACGACCCCGACATCGATCGCATCATCGTCATCGAGAGCGTCACCGAGGATTGCTTCGATATCGGCCCGCACCTGATCGGGCAGGGAATCGATGCCGAGCGTCTCGAGCGCTCGGTCGAGGTCGCTGTCAGCGGCATTCGCCGCCATTGGCAGGGCAACCGCAGCGGACATCAACATGACTGCTGTGAGACGCGCTCGTGGTATGGATCGCGGATACATCAGAACTCCTCTCGTTCGATGCATCGCATGATCAACCCGATGACGCGCCAGCACAGCCCACAGGTGTCATCGCATCCGTCACGATTGACGACACCCGCATTGGTGCCGAGATGGAAGGCGTTCAACGAGTCAACTTGAAAGTCTGTGTCTCGACGCCCGTGCTGTCAGATGGATGTGGACTGTCACTTCCGTTGCGACTCGGCGACTGCCGTGGCGATTGTGTGAGTCAGTTCAACGTGGGCAGCGAAGTCGCCATCTTCCAGATCGAAGATTGGCCCGAAGAGGACATACGCGTAGACACTCGCCAGGCTTCGTTGGGTGAGCAGGCGCGCCGTGTGCCTGTCGAGCCCATATTTCTTCTGGTGGAAATCGATAACTACATCGAAGAGCGGTCGTTGCGCCCGACTGGCAAACACCGCTGGATGATGATGTACGAGCCAAGCCGACAAGCGGACCAACTTCGCGATTCGAGCTGGAAGTTCGTCCTTGGCGAGGCTGGGAGAGATCTCCGAGATCGCGTCCTCGATCGCTCGCGGAAGGGTAGCGGCTAAGAGTTCGGCTTGGCCGCCGAAAAAATCGGCAATGTACCGAAGGTGCTCATTCGCCGCTGACGCGATCTGCCGAGACGTGAGATCGTTCGGGTCGTGATCGTCGAGCAGGCGCAATGTCGCCTCCACCAAGTTGTCTTGAATTTCCGCCCGAGGCCGTCGCGCACGGCTCGGTCGGTTACTTGTTGCGCTCATGGCGACAACGCTAGATCAGAAAAGAGACAGACCTTGTTAGGTGAACAGCGTTCATGTACATTGTTCATCGAACTCATGAGTCATGCTCAACCGTCCTCGGCGGTGTGACCAGTCAACAAATTGGAGCGCATCGAGCCATGTCCAGATACTCGCTTTCCAACGCAACTTCGAGCTCCTCGTATCGTTGGGCCACGGTCGGGGTGACGACGCTCCTCGCGGCTGTCACGCTATTTGTCGGTGCGTTGGCTAACTCGGCGAGTGCCACCGATGATGAGATTGGTCCTGATATTCAGTCGTTGACGGTGACGCCGGCTTCAGCGGGTCCTGGTGAC
>JAQCGT010000099.1 GCA_027730505.1 Actinomycetota bacterium | reverse complement strand
CATGAAGCAACCCAGCAAGATGCTGACCATCCTGACCAGTAATCCCCGTGATCAACGCACGTTTCGGCACGTGAGGATCGTACTGCCCCACCCGATCAGCCACTCGGGACTGCCCATCTGGGCCTGAGCGCTGGCATGATGCGCATCTGATGCGGATCGCCATTGACATCGGCCCACTTCACGGACACCGCACCGGTGTCGGCACCGCCGTCGCCCATCTCGTCCATCACCTCGGTGCCGACACCAGCCTTGACCTGCAGCCGTACCTCTTGAGTTTCAAAGCCAAACAGGTGGCCGGACAGATCAGACTGCCGTTGCCCGCCAGGGTCGCAACTCGCTGCTGGGCTCGCCTCGACGTTCCGAGCGCTGACCGTTGGCTCTCCGGTGCCGAAGTCGTCCACGGCACCAATTACGTGGTGCCACCCACTCGGCGGCCGAGCGTGATCAGCGTCTACGACTGCTGGTTTCTCGCCCATCCCGAACACGCCAACCCTGATGTGACGAGGGCCGGCATGATCCTGCGCCGGGCCGCTGACCGCGGCGCCTGGATCCACACGTCATCCGAGGCGACCGCCCGTGAGGCACGCCGTCTTCTCGACACCGATCGTGTTCGAGCCATCCATCTCGGCCCTCCAGACCCGATCGTCGAACCTGCCGAACGGCCTGGCGGACTCACCCGTCTGGGTGACCATCCATTCGTGCTCGCGATCGGCACCACCGAACGCCGCAAGCGTCACCCCTGGCTCGCCGAGGTGTTCGCCTCAATCGACACCGATCTCCACCTCGTTCATGCCGGCGCCACCGGTGATGACAGCGATGCTCTGCTCCACACCATCGCTGGACTTCCGAAAAGCGTCAGCGACCGAATCCACCTCCTCGGGCCGGTCGACTCCAATACACGGTCATGGCTACTGCGCAACGCCGCTGTCGTCGCCTATCCGTCAGTCGACGAAGGCTTTGGCTTCCCGATCCTCGAGGCCCAATCGGTGGGCGCCCCCATGGTGGCCACCAAGGCCGGATCGATCCCTGAGGTGGGAGGCGACGGCCTCGTCACCATCGAACGAGATGATCGGGATGGATTCGCCGAGGCGATCACTTCGCTTGCCGCAGACGGCGCCGAGCGCACACGAATCATCGAGGCAGGTACGGCGAACCTCGAGCGATTCTCATGGGCGCGCACCACCACCTCGATCGTCGAGTTGTATCGAACCGCATTGGAGTCGGCATGAGTTCAACCAGGCCCATCGCCGTGATCTGTGGCGGTGTCGGAGCGGCGCGCTTCCTACGAGCACTGCTTTCGGTGGTTCCGGCCAGCGACGTCACTGCCATCGTCAACACAGGCGATGACACTGTGTTGCACGGCCTGCACATCTCGCCCGACCTCGACACCGTCACGTACACCCTCGCCGCAGCAATCGACCCGACTCGGGGATGGGGTCTCGTCGACGAGACCTGGCACGCCATGGAAGCTCTCGGTCGATATGAGCAACGCCGCCCATCGAGTTCGACTGCGGGGGCCACATGGTTCGGCTTGGGCGACCGCGACCTCGCCACGCACCTCTACCGCACCGCTCGTCTCGCCGAGGGTGCAACTCTCACTGAGGTGACCGCCGAGATCGCCTCGGCATGGGGTCTCGATATCGAGATCATGCCGATGAGTGACGAACCAGCACCAACCCGAGTGGGGGTCGACCCCGACGTCGATCCGGGCCCCGACGGCGACGGTTTGATCTCGTTTCAGGACTACTTCGTGCGCCACCGACACGCCATCGACACGCGGTCACTCGATCTCGGTGCGGCTCGAGTCCATCCAACCGACGCTGTCACCAGAACCATCCGCGATGCAGACGTCGTGTTGATCGCCCCATCGAACCCGCTCGTATCGATCGGTCCGATACGGGCTCTCCCGGGCATCGACGGACTCCTCGCCGCCCGACGCTCGAGCGTGGCCGCCGTCAGCCCGCTGGTCGGAGGGGCAGCGCTGAAAGGTCCGGCCGATCGCATGATGCTCAATGCCGGGATGCGTCCCGACTCGGTGGGTGTCGCTGCGGCCTACGCGCCGATCGCCGGTCATCTGGTCATCGACACCGTCGACGCCCATCTCGCCGACGAGGTCGCAGCGCAGGGTATTTCGCCCGTCGTGACCAACACGATCATGTCGGACCCTGAAGTCGCCGCCGCGTTGGCCACATCCACGCTCGCTGCGGCGCAGCACTGATCGATCAGTCGGGTTCGGGGATGCGACGACCCGATAGCGGGCCTCCCGACACAACTGCATCACGGCCGATCACACACTCGGTCAGTGCCACATCATCGGCGACCGCACCCCACACGAGCGACGCCTCGATGCGTGCGTGAGCGCCGATTCGGGCACCTGGGAGGATTACCGAGTCGATGACGGTCGCACCTGAGCCGATCGTCACGCCCTCACCGATCACGCTGTTGACGACATCAGCCGACGGGTCGATCACCGCCGATGCCGCAATCACGACGGCCTCGCCTTCGACCTGAATCAGGTCGAGATTCGCAGCCCGATACAACTCGGGCCGACCCGTGTCGATCCAACTGTCGTTCGTCGCGACTGCTGCCAGCGCGCCGTCGGCCACGAGTGCCGGGAAGGTCTCGCGCTCGACAGAGACCCGGCGTCCCGGCTCGATCCGATCGAGCACCGACGGCTCGAACACATAGGTCCCGGCATTGATCGTGTTCGATTCAGTCTCACCGGGGGCCGGCTTCTCGACAAAGCGCAGCACCTTCCCATCAGACCCGACCTCGACCACACCGAAGGCCGACGGATCGGCGACTGGCGTGAGATGGATCGTTGCCTCGACGCCACGCTCCCGGTGAAAGTCGACCAACGATGAGATCTCGAGCGACGTCATGATGTCGCCGTTGGCGACGACGAACGTGCCGTCGATGCCAGCAGCGTCAGCCGCGAAGCGGATCGCCCCGGCCGTGTCGAGGGGTTCTGGTTCAACGGCGTAGTGCAGCCGGACCGGGCCCGATGGGCCGGCGACCACATCGCCGGGAAAAGCGGCTCGGAACACATCGGGCTTGAAACCCAACGCAAGCACGATGTCGGTGACACCCCCCGCCGCAAGTCGCTCGGCGAGCCGAACGATCATCGGACGATTGCCGACCGGCAACATCGGCTTCGGAACGTCGTTGGTGAGAGGACGCAGGCGTGTGCCGAAGCCCCCGACGAGCACCACGGCGTGCACGAGATCAGCCTTCCGAGGTGGTGGTCGACTCGGCCTCGGCGACTGTGGTGGTCGTCGTGGTGGTCGTGGCGGGAGCCTGGAGTTCGGCCAAGGCGCTCACCGACGGCGGAAGGGCCACTCCGTCGCCACGGGGCACGAAGGCAACGGCCATCACCATGCCGTCGGTGTCGATCGGGATCTCATCCATCTTCGAGATGTACCGGTTTCCGTCACCACTCTCGTCAGCCGAGTCCCACACGACCACCGAAAGCTCAGCGTCGACGTCAGATCCATCGACTGAGCATGTGCTCTCACCCTCGGTGTAGACCGCTCCGTCGAGCTGGTCGGCCGGGAAGGTCAATGCATCATCGGCGATGGTGATGCCGAAGGTGCCAAGCACCGCACCGAGATCGAGCGAGGCGTCAGCCAACTCGGCGGCGTACGGGTGCACGGTGACGACCTCGTCACCGTACGCGTAGACACCGGTCGCACGGTAGGCCTCGTCGGCGTTGAGGATTCGGCCGTCGGCACCGGGCTCGCCGGCGTACTCGAGCACCTGCCACTCACCGCAGATGTCGAAACCGATCGCCACGTCGCGGTACTCACTGATCGGGGTCACCGGGTCACCGTCGCCGTAGCCCGGGATCGACTGGCGGGCGTAGGCAATTGAAGCCACACCGAGCACGAGCACGACGAGCACGGACATCGGGAAGATACGACCGCCCTGGAACCTGACCGAACGGCCCTTTCCCTTGCCCGCGAGCTTCGCGGCCTTCTTGGTCGATGAGGTGGCTGCCACGGGGCGGCAGGCTATCGGGACGATCGGCGCCCTCGGCCGTGAATCAGCCTCGAAGGACGCGTTCGTACTCCGCACCGACCGCAGCCGGTGACGCCTCGCGTTGTACGAATGCCCTGCCGGCTGCGCCCATCGCCGTCGCACGGACGGGTTCGGCGATCAGCGAGTCGACAGCGACAAGCAACGCATCCAGGTCGTCGGGAGGCACGGTGATGCCGGCACCGGCTGTCGTCAACAACACGTCGATGGCACTTCCAGCGTCGATCGATGCCACCACCGGTCGGGCCGCCGACAGAATCGAATACGTCTTCGACGGCACGCTCACGTCTCCGAGGCCGGTGCGCAATGGCACCACGTGCACATCAGCGGACGCCAGCACCTCGGACAATCGTTCGATCGGCTGGTAGCCCACAAGATGAAGATTCGGGATACCCGCAGCCTGAACCTCGAGATCGGCCCGTGCGGAACCGTCACCATTGATCACGACGTCGATGTCGGGTCGGGCGGCTGCCAGCCCGACCACCAGATCGAGCGACTGCGAGAACCCGATATTGCCGGCATACATCACGACAGGTCCGTCACCGATGCCGAGCTCACGTCGATAGCTCGTCATGCGGTCAGCCGGCACGATTGCTGCGGTGTCGACGAAGTTGGGGATGACGACCACCTCGGTGTCCGCGACGCGACGTGCGCCCAAGATTTTCTGGCGGACGTTCTCGGCCAGACCATCGCTCAGCACCGTCACGACATCGACCGCCCGGTACGTCGTTCGCTCGAGCCAGGCCGCAGCGGCGATGACCCGACGGTTGGTGATGGCTCCGGTGCGCACCGCTGCATCCGGGAACACGTCTTGGATGTTGAACACGCACCGCCCGCGTCGGATCCTCGAGATCAACCATCCGGTCGGGCCGAGGGTGAGCGGAGGACTCATGGCAACGACTGCATCGACCCGCCGAAACCAGCCGCCGGCACCGAGACCAGCGATGAGTGCGAGCACGCTGAAGGCTGCGAAGCCGAGCGCACGGCGCACGAGGTTCGACCGATCGTCACCGGGGAACGGGTGTAAGCGAGTCACGCTCCCCCACGGTGTTCTCTCGACTCGACGCAGGGTTCCACCCCACCCGGGAGCGACGGCATGATGTTCGTACCACGGCAGCGAGGTCACCACGTGAACGTCATGGCCACGGGCGGTGAGTTCAGCCACGATGCGAGTCATCACCGTTCCCGTAGGCGCCGTATCGGGCTCGAAGTGCGGGCAAAGCACCACCAGACGCATCGAGTCGCTCACGACGCCGTCCTCTCCATCGCCTCACGGTAGGCCCCAGCCAACGCCGATCCCGAGGCCTCGAGGGTGAAGCGCGCTGCCCGCTCTCGCCCTCGTTCGACCCAGGGCATCGGATCAGAAAGCACCATGGTCATCGCCTCAGCGACGGCGTCCGGGTTGCGTTCGACGAGCGCGCCAGCATCACCGATCACCTCGATCAACGCGCCGATACGACTCGCGACAACCGGTGTGCCCGCTGCCATCGCCTCCATCACCGGCGCGCCGAAGCCCTCCTCCTCGCTCGGGAACACGACGAGATCAGCCGCCACGACGAGAGCATCGCGATCCGCGTCGAGCACACGGCCGAGACGAACGATCTGATCGCATCGAGGGTGCAGCGCGATCGCCCGAGAAACCTCGGCCTCGGCCCGACCTTGACCGCCGATCAACACCAAACGGTCATCGGGCTCGGCCCATCGGGAGAACGCGTCGAGCAACAATTGATGACCTTTGTGCGGATGCGTGATGGCCGGAAACAGGATCATGCGCCCATCACCGCCCCCCATCACGCGGCGACGCAGTCGGTTCACGTCCTCGCCGGATGCCTCGACGGGCGGGATGCCATGGGGGACGACAACGATGCGGTCACGATCGACTCCGAACGCGTCCGACACATCATCAGCGACATGTGCCGTCGGGGTGGTGACCACGGTCGCCGCGCGCGCAGAACGGGGCATCAGGGCACGCAGATACCTCAGCCGAGATGTCGAGAAGTACTCCGGGAACCGGCGAAACTGCAGATCATGCACGGTGAGCACCGTCGGCGTGTCAGGGCGAAGCAACGGCATGGTGCCTCCGCCGTGGTGAACCAGTGCGGCCCGACGAGTCGCCGTTGCTAGGAGGGAGTGCTCGACCGGGATGCGCACCGCGCGACGATCGACGTTGAGTCGCGTGACAGCGAGCTCATGTCGGGCGAGTTCTGTGCGTTGTTGCGCCAAGGATCGCCCCAGGTGCACGACACATCGCATCTCATCGGGGAGCCCCGACAACTGTCGCACGAGGTATTCCTCGGAACCGCCGACGCGCCCGGGGGCACACCACAGGAGGTTGACATGAATGGCACTGCCGGCCCGGAGATCACTCATGGCAGAACCTGGGAATACGCAGACAGCGCGGCGTCTGCGGTCGCTGACCAGGTGAAGCGTGCGGCCCGGTCACGGCCCGCAACAACCAGTTCGTCGTGTCGTCGAGCGCACTCGGCGATGCCTGCCGCAATCGACTCGATGTCGAAGGGATCGACGAGCACCGCGGCATCACCAGCCACGTCCTCGGTGGCAGTACCGCGGCTCGTCACCACGGGGGTCCCCACCGCCATCGCCTCGAGCACAGGCAACCCGAAGCCCTCCTCCTCGCTCGGGTACGCGAGTAGGTCGGACGCGGCGAGGAGTCCGGGCAACAGCGACGCGTTGACCGGGCCGAGGAACCGCACATCGAGCGGCGACCCGCGAGCTTGCAACTCGTCGCTCACCCCACCCCATCCCGGTGCTCCGGCCACAACGAGCGGCATGGGTTCGTCGAGTCGCGTCATGGCTTCGATCAATCGTCCGAGGTTCTTGCGCGGTTCAAGCGTGGCGACAGCGAGCACGAAGCGCTCCGGCAACCCCAGACGACGACGAGCATCCTCGACCATCGTTGCATCAACGGCAACCGGGTCGACCCCCCACGGAATGACCATCACGCGATCCGGATCGAAGCCGTGCTCAAGGAGGTCCCGGCGCACCGTCTCCGACGGGCAGGTGACGAGTTCGGCTCGTCGGGCAACCTCGACCGCCCGAGTAAGCATGCGGGCACCGTGTCGAGTCAGACGATCAGGGCGTCGCAGAAAGGCGACATCGTGCAGCGTCACCACCAGCGGCATGGCAGTCGCAGCCGGAACTCCGGCGGTTGCATGCACCACGTCGACGACACCCGTTGCTGCCTCGACACGCGGCCATCCCAACCTCAACCAGGTCTCGTACAGCCACGGTCGGGCTAAGGGAAGCATCCGAACAGGGCCATTGGGAACGAAGCCGTCAACCGGCGGACGACGGTGTCGGCCGGCGACGAAGACCAGCTCGACGTCATCGCGCGTCGACAATTCACGGGCGAGACGAAGCGTCGCCACGGCGGTGCCTCCTGGCACCTCATGCCAGCACTGCTCGACTGTGTAGGCGACACGCACCTGAACATCCTGCCCGCTGAGGGGGACCTTCGAAGGTCAACCCCTGCCGGAGAGACGGTTGACGAGTTCGCCGAGGGGCTCTGTGTAGTGACGAAGCGCGGGTAACCCGGCAAGCCTCCACACAGCGTTGTCGAGCACACTGTTCGCCGGCCGGGGCGCCGGGCGTGGCGGATCGAGGTCGGCGGTCGATATGGGATGCACCATCGCGGGATCTCGGCCGGCTGCGGTGACGATGGCTTGGACGAATTCGAACCAACTCACCTCACCCTGATTGGTGAGATGGTGAATGCCGGTCCGGCGCTCGATGGCCAAACGCCGGAGTGCAGGCGCGAGATCGGCGGTAAACGTCGGACAGCCGCGCTGATCGTCGACGAATGACAACGAGTCACGTTCGGGCAGCA
>JAQCGT010000012.1 GCA_027730505.1 Actinomycetota bacterium | reverse complement strand
GGATTCGACCGCCAACCAGAGCCCGAGATTGACGGTGGCACCGCCAGCCGGATCGATGCGAGGAACCGGAGCCGGCAGTCGACGCCTGACAGCGGCGCTCGGTCCGGTCAACAGCTCTGCCACGGATGGAGGATCGGCGTCGACCCAACCGATGCCGCTGACCTGGCCGTCGCACACGTAATCGACAGCGACTTGCAGGCGTCCGGTCGTCGGATGCTCACGGATGAACGGCCGCTGCGAGAACACGTCACCAGGCTCGGGCGGCACCACCGAATACTGGTAGTACCGCCAGAAGCAGTCGCCATTCCTCGATCCCGGCTCGCCGGGACGCTCGACGTCAGGAATCTCGATCCCCGCACCAATCGTGTCACCCTCGGCGATGAGTTCGACCGACGGGTCACCTGAACCCTCGCCGTCACCGACGGTGAAGGGGGCTGTGGCTGCCACCACCACCCAAGCGAGGGCGCGGATCAACATGGCGGAACCTCTGATGGAGCCTGTGGGTGGAGCACCTGGCGGTCGGTCACCGCAATGTCGTCGATCAACCAGCCGTCGGCGCTGCGCAGCAGGCCAAATCGCCCCTGTTCACGAGCGACGACGGTGTTGTGGAACGAATCACCACCCCGTGGATCGCCGTCGCGTTCCATGATGATCTCGGAGTCGATGACGCAGTAGGTGGCGATCATCCGATCGGAGTCGAGCGCCGCCACAGCCGCAACGGTGAGCGTCGTCGGGATACCGAACGCCGGGGTCGCGTACAGACGCATCGCCCGGTACTCCGACACACGGCTGTCAATCAAGTAGCGGGCATATCCCGAGCGACGCCTGCTCGCGTCCGCTTCGAGGGTGGCATCCTCAGGGGCTCGCAATGACGCCACGTGTGTCGCCCACGCCTCATGGACAGCGCTGCGCACGGCGTCAGCGGTGGCCGCGTCGACTGGGCTGAGCACTGGCATCATTCCCGTCACCCAACGAACCTCCTCGATGATCTCAACATCGGGTTCGGCGTGGGCATCGGGCTGCGCAACCCTCGGTGACGCCGGGATGGTGATGGGCAACGTCGTCGAGGGTGAGATCACGGTCGTGGTCTCCTCGATAGGCATCGTCTGGGTGGCAACGACGGCAATCGCCTCCACCGGTGTGTCAACACGATTCGGAGTGGGGATCACCCGTCTCGTCGCCGGGGCCGCAGCCGTACCGGCGACGGGTTCCGTCTCGAGCACCACCCGCACACGCTCGGGCGCGTCCTCGGACGGCGACCAGAGCCCCAGCCCAGCGATCGGGAGCACAACGCCGATGGTCACGATCACACCGGGACGCACCATGACCTTCATGGGGGCGGCACCGTAGGCGGGGAAGAACGATCTGGGTCGGGGATTTTCACCTGTCACCGACGGATACGGTCATCACATGAATCTGCGCGAACTCCAGGACGTGATCGAGGCCACCTACGGTGACATGGATCGTGACCGAGGAGTGGCGCCCACCGTCGCCTGGCTGTGCGAGGAACTCGGCGAACTCGCCCAAGCCGTGCGCAAGGGCACGCCCGATCAAATTGCCCACGAGTTCAGCGACGTACTGGCGTGGCTCGCCTCGCTCGCCAATCAGGTCGGTGTGGATCTGACCGATGTGGCCGAGCGCTACCGAGGGGGCTGTCCGAAGTGCTCGGCCATCCCGTGTGCCTGCTGACGGATCAGACGAACAGTTCGGCGATCTGGATCGCGTTGAGCGCAGCGCCCTTGCGAAGGTTGTCGTTGGAGACGAACAGGGCCAAGCCCTTGCCATCGGCGACGCCGGGATCGCGACGCACCCGGCCGACATAGCTCGGATCGCGGCCGGCGGCGTCGAGTGGTGTCGGGATGTCGCTCAACTCGACCCCGGGGGCCAAAGCCAGCAGTTCGACGGCCCGTTCGGGGGTGATCGAACGCTCGAACTCGGCGTTGATCGACAGCGAATGTCCGGTGAACACGGGCACGCGCACACAGGTTCCCGACACCGCCAAGTTGGGGATGTCGAGGATCTTGCGACTCTCGTTGCGCAGTTTCTGCTCCTCGTCGGTCTCCCCGGAGCCGTCATCGACGAGCGAACCGGCGATGGGCAGCACGTTGTAAGCGATCGTCCGAGCGAACTTCGTCGCCTCGGGGAATGCGACCGAACGTCCGTCGTGGGTGAGCGCAGCGGCGCTCTCGGCAACGGCGCGTCCCTGCACGTCGAGTTCGGCCACACCAGCGAGACCACCACCTGATACCGCCTGATAGGTCGCGGCGATCAACCGAACGAGGCCAGCTTCGTCGTGCAGGGGCTTGAGCACAGGCATCGCCGCCATGGTCGTGCAGTTCGGGTTGGCGATGATGCCCTTGGGCGTGTTCCGGGCAGCCTCAGGGTTGACCTCGCTCACAACGAGCGGCACCTCAGGATCCATGCGCCATGCCGACGAGTTGTCGATGACCGTCACTCCAGCCGACGCGAACCGTGGGGCGAGGGCACGCGATGAGGTCGCCCCAGCGGAGAACAGAGCGATGTCCAAACCGCTCGGATCGGCCTCGGCGGCATCCTCGACCACAATGCTGCGACCGTTCCAATCGATCGTGGAACCGGCCGACCGAGCCGACGCGAACAGCCGAAGGTCATCGACTGGGAACCCGCGTTCTGCGAGGAGTCGAAGCATGACCCCACCGACTTGACCTGTCGCTCCGACGACTCCGATGTGCATGGCGGCAGGCTAACGGCAGGCGGTGATCACCTGACGGTGGCGATGAGCCACCAGTGGTTCTGGTTGATGCCGTCGAAATGTCGCCACACGGCGCCCTCTGGCACCGGCCGCGCGGGCTGGCCGGTGTAGACGGCGATCGACGTGAGACGACCCTCGAGCAGCGACAGAACCTGTTCGGGGTCGATTCGGCTCACCTGCCAAGCCAGACGGGTGATGACCCGCTGCTGTGACAGCCACTCGCCGACTCGGGGAACCCTGAACGCTGCTCTGATAACTGCGCCGAGTGGCAACAGCACCGGGTCGAGACGGGACGAGCCGCGGAAGTTCAGCGCAACCGAACCGCCGGGACGAGTCACGCGAACGGCTTCGCTGGCGAGATGCAGCGCGTCGGCAGGGGCGCAGTGTTGGAGCGTGATGTAACTGAACGCCAGATCGACGGAGTCGTCCGGCAGATCGAGGGATCGACCGTCGGCGACCTCGAGGGTGTGCAGGCGTTCGGCTCGACCGAAGCGGGCGACGGTCTCATGACACCGTTCCAGGAATCCGATGTCGAGGTCGGCTGCGATCACGTAACCGAACTCGCGGGTGAAGGCGGCCGTCATTCGACCGATACCCGATCCGATCTCGACGACGGTACGACCCTGATTGGCATCTGATCGCAGGTCGAAGGCCTCGAGATAGGCCGGCACCTCGTCGTCGCCGCTCGCCACGAACTCGGCGAGGGTCAGGTGATTCCCGGTGGCGTTGTTGAACACCCAGCCTGTCTCGCGCACCACGTCATCACCGCTTGAGTGACGTTCGCTGACGCGCCCGGCCACCTTCCAGGGGATCAGTTGGGAGCGGCGGGCCATGGGACCCGATTCTGTCACTTCCGCTCAGGCAGGGGGGCGGAGTACGCCTGCCCCGAGTCGAGTCCGAACGCGGTGTGAAGGCAGCGCGCTGCATTCTCGAGGTCGGCCGAGGCGATGACGACTGAGATTCGGATGGTCGAAGTGGAGATCATCTGGATGTTCACGCCGTTGTCGGCGAGCGTGCGGAACATTGAGGCGGCGACCCCGGGTGAGGTCTTCATTCCGGCGCCGACGAGTGACACCTTGGCGATGTCGTTGTCGTGGGTGACGCCGGCTGCCTGCATCTGCTCGGCGACTTGGGCGACGATGCCCTCGGCGACCTTCATGTCGGCAATCGGCACGGTGAACGAGATGTCGGTGCGACCCTCGGTCGAGGTGTTCTGCACGATCATGTCGACGTTCACGTTGGCGGCGGCGAGCGGCTCGAACAGGGCGGCGGAGATTCCGGGGCGGTCGGGCACACCGAGCACGGTGACCTTGGCTTCGCTCGAGTCGGTGACGACGCCGGAGATGATCGGATCTTCCATGGACGGCTCCTCGGTGGTGACCCACGTGCCGGGTTCCCAGGTGAAACTGGAGCGCACGTGGATCGGGACGTTGTGGTTGCGGGCGAACTCGACTGAGCGCAGAGCGAGCACCTTTGATCCGGCACCGGCCATCTCGAGCATCTCGTCGAAGTTGACGTGGGCGAGTTTGTGGGCCTGGGGCACGATGCGGGGATCGGCAGAGAACACGCCGGTCACATCGGTGTAGATCTCGCAGGCGTCGGCACCAAGGGCCGCTGCGATGGCAACGGCGGTCGTGTCGGAGCCGCCGCGGCCGAGGGTCGTGATCTCTTTGGCGGTCGACACGCCCTGGAATCCAGCGACCACGCACACCCGATCCTCGGCGAGTGCTTCACGAAGACGGTCGCCGCGCACTTCGAGGATCTTGGCCTTGCCATGGGCGGTGTCGGTGATGATGCCGACCTGGCTGCCGGTGAAACTCATCGCTTCGATCCCACGGTCGGCGAGTGCCATGCACAGCAGTGACATCGACACGCGTTCACCGGTGGTGAGCAGCATGTCCATTTCGCGTCCGGGTTGGACCGACGACACCTCGTTGGCGAGTTTGATCAAGTTGTCGGTCGACTTGCCCATGGCCGACACGACGACGACGACCTGGTCGCCATGACGCTTGGTGAAGGCGACGTGATCGGCGACCGCTCGCATGCGGTCGGGATCGGCGACGGATGTTCCGCCGTACTTCTGGACGATGAGGGCCACGAGGCCCAGAGCCTACGGTGCTGGATGCGTGCCGCCCACGGTCAGCGACACCACCTCGAACTCGAGCAACGACGCCCCAGAGGCGACCGGGTGTTGGGGTTTGGCATCGCCGTGGCCGTCGTCGGTGTGGGTCTCGCGATGTTGGTGGGCGAACGCCTGGCCGTTGCGCCAATCTTGGTAGGCCTGTTCGCTCTCCCACCGGGTGACGACGAAGTAGCGGTCGTCGCCGGCAACCGGGCGCAACAGCATGAACTCCTCGAAGCCGGGCTGTGAGTCGACCGATCCGGCTCGGGCGGCGAATCGGGCCTCGAGTTCGGTTCCGGCACCTGGTGGCACCTCGATGGCGTTGATCTTGACGACGGACATGAACCCATGGTCGCACACCCGACCCTGTCGTTCACCCCGAGTCTTTGACAGAATGTAAAGCGTGTCGGTGATCGAGCAGGGGCGTGTCCAGTTCAGCGTGAACGGCCATGACGTGAGCGTCGGGGTCGAG
The DNA here is from genome assembly GCA_027730505.1 of Actinomycetota bacterium. Classification (GTDB taxonomy): domain Bacteria; phylum Actinomycetota; class Acidimicrobiia; order Acidimicrobiales; family Ilumatobacteraceae; genus Casp-actino5. The sequence continues at coordinate 36,995 of JAQCGT010000012.1, read as the reverse complement.
CACCCGCACCTGCTGTCGGCTCTTCGCGAAGAGCTCGACATCACCTCGCCGAAGGACGGATGTTCCCCATCCGGTCAGTGCGGCTGCTGCACGGTGCTCATCGACGGGCGGGCCGTGGTGGCCTGCCAGCAATCAGTCGACTCGGTGGCGGGCAAGCAGGTGGTGACCCTCGAAGGGCTGCCCGAGGATGAACGCACGAGATTCGCCGAGGCCTTCGCAGCCTGCGGTGGCCTCCAATGCGGATTCTGTATTCCGGGCATCGTCATGCGGGCCCATCATCAGATCGCGAAGAAGGGGGCGGCGCTCACCCGGGAGGCGATGGCCCCGCATCTCGGCGCCCATCTGTGCCGCTGCACTGGATACGTGAAGATCCTCGACGCCATCGAGACCGTCGCACAGGGACGTGCCGTTGACCCGCCGCGCCTTGCCGACGGTGTCGGTGGCCGGGGCGCCAAGTACGAGGCAGCTGAGTTGACCCTCGGCCATCGTGACTATGTCGACGACATTCGAGTGCCGGGGATGCTGCACGCAGCGCTTCGGCTCACCGACCACGCCCGAGCCAGGGTGCGACGCATCGACATCGCCGACGCGCGTGCGGCACCCGGAGTGGTGTCGGTTCTCACCGCCCAGGACATCCCCGGCGAGTTGCGCACCGGACTCATCCACAAGGACTGGCCGTTGATGATTCCCGTCGACGGTGTCACCTCCTATGGCGGCGATGTGCTCGCTGTCGTCGTGGCCGACACACGGGAGCGGGCACGGGCAGCAGCTGAACTGGTGGCGATCGATTACGACGTACTTCCGCCGGTCGTCGACCCCGTGGCAGCGTTGGCTGAGGGCGCTCCGATCGCCGTCTGGGGAACCGACTCGAACGTGCTGTCGACGAGCGCGTACCGACGCAGCGCTGACGGTGTGTCAAAAGATGTCGATGCCGTGATCGATGCGAGCGCCCATGTCGTCAGCGAAACATTCACCACGCAGCGCATCGAGCACGCCTTCTTGGAGCCGGAGTCGACGGTGGCGGTCCCTTCGGGCAGTGGCGATGATCGCCGACTGCACGTGTACTCGGGTGGTCAGGGTGTGTGGGACGACCGTAACGACATCGCTGCCGTGCTCGGCGTTGAACGCGACCGGGTCACGGTCGAGCTCGTGTCTAACGGCGGTGCTTTCGGCGGCAAGGAGGACATGTCCAACCAGGGGCATGCAGCACTCGCTGCCTGGATTCTCGACCGCCCGGTCAAGTGCACGCTCAGCCGACCGGAAAGCTTCCGCATGCACGCCAAGCGTCATCCGATCCAGTTGGTCATGCGTGCGGGATGCGATGCCGAGGGCACACTCACCGGTCTCTCGGTTCGTGCCATCGGCGACTCCGGCGCCTATGCGAGTGTCGGCATGAAAGTGCTCGAACGGGCCGCCGGCCACGCTGCAGGTCCATACCGCTGGCAGGCGCTCGACGTTGAGGCGATCGCGGTTCGCACGAACAACCCGGTGTGCGGAGCATTCCGAGGCTTCGGCGCTAATCAGGCGCAGTTCGCAACCGAGGGCATGATCGATCGTCTCGCCGAGGTCGCAGGGATCGATCCATGGGAGATGCGTCGGCGCAACGTGATCGCCTCGGGCGACATCTGGGGTCCTGGTCAGGTGATGGACGACGGTGCCGGTGGGGCACTCGCCTGTCTCGATGCGATCCGGCCCGACTGGGAGGCAGCGCGTGCCGAGGGGCGGGCCGTGGGTCTCGCCATCGGCATGAAGAACTCAGGACTCGGCAACGGCTTCCGAGAGGTGTGCGGTGCGGTGGTGCGGTTCCGAACCGACGGCCGCATCGAGGTGCGTCATGGATGGACCGAAATGGGTCAAGGTGTGCACACGGTCGCCCTACAGGTGGCTGCTGGTGAACTCGGTGTCGATCCCAGTCGTATCGACGTGATCGTCGACACGACGCGTGAACTCGGTTTCGGTCAAACCACGGGAAGCCGAGGCACGTTGATGACCGCCGGCTCGGTGCGCGCTGCGTGTGCGGCCGCGCTCGAGGCTGGATGCACACCTGACGTCGATCATCACGGTGAGTACGTGATCGATTGGACGCAGAAGCTCGGCGACCCGACGGTGCAGAACCCGACGATCCATTCGTGTTTCTCATATGCGGCGCAGATGGTCGTGCTCGATGAGGGTGGTTCGGTCGATCGTGTCGTCGCCGTTCACGACGTCGGCCGTGCGGTGAACCCCTTACTCGTCGAAGGTCAGGTCGAGGGTTCAGTGCACATGGGTCTCGGTTACGCCCTCACCGAGGACTTCCCCGCCGATGAGTCGGCAATGCCGACTGCGACCACCTTGCGACAGTTGGGCATCCTGCGCGCTAAAGACATGCCTGCTGTCGAGGTTCGCCTCGTCGAAGTGCCACAACCTCGGTCGCCCTTCGGCATCAAAGGTGTCGGTGAGATCGGCCTGGTGCCCACGGCGCCAGCGGTGGCCGCAGCGCTCCACGCCTTCGACGGCGAGCACCGACATAGGTTGCCGATGCGCCCTCGCTGACCAGTTCACACGGCGTTCACAATTGGGACACGGCTTCGAAACGGCGTGCTGACATCGTCTGCGACGCCCCTACAAGCCATCTGAACCGAAAGGGTCCCCTGTGGCGTACCAAGCTGAATACATCTGGATCGACGGCCATGAGCCGACACCCATGCTCCGGTCCAAGACCAAGATCCTCCATGACGAGGTCACCGAACCCCCGATCTGGGGTTTCGACGGTTCCTCGACCGAGCAGGCCACGGGCGACAAGTCCGACTGTGTGCTGCGTCCGGTCTTCCAGTGCCCCGATCCCATCCGTGGTGGTCGCAACATCCTCGTGATGTGCGAGGTGTTGCTCGCCTCGAACATGCGTGCACATCCGTCGAACACCCGTGCCGCCTGCGCCCGGATCGAGAAGAAGTACGCCGATGACGCCATGATCTTCGGCCTCGAGCAGGAGTACACGATGCTGCGTCCCGACGGCAGCCCCCTCGGCTTCCCCGTCGGTGGTGGCCAGCCCGCCCCGCAGGGTCCGTACTACTGCGGCGTCGGCACCGGCCGCGTCGTCGGTCGTGAGATCGTCGAAGAGCACACCCAGGCCTGCATCGATGCCGGTCTGTCGATCTCGGGCACCAACGCCGAGGTCATGCCCGGCCAGTGGGAGTACCAGATCGGACCGCTCGGCCCGACCGCTGTCGGCGACCAGATGTACGTGTCGCGCTGGCTTCTCCATCGCATCGCCGAGGATTACGACGTAGTCATCAGCTTCGACGCCAAGCCCAAGAAGGGTGACTGGAACGGCGCTGGCTGTCACACCAACTTCTCGACTGTCGCAATGCGTGAGAGCTACAGGGCGATCACCGCTGCCTGCGAGGCGATCGGAAAGAACTACATGGATCTCGTCATGAACTACGGCGACGGCATCCAGGACCGTCTGACCGGTGCTCATGAGACCGCTCCGTGGGACAAGTTCAGCTACGGCGTGTCTGACCGTGGCGCTTCGATCCGAATCCCGTGGCAGGTGGAGAAGGACGGCAAGGGTTACGCCGAAGATCGTCGTCCCAACGCCAACTGCGATCCCTACACCGTGGCCCGCCTCATCACCGACACGGTGTGCACGGCGGCTGCCAAGGGCTCGAAGAAGCGCTGAGCGCCAGTCCACAGATCCCCCCTTCGAAGAGAGGGTTCCGCTGCGGCGGGACCCTCTTTTCGCACTTTGCTGCCACACTTGTCCCGCCGAAGGAGAGATCATGCGCGACCAACAGTGCGACTACGTCCTGAAAACCGCTGCCGAGCGCGGGGTTCGTATGGTGCGTCTGTGGTTCACCGATGTACTCGGCAACCTCAAGAGCTTCGCCATCAGCCAGAACGAACTCGAGAACGCGCTGAGCGACGGTATGACCTTCGACGGGTCGTCGATCGACGGATTCTCCCGTGTGCAGGAATCCGATGTGTTGGCGATCCCCGATCCCGACACGTTCCAGATTTTGCCGTGGGGCGACAAATCATCGACTGAGGCGAGAGTGTTCTGCGACATCCATCACCTCGATGGCACCCCATTCGACGGTGACCCCCGCCAGGTGTTGCGTCGCCAGGTGCAGTCGTTGCGATCTGACGGGCTGAGCTTCTACATCGCCCCCGACATCGAGTTCTTCTACTTCGCTCCCCCGGTCACCGGCGAGCGTCCGGTGCCTCTCGACGCCGGCGGGTACTTCGATCTGACCACCCGTGACGCCACCGGTGATCTGCGCAAGCAGACGATCCGCACGCTCGAACAGCTCGGCATCCCGGTCGAGTACTCGTTCCACGAGGACTCGCCGAGCCAGCAGGAGATCGACCTGCGCCACGACGACGCGCTGATCATGGCTGATGCGGTCATGACCTTCCGTCTGGTGGTGCGTGAGGTCGCCGCCCAGCACGGCGTCTACGCCACGTTCATGCCAAAGCCGCTCGAGGGCGTCCAGGGATCGGGCATGCACACCCATATGTCGTTGTTCCGCGGTGATGACAACGCCTTCTACGATCCCAATGACCCGTACAACCTGTCACCGCTGGCCAAGTCGTTCATGGCCGGTCTGTTGCGCCATGCCGCTGAGATCACTGCGATCACCAATCCGACGGTGAACTCCTACAAGCGGCTGGTGCCGGGCTTCGAGGCTCCAGTGCACGTTTCGTGGGCCCGCAACAACCGGTCGGGTCTCATCCGGGTGCCCATTCCAAAGCGCGGTAATCCGAGTGCGACGCGCCTCGAATACCGCTCCCCTGATCCGAGCTGCAACCCGTATCTGGCGTTCGCCATGCTGCTGGCAGCCGGTATGCGAGGCGTGCGCGAAGGGTACGAGTTGCCGGGCGAGGCCGACGCGAACCTGTTCGAACTCGGTGACCGGGAGTTGTCACGACTGGGGATCGGCCAGTTACCACAGTCATTGTCCGACTCGCTGCGGGTCATGGAGGAATCTGATCTCGCACGCGAAGCGCTCGGTGAGCACATCTTCGAGTGGTTCTTGCGCAATAAGCGCCGTGAGTGGCGGGACTACAAGACCCACGTCAGCCAGTTCGAGATCGACCGGTATCTGGGGTCGCTGTGACGCAGGTGGACATCGGAATGATCGTCGTGTTCGGCGATCCGGTGTCCACGGAACTGGCGCGTACCCTCGACCTCGCCGGCTATGCGTGGAAGGGTGTCAGCAGTTGGGAGGGAGCCGTTGACGCTCGGCCGGCGACCGGTTGGGCCGGAGCAGTCATCGATCTCACCGTTGATGCCGAGGCGGCGTGGGCGTTCGTTCGGTCGTTGCGCAAGGGCGACTCCGATCCGGCGCGCACGCTCGTGCTCGTTCCCGGTGGACAACTCGCCGATCTCGAGTTGCGGGACGACCTCTTCGACGACTTCTGCCTCGCACCGTTCCATCCGAGTGAACTCGAGGCACGAATGCGTCACCTGATGGCTGCGACGGTCACCGTCGCGGCGCGCAGCGATCTCGTCGTGTACGACGACCTCGCCCTGAACCTCGAGACCTACCAGGCCTCGATCAGTGATCGACCGCTCGACCTCACGTACATGGAGTACGAGTTGTTGAAATTCCTGGCTCAGAATCCGGGCAAGGTGTTCACCCGTGAGATGTTGTTGAGCCGCGTGTGGGGATACGAGTACTACGGCGGCGCCCGCACGGTTGACGTGCATGTGCGACGTCTGCGAGCCAAGCTCGGTGAGGAGCACGCCGATCTGATTCAGACGGTTCGCTCGGTCGGCTACCGCTTCGGCCAGTCTCGCTGGGGTGTCTGAATCTCAGTCGGTCAGGCGCTGGATGCGTCGTGCTTCCACGGCGTGAGCGGTGAGAATCTCATCCATCCGGTCGGACACCAGCACGGAATTGCGCACCACTGCCCGACCGGCGACGATCGTGTCTCGCGCCCCGGTCGGACCGCAACGCAACCATGCCTCGATCGGATCGGCGATCGCTCCGGCGTGGGCCGGCCCGGTCTGATCCCAGATCGCGACATCGCCGACCGCTCCAGTGGTGAGCACGCCGAGTTCACCGCTACGGCCGAGACACGCAGCGCCACCGAGGGTGGCGATCTCGAGCACCTCGCGGGCGCGTATCGCCGCCGCGCCATCACGCAACTTGGCCAACAGCAACGCTTGGCGCGCTTCGAGCCACAACGAAGCCGAATCGGCAGATGACGAACCGTCGACGCCCAGGCCCACATGACATCCGGCGTCGCGCAATGCAACGACCGGCGCAATGCCCGAGGCGAGGATCAGGTTCGAGCTCGGACAGTGCGCCACGCCGACTCCGGCGGCACCGAGTCTCGTGATCTCGTCGGCGTTCGGCATGACGCAGTGCGCGACCCACGTGCGGTCGGTGCACCATCCGGTGCGTTCGAGGTACTCGGTCGGTCGACAGCCGAAGGTGGCGAGGCTGAATTCGTCGTCCTCGGCGTTCTCGGCGAAGTGGGTGTGAAGACGCACGTCGAGACGCTCCGCCAATTCGGCTGTACGAATCAACAACTGCTCGGTGACGCTGAACGGCGAGCACGGGGCGAGGGCGATCCGCACCATGGCACCATGCTGACGGTCATGGTGTCTGCTCACCGCTGACTCGGCCGCAGCGAGGATCTCATCGTCGGTGCTCACGACATCGTCGGGGGGCAGTCCGCCGTCTTTCACCGACAGCGACATCGAGCCGTGCGTCGGATGGAACCGCATGCCGAGGTCGATCGCCGCCGATATCTCAGCGGCCAGGAGGTCACCCGCACCTCGTGGATGCACATACAGATGATCGGTTGAGGTTGTGCACCCCGACAAGGCAAGTTCGGCCAGTCCAACCCACGCCGACAGATACACCGACTCGGTGTCGAGCGCCGCCCACAGCGGATACAGCGACTGCAGCCAGCCGAACAGCGGTGAATCCGTCATCGGCGGATAGGCCCGTGTCAGATTCTGATAGAGGTGGTGATGGGTGTTGATCAACCCGGGGGTGACAAGGCAACCCGACGCATCGATCTCATTCGCACCGCGGGGAGCCTGACCGGATCCGACCGCGGTGATGAGTCCATTGTCGATAGCCACCCATCCGCCGCGGATCTCTGCTCGATTGGCGTCGCAGGTTGCGACGAGCCGAGCGGAGTGGACGACGAGTTCGTGCGAGGTGGTGTCCACCGGATCAGTCGTCGATGGCGGCGAGTTCGCTGCCCTCGTGGCGAATCTCGCCGTCGCGCTGCAGCACCGCTCCGATGATGGCGCTTGCGAGCCCGCCGCTGATGCCGATCAACACGGGAAAGAGGGCGAGGACGATGACGATCGCGATGGCTCCGGCCATGACCCTGATCCTACCTGTTCGGCTCCGGTCGGCTCAGGCCGGGCGGTACGCCCATGCTTCGATCTCGACGGCACCGTTGAACGGTAGTGCTGCGACACCGATGGTCGAGCGGGCCGGGCGGTGGTCGCCGAAGGCGGCCACGTAGGCGTCGTTGAACTCGCTGAACGTGCCCATGTCGGTCAGGAAGCACATCGTCTTGACGACATCGCCGAGCCCGGCGCCCATCTCGGCGAGACGGGCCTCGAGGTTCACCACGGCCTGGGTGGTCTGGGCGGTGACGCCGTCGGCAAGCGAACCTCCGACGATGCCGAGTTGGCCGGAGACGATGATGAAGTCACCGGCGCGAACTGCGGGTGTGTAGGGCCCGATTGGTGCGCTCATGAGCGCATGCTAGGTGGCGGCACTGCGCTGGGTGGCGAGACGAGCCTCGAGTTCTTTGAATTCGTCCCATCGTCCCTCGGCAAGCAGTCGCGCTTGCTGGGGCCAACTCGTCGGATCGTGCATGCCAAATCGCGGGCCGGCATCGGCCAGCATCGATCGCAGTACGCCGATCTCGGTGGTGGCGAGATCAAGCCACGTGCGGATACCGATTCCTTGGCACAGTCGCTCGATCGCCGGGCCGATGCCGCTGACTGCGCGCAGGTCGTCGAGCACGAGTCGCCTGCCGAGAACGGCTGCAGCGGTGTCAAGGTCGAGGGTGAGGTCAAGAGCGGGTTCATCAATTGGTTCGGAGGCGTCGGCTGCCGGGCGTTCGGCAGCTGCGCGGAGCCGTTCCAATTCGGCCTTGAGCCCGTCGCGTTCCTCGGCAGCGCGCTCGAGGTCGCTAGCCCGTTCACGCAATGCTGCGATCTCGGCTTCCGACTCGGACTGTTGGCGGCGGCGCGCCCGGCTCACCTGTCGGCTGGCGGCGGTGCTGCGCAGCACCCATCCGATGACGAGACCGAGTCCGAGCGCGACCAGGTACCAAAGGATTCCGATGGTGAGGGTGTAGAACATCGCCTCGTCATCCTCCCACGAGGACGAACTCGACACGGCGACTCCGCTCGGGGTCCTCGATCCCGTCGATGACCACCGGTTCTGCCGAGCCCACTCCCTGTGCGGTCAGACGACCTGCGTCGATGCCGAGGTCGACGAGTGCATTCACGACGGCATCGGCTCGCGATGCCCCGAGCGCGAGGTTCGAGGCCGGAACACCGTTGCTGTCGGTGTGGCCGCGCACGGTGACCTCGAGTTCTGCGTTGCGCTCGAGGATCGCCGCGATCTGGGCAAGCACATCATTGCTACCGGCGACGATCCGGGCGCTCCCCGACTCGAACGAGATCGGGTCAGCGGCGACCAGTTCGGCGATCACATCGTTGAGACGATCTATCTCCGCTTGGGTAGGGCTCGGGCGGGCGGTGATGGTCACCTCGGCGTCGAGCACCCGGGCGAGCGCGGCCACGGTGTCGGCATCGGTCTCGTCAAATCGGGTACCGATCAGAGTCACGCTGTCGTCATCGACGGACAGCGACGCGGTATCGAGGAGGGTCACCATCGCTCTGATCAGACGCTCAAGCGGACCGACGTCGGCCGGGGCGACTGTCGTCGTCTCGTTGGGGTCTAGGGTGACGTTCACGGGTAGGCCTGCGGCGGATGCTGCGACAACGAAACGGTCGAGCGTCGTCTGGTCGGCGAGAGTGCCGATGATCTCAACGCCGTCGACCGCGAGGTCGACTCGCAGTGTCGGCACGATTCCAAGGTCTCCAGAAGCGAGCACGGCATCGATCAGCCAGATCGAACTGCTGCCGACATCGACACGGTCGATGAGGCGGGCAGTTCCGTCGACGATCAGGTTGTCGCCGTCGGGTACGACTCGATCGCCGTCGTCGTCGAGCAGGTGACGATCGATGAGGGCGTCGAGGGCCGTCGGGTCGGCAAGCAGCGCAGCGAGGGCGTCGGCACCGAGGTCATCAAAGGCGCCGTCCACCGGAGCGAGCAATGTGATGGGCCCCGATTCGCCAGCAATACGTCCGGACGCGTCGATGATTCGGGCGAAGGTGGTGAGCGCTGGGTCAGAGGTGAGTTGCTCGACGATCGCATCGCCTTCGGTTTCGGGTTCAGGGACCGATGTGGTGGTCGTGGTGGAAGACCCGAGCGTGGTGGTGGTCGGATCGATTGGCGATGCGACGGTGGTGGTGGTCGACGTGGCGACAGTCACGGCGACCGGCAGGTTGGGGTCGACGGTGGGGGCGCGCAGCACCCGGCAGGTGCGATCAGCGGTAATCGAGCGCACGCCGCTCACCTCCTTGAGGGCAGCGACGAGGCTCGCCGGATAATCGAGCGGGGTGACGCAGAACACGGTGCCGTCTTGGCCATCGAAGGTCACGCCATTGACCATTGGTTCAGCCTCGACAGCTGCCGCCAGTACGCGGCCTGCGAGGTCGTCCTCAACGGCACGCAGGTAGAGCGGTGCCCCGATGATTAGGCCGAGCGACGCAATGACCCCGAGTACGACGGGGATTCGGCGACTGTTTCGACTCAGGAGAAGCTCTGGCCGCAACCGCAGGTACGGCTGGCGTTCGGGTTCGTGATGGCGAATCCCGACTGCTCGAGGCCGTCCTTGTAGTCGAGCGTGGCACCCTGGAGCAGCTGAGCTGACGCCGGGTCGACGACGACTTTCACGAGGTTGGCGTCACCGAAGGTGGCCTGCTCATCGTCGGCGGCGATGTCGCCGTCGAAGAACATCTCGTAGGAGAAGCCACTGCATCCGCCGGGGCGGACGGCGACGCGCAGAGCGAGTTCGGACGAGCCTTCGGCGTCGAGAAGCTCCTTGACCTTGTTGGCGGCGGTGTCGGTGAGTGTGATCACGTCTGAATTCCTCCTATGACGATGGTGGAAATGCTAGCCACACGGCGACCGGCGGACCACCCCTCGGTAGGATTTGGGCATGGACGACGGCTTGATCACGCCGCCGGCGCACGAGCCCACCGTTGCTGAACCCCCTTCGGTCGATGTGGTCACCGATGCCCTTCGAACGGTTATCGATCCCGAACTGGGAAGTGATGTCGTGACGCTCGGCATGATTCCGTCGGTTGAGGTCGCTCCCGACGGCGCGGTCACAGTCGGGGTGAAGCTGACCATCGGCGGCTGTCCGATGCGCGCCGAGATCAAGCGGTCGATCGAGGATCGCATCAGCGTTCATCCGGGGGTGGCCTCGGTGAAGATCGACTGGGGCGAGATGACCCCAGAGGAGCGCACGGCGGCAATGACGACGGCCCGCTGGAATGCCCGTGAACGCGCCCCGGAAACCGCTATCGGCGAGCGTTGCCGGATCGTTGCCGTGGCGAGCGGCAAAGGCGGGGTCGGCAAGAGCTCGGTGACGGTCAACCTGGCTGCCGGACTTGCGGCGAGTGGGCTCGCCGTCGGGGTGCTCGATGCCGACATCTGGGGGTTCTCTGTTCCACGTCTCCTCGGTGTTGACCAACCGCTTGAGGCCGCCGAGGTTGACGGTCGTCCCCGAATCACGCCGAATCGTCTGCCGATCGGTGACGGGATGATCGAGGTGGTGTCGACCGGGTTCTTGGTCGAAGAGTCCACCGCATTGATGTGGCGTGGCCTGATGCTCACCAAGGCGGTCGAACAGTTCCTGCGCGATGTGGCGTGGGGTGACCTCGACTATCTGCTGATCGATATGCCGCCGGGTACCGGTGATGTGCAGATGGGGCTGGCACGACTGCTGCCTCGGACCTCGCTCGTTGTCGTCACCACCCCAGCACTCGCCGCGCAACGGGTCGCTCAGCGCGCCGCTGACATGGCGAGACGCTCGTTCCTGCCGGTCGTCGGTGTGATCGAGAACATGTCGGGGTTCGTGTGCGAGCACGGCGAACACCATGAGGTGTTCGGCTCTGGTGGGGGCCAGGCGCTCGCCGACGCCGTTGGGGCGCCACTGCTCGGTTCGATTCCGATCGAGGCTGCGCTCGCTGACGGCGGCGACATCGGCCAACCGGTGATCCTCTCGTCCGATGGGCCGGCGGCGACTGCATTGCGTGCGATCGTCAATCGACTTCGCGATGAGGTGGTGCCGATGGTGCCGTCCACCGACGGGATCGACATGGCCGGGTGCTCAGCTCGGCTGCTCGCAGCGGTCGAGACGGCGCTGTCAGAGGCTGACGCTCAGTCGGCCGACTGACTCATCGGAAGCGCCCGAAGACGAATTCGGGCAGCGGCACGTCGTTGTAATCGGCCTCACCGGGCATCGCAATGCCGGTCACGTTGCCATCGGCGTCGGTGCGCATACGGGGAAGGATTGGCGAGGGGATACCGAGATCTTCGGCACCGACCAAGGCGTCGTCGGCATCGCCGTACGAGCCGAGCCACTCGAGGTTCGCCACGGTCGGCGGGAACATCTGCAGGTCACCGGCCCGCCAACGATCGAGCGCGTCGGCGGGTCGCACCCACAGGCTGTCGATCGTCTCGCCACCATCGTGCAGTGGTTCTTGGGCTTCGGGTGCCCGAGCGAGCAGAAATCTGGTGTCGAATCGTCGACCTTCACCCATCGGGGTGATCCAGTGGCTCACAAAACCGATCGCGTCGGTGACGAGTCGAAGGTCGTGTTCACGGCACAGGTCGGCGAGAGAACGGTCACCCGCATGAATCGAACGGCGTGCTTCGGCCATGGGCCCGGCGATGTCGGCGTCGAACCGAATCATCTCGGCTGAGTCGGCCCGGCGGGCAAGCAGCACACCAGCTTCTTCGAAGCTCTCACGGATGGCGGCCACCAACCAGGCGAGACCGCCGCGTTCGAGTCCGAGACGCGCTGACGCTCCGTCGTCGTCGAGACCGTCGCAGATCGGTTCGAGTTCCTCGGCATGGTCGGTGCCGTCGACCTTGCCGCCGGGGAAGACGTACTGACCGCTCGCGAACGCCGCCGACAGCGTCCGGCGCAGCATGAACACTTCAGGCCCGGCGTCACCGTCGCGGACCAACATCACTGTTGCTGCGGGCCTCACGGGCACATCAGCCGCTCGCTGGCGTTCGGATGGGGTCGATCCAGTGTCGGACGTCATAGGGCGACGGTATCCCAGTCGGCCTACGGTGGCCGACGTGGGAACTGATGCGACGAGCCCGTGTGACGCGTCGGTGATTCTCGATCATGTGGCTGATGGCACCGATCTGATCGTGCCGCTCGCAAACGGTGAGCCAACATTGTTGCTCGACACAATCGAATCAGCAGTCGCCGGGGGTCGCGGGCCGACCGGGTTGCGTGTCCATCAGATGCATGCGCTGCACGATCGGCCGTATCTCGCTGGGCGCTTCGGTGATCGGATGCATCACGTGGCGTACTTCCTGTCGCACATCACCCGTGAGCACTATGCCAAGGGCACGGTCGATCTGGTGCCGAACCATTTCTCGGAGGTGTACGACATCATGCGGTGGCGCACAAGCGACCCACTGGTCATCGCGGCCGCGTCTCCACCTGACCAGCATGGCTATTTCTCGCTCGGCGTCTCCGCCGACTACGTCTCGAGTTTCATCGGTCGAGCCCGCTTCTTTCTCGAGGTGACCGAGCACATGCCGCGCACATTCGGCCGCAATCAGTTGCATTCGTCGCAGGTGCTCGGCTGGTGTCGTAGTGACCGTCCGCTCGTGCAGGTCCCGCCGCGTGCGCCCGATGAGATCGATCATCGCATCGCCGGGTTTGTCGCGGAGCGGATTCCCGATGGGGCGACGTTGCAGACCGGTATCGGGGCGATCCCGAACGCGATCATGGCGGCGCTGTCGGATCATCGCGATCTCGGTGTCCACACCGAGTTGCTGTCCGACGGTGTGGTCGATCTGATCGAGTCAGGTGTGGTGAACGGCATTCGTAAGGACCTGAACCGCACGAAGACGGTCGGCACGTTCGCACTCGGCACCGACCGATTGCACCGCTTCCTGCATGAGAACACCGCTGTCGAGTTGTGGCCGGTCCGATATGTGAACGATCCGCGGATCATCGCCCGTGAGCGAGGGTTCATCTCGATCAACGCCACGCTGTCGGTCGATTTCTACGGGCAGTGCGCCTCGGAGACGATCGATGGGCGGTACTACTCGTCGTCGGGTGGACAGAACGATTTCGCTCGCGGTGCGATGTACTCAGAGGGCGGTCAGGGTTTTGTGGTGCTGCACTCGACGACGAGTGACGGTCGGAGCCGGATCGTGCCGAGGTTGGCCCCGGGCGAGGCGGTGACCACACCGAAGAACACGGTCGACAAGGTGGTGACCGAATGGGGTGTGGCCGAGTTGCGAGGGCGGACGATCGCCGAGCGCACCGCAGCGTTGATATCGATCGCTCATCCCGATCATCGCGACGAATTGGCCCGTGAGGCCAGCGCGCTCGGCTATCGCTGATCGGTGTCGCGGCCCCAGCGGACGTAACCGAGGGCGGCGACGATCACTGCGCCGAGGACAACCGCCGCGACCTGCCAGTTGGCGTCGAGCGAGGTGATCACCCAGCGCTGCACGTCTTCGACGGCACCGGTGATGGGGTCGGTGCCCGACCCGATGTCGACCACCCAGAAGTACCAGGCGAGGTAGATGCCCGACAGGATCACGAACACCCCGGCGACTCGTTCTACATACTGCGTCGAACGTCGCAGCACGCCGAGCAGGCCGACTTTGGCGACGGCCAGCGACACGGTGAGCGCCGTGATGAGCATGCCCATGCCGAGCGCGTATGCCGCGACGTGACCGATGGCGGCGATGAGTCCGTCGTCGCGGGCGGTGAACACCGACGGAAGGAACAGCCCGATGGTGCAGCCCAATGATGCGACGGCGTAGGCGATGCCGTAGACGAACATCGACCACAGTCCACGGTCACGTCCGCCGGCGTTGAGGTGTGGGGTGTTGATGGGCAGACGACGACCCGAGAGCATGGCGATGCCGAAGATGACGAGAGCGATGGCGATGACGATCGTGGCGTAGCGGGCGTTGCGCTGAATCCATGAGGTGAAGTGGTACGTGACCATGCCGACCACGATGAACACCGCCATGAAGCCGGCGGTCAATGCACCGCTCACCGTCAGCGCGCGTCTGATGCCGGCGCGTCGGACCCCGATCCCCGATGCCGCTCCTGTCACCTCAGCACCGAGGAAGAACATCAAGTAGGTGGGGAGCAGCACGAAACCGCACGGATTGACCGCAGCGACGAGTCCACGCAGGAACGACAGGCTCACGCGGAGATGTCCACCGTGATGTCGAACAGGGTTTCGATGCGTTCGCCGAGCGATTCGACGTCGAGCACGCCTCGTCGGTCGAGCACGTTGCCCTCAGCGTCGACGAACACAGTCAGTGGGAACGCAACTGTGCCGAGCGCATCGGTGATCCTGGCGTACGGATCGCTGTAGAGCTCATAGGTGACGCCGACCGAGTCGGCGAAGGCGGTCATACGCTCGACGGTATCGACCGGGTTGATGCCGACGAAGCGGACCGAATCGCCCGTCGCCTCGTCGACTGCCGCGAAGTCGGGCATCTCGCGCTGACACGGTGGGCAATTGGCGAACCAGAGGTTGACCACGAGCGGGGTGCCGAGCAGGGCGCGGCTCATGACGGCCTGACCAGCCGTGTCGTAGATCTCGACGTCGGGGAAGAAGTCCCTGAACGTGGTCGATGACCCATCGACCGGCTGCTGATATTCGCCCGGCTCGCTGAGCACGACGTCAACATCCGAGCCGCTCACAGCGTCGCGCACCTCCGGTGCACCGACGGCGATGAGACCGAGCATGATCACCCCGGCGACCCCGGCGAACACCTTGAGCCGGGTGCGTTGATCCATATGGTCAGGCTATTAGGCGACAAGGTGTGGCGGCACGGGCACTTCCTCGACCTCGAGCGCAGGACGTGGACTCTTCGGCGGCCGACCCCGTCGTGGGCGGTCGTCGACGATCACACCATCCATTAGGAGTTGTCCGCCCCACACGCCGTAGTGCTCTGATCGTTCGAGCGCGCCGGCGAGGCAGTCATCGCTCAGGCTGCACCGTTGACAGATCGCTTTGGCTCGGGCCAAGTCGATGGCATCGTCGGAGAAGAACAGCGTGGTGAACGTGCCTTCTCCATCGGCGCAGCGGGCGCGATGCGTGTCGGTGAGGACGACGGGTTCGGTGATGTAGTCGAGTTCGAGTGTCATGCTCGTCCCGAGGACGGAACGAGCGACTCCTCGCGTTTTTCGACGTCAGATCTTGAGGAGGATCTTGCCGATGTTGGCGTCGGCTTCCATGTGGCGATGCGCGTCAGCGATGTCGTCGAGCGCGAAGGTGGTGTCGACGACAGGCTTCAGCACTCCGGCCTCGAACAGCGGGAGCATCTCAGCGGCGAATCCCTGCACCGCCTGGATCTTCTGTTCGATCGGGCGGTTCCGCAGGGTGGTGCCGATCCAGTGGATGCGCTTGGACAAGATCAGGCTGGCGGTGATGGTGGCGGTGGTGCCACCCATGAATCCGACCTGCATGATCGTGCCCTGGGTCTTCACGGCCTTGAGGTTGCGGTCGGCTTCTTCACCGCCGATCACGTCAAGCACCACGTCGACGCCACCCGGAACGTGTTCAGTGAGCGCACCGAGCCAGTCGGCTGGCGAGCGCTCGAGCACAAGGTCGGCGCCGAGGGCACGACAGGCGTCGGCTTTGCGGGCCGAACAGGTGACCGCGATGTTCGCTCCGATGGCCTTCGCGATCTGGATGGCAGCGGTGCCGACGCCGGAACCACCAGCGTGCACGAGCGCCCATCGACCGGCGGTGAGGCCACCTTGGGCGCACAGTGCATCCCACGCCGTGATGAACACCTCGGGGATCGCACCCATCTCAGTGTCGCTGATGCATTCGGGCACCGGAAGCGCCATGCGCTCGTGGGTGACGATCATGCTGGCGTTGCAGGCGCCGGCTTCGATGCCCATCACGCGATCGCCGACCGACCAGCGGGTGACCCGTTCGCCCACCGATTCGACTCGGCCGGCGTACTCGAGTCCGAGGATCTCGTGCCGGCGTTTGATCGGATCGGGGTATGCACCCTGACGTTGCAGGGTGTCGGCACGATTGCAGGCGCTGTACTCGACCGCCACTCGGATCTCGTCAGGACCCGGAATCGGATCGGGAACCTCCATCACCGAAATGGCTTCGGGTCCTCCGTATTGCTCGACAACTGCGGCGCGCATGGGTGCAGTGTCGCACCTGAAACCTCGGTTTCGTCAACTGGGGCGAGCGGCAATGGCGGCGTCGACTTGATCCGGGTCGCGGAAGACGAAGTCGCGGTAGCGCTGCAGTTCAGCGACGCTCTCTCGGATGTCGTCGAGGGCGCGGTGACTGTTGGGTTTCCAGGGCCGCAGGGTCTGGGTCTGGGGATACCAACGACGAACCAGTTCTTTGATGGTTGAGACGTCGACGCTGCGGTAGTGCAGATAGTTCTCGATCTCGGGGAGATATGCCGCAAGGAATCGGCGGTCGGTGCCGATCGAGTTGCCGCACAGCGGCACGGTTCCCGGTTCGGGGCAGTGCTCGCGGATGAAGTCGAGCGTGAGGCGACCCGCTTCGGCAAGGTCGAGCGTGGAGGTGCGGATGGCTTCGAGCAGGCCCGACTCGGTGTGCATGCGGGTGACGACGTCGTTCATGGCGGCGAGCACCTCGTCGGGTTGGTGCACGACGAGGTCGGGGCCTTCGGCCACGATCTGCAACTCGTCGTCGGTGATGAGCGTGGCGATCTCAACGATGACGTCGCTCGTGTGATCGAGTCCGGTCATTTCGAGGTCCATCCACACCAACATCGGTAACGATGCTAGGTCGGCGGTGTGACGGTGGCACGATGCGGTCATGGCGTCAGACGACTTCGCCCGTCTGTTGGCCACCGACGGTGTGGTCGAGGAATGTGTGCTGCGCTCGACGTTCGGCTTCATGGCGTACCACGGTGGCGGGCTCGAAGCCGCCACCGATCTGATCGCCCGGGAGGCGGCGATGCGTGCTGGTGCGTCGTATTACGGCGTGCTCCATCCCGGCGACGATCCCCCTCACATTCCGTCGATCCGGTTCGACCCGAGCCACTCCGATGCCATGTCGGCGTTCATCGAACATGTCGATGTGGTGGTGACGGTGCACGGCTTCGGGAGACGGGGCTTCTTCACGTCACTGCTGCTCGGTGGTCGTAACCGTGACTTGGCTCATCATGTGGCTCAGCACCTTCGATCTCGGCTGCCCGCGTATCGACTGGTGAGTGACGCCGAGGAGATTCCGAAGGATCTGCGTGGGATGCATCCGCGCAATCCGGTGAACCTGCCACGCGGCGCCGGGGTCCAGATCGAGTTGCCTCCCCGGGTACGCGGTTCGTCGCCATTGTGGTGGGACTGGGAGCACGGTCTCACGCCGCACACAGAGGCGTTGATCGACGGACTCGTCGCCGCTGCTGATTCATGGTCGCCGAGTGTGCTCTTCCCTGGCGACGAGTGATCGATCCCCTCTGGCGACGCTCTCGCAGTCGCAGAGCACGATCGGAGGAATCATGGTGATGTACGGAGCGAATCCCGAACAACTGGCCCAATTGGGCCGCACGTTGACCGAGCAGATTGAGGTGTTGCACCGGATGGTCGCAACCGTCGACCGCTCGATCGGGTCGACAACGTGGCAGGGCCCGGCCCGTCAGCGGTTCGAACAGGATTGGAACGGGTCGTTCAAGCAGGTGCTCTCCCGCCTCGACGAGGCGTTCGCCGCCGCCGGCCGTGATTGTGTCGCAAGGTCGCAGGAACTGATGCGCATCATGGGCACGTGACACGTCCGCTCTACAATCGGTGAGGTGCAGCGCCTCGACTTCACCATCGAGCCTTTCGTCGACGGTCAGCCGGGTGCGCACGTGACGGCTCCCGTCGCTGCGCTTGAGGCACTTGGCGTAACCGTCGACTTCGGGGCGTTCGGATCGACGTGTATTGCCGAAGCCGAACAGATGCCTGAACTGGTGGCCGAGGTAGTTCGTGTGGCGTATGCCAATGGTGCGACCCGGGTCACGATCGAGATCGACGGGGTGTCGGTCGATGGCGCTTGATCATCCGTTGGTCACCGCGTTGACTCCGGTGCTCGATGCGCTTGGCGCCCGTGTGGTGGCCGCTGATGTGGCTGAACCCGCTGACATACCGGTCGTGTGGGAAGGCGAGACGGTGGCAGCCGTGCGTCTGCCGCCCTTGCACGGGGCCCTCGACCGGTTGATCGAGGCGGTGGAAGGCGAGTTGGGTGGTCCACTTCCGACCCTGTCGCGCGAGGACAAACAGCGGGCGGTGCGGCTGCTGGATGAGCGGGGGGCGTTCACCTTGCGCCGGGCGGTGGAGGACCTCGCCGATGCCATGCAGGTGAGCCGGATCACGGTCTACAACTATCTGAACGCAATCCATCGCTGATGCGCCGCGGCGATCTGCTCGACGTGGTCGGCTTCGATGCCGATGACACCTTGTGGCGCAGCCAGGAGTCGTTCGACGAAGCTGAGGCGCTCTTCTTCGAACTGGTCGGTCCCCACACCCCCGATGGTGTCGATCTGGCTGATTCGTTGCGGGCGATCGAACTCGACCGGGTGCCATTGTCGGGCTACGGCGTGAAGGCATTCGGGCTGTCGATGGTTGAAGCGGCGGTGACGGCCACCGGCGGTCGGGTGCCTTCGGCGGTGCTCGGCGCACTGGTCGATCACGTCCACGACATGTTGC
The DNA here is from genome assembly GCA_027730505.1 of Actinomycetota bacterium. Lineage (GTDB taxonomy): Bacteria > Actinomycetota > Acidimicrobiia > Acidimicrobiales > Ilumatobacteraceae > Casp-actino5. The sequence continues at coordinate 17,981 of JAQCGT010000012.1, read as the reverse complement.
GTCAACCCGTCGAGTTGCTGCCCGGAGTTCCAGAAGCACTCGCTGCAGTGTCGGCGACGCATCGCCTCGTGTTGATCACCAAGGGCGATCTCGTACATCAGACCCGCAAGGTGCGCACATCGGGTTTGGAGCACCTGTTCGAACGGGTCGGTGTGGTGCTCAACAAAGACGTCGACACCTACGCCAAGTTGCTCGGCGAATGGTCGATCACCCCGGAACGGTTCGTGATGGTCGGTAACTCGGTGCGCAGCGATGTGTTGCCGCTGATCGAACTCGGCGGATGGGGTGTGCACGTGCCCTATCACTCCACCTGGGAGCACGAGTTGGTCGCGGATCCCGAGCATCATTTCGATGAACTCGCATCGATTGGTGATGTGGCTGGCTGGCTCGCGGCCGAGCACACGATCTGATCAGAGTTTGCGCAGTCGTACTGAGGTGACCCGGTGGTCGGCGCCTTTGTGGATCACCAGTGAAGCCCTGTCTCGGGTCGGCATGATGTTCTCGGTGAGGTTCACGCCGTTGATCCGCTCCCAGATCGATCGTGCCATCTGTTCCGCCATCGCATCGTCGAGGTCGGCATAGTTCGAGAAGTAGCTGTCGGGTCGGGTGAACACCGACTGGCGGAAGGTGCGGAAGCGTTCCACATACCACTCCTCGATGTCGTCTTCGTCGGCGTCGACATAGATCGAGAAGTCGAAGTAGTCGCTCACGTACTCGGTGGTATCTCGGCCCACCTGCAGCACGTTGATTCCTTCGACAATGACGATGTCGGGGGTGCGCACCGTCACGGCGGCATCGGGGACGATGTCGTAGGTCACGTGGTCGTACACCGGTGCGCTCACCTCGGGGCGTCCGCTCTTGACGTCGCGTAGGAACCCCACGAGGGCGCGGGTGTCGTAGCTCTCGGGAAAGCCTTTGCGATCCATCAGGCCGCGTTCGGCGAGTACGTGGTTGGGATGGAGGAATCCATCGGTGGTGATGAGGTCGACCGCCGGGTGGTCAGGCCAACGCGACAGCAACGCTTGGAGAATGCGGCTGAAGGTGCTCTTGCCGACGGCGACCGATCCAGCGACACCGATCACATACGGCACTTTCGGCGCGAACGTGCCAAGGAAGGTGGCCGACACCCGATGCAGGTCCTGCACGGCACTCACGTAGAGGTTCAGTAGGCGGCTGAGCGGCAGGTACACGGCGGTGACCTCGTCGAGGTCGATGCGCTCGTTGATACCGCGCAGGCGGTCGAGGTCGGCGTCGTCAAGGGTGAGCGGGGTCGCGGCTCGCAGCGCGGCCCAGCCGGCTCGATCGAATTCGATGTACCTGTCGGGCACGTCGCGACCCTACGCTTCGCCGATGGCGGATCGGCAACCGGCGCAGCGCCGACGCCTCGGCGCTTGGTACACACCGGCGTCACTCATCGCCCGGATGGCCGACGCGTTGCTTGACGATGTGACGCCGACGTCTGGTGCGATGAGGGTGCTCGATCCGGCGTGTGGCGATGGTCGGCTGCTCTCAGCTATCTGTGATCGACTCGGCGACGGTGTGATCGCCGTCGGTGCTGATGTCGATGCGGAGACCGTGGCTGCCATAGACGACGGGCGTCTCGACGTGCGCTGCGTTGACGGGTTGTCGGTGGATTGGAGTCGTGAACGCGGACCGTTTGATCTCGTGATCGCAAACCCACCGTTCCTGTCCCAGATGGCAACGGCGACGTCTCGTCGTGGTGCGAGTCGTTTCGGCGGTGGCCCGTACGCGAACGCCGCGATGGAGTTCTGTCTCGCTGGTGTGTTGTCGCTACGGCCGGGTGGCCGGATGGTGATCCTGCTCCCCCAGTCGGTGTTGACGGCCCGTGATGCCGCCGCGTTGCGCTCTGCGGTGACGGGCGCGGCGCACATCGTCGGGTCGTGGTGGTCGCCCGAGCGTCCATTCGACGCCGAGGTGAACGTGTGCATGCTGGTCTTCGAGCGCCGTGATGTGGACATTCCCGGTGATCCTGCGCCGTGGTCGTCGGTGGTGACCGAGGTGCTCGACGTTCCTCGGTTGGCCCTTCCCGACACCGGTACGACCATCGGTGATCGAGCGAGGGCCACTGCGAATTTCCGCGACGAGTACTACGCACTTGTTCCCGCCGTGTCCGACGGTGCTGTCGGTCCGCCGCTGGTGACGTCGGGGTTGATCGATCCCGGTCGGTGTCGGTGGGGTGAGCGTCCGGTGCGGTTCGCGAAGCAGCGCCTTGATCATCCGAGAGTTGATCTCGATCAGCTCGAGGGTCGGTTCCGACCATGGGCTGAGGCCCTGTTGGTTCCCAAGGTGCTCGTTGCGGCTCAGACTCGTGTGGTGGAGGCGGTCGCTGATCGGGACGGTTCGTGGTTGCCGGGCGTGCCCGTGGTCTCGGTGGTGCCCCACGATCCGGGTGACGTCGACGCGATCGCTGCATTGCTGACGTCGCCGGTGGCGACGTTGCACGCCTGGCAGACGATGGCCGGTTCGGGCCTGGCACCGACGAGCGTGCGTTTATCGCCATCGGTGATCATGTCGGTGCCATGGCCGAGGGTGTCGCTCGATGTGGCCGTCGAGGCCCTCACCGCCGGTGATCTGGTCGCCTGTGGGGAGGCGGTGTTGTCGGCGTTCTCGTTCGACACCCAGGCGCGATCTCGGCTGATCGAGTGGTGGGCTCGCACCGGTCGTCTGGTGTGACCGAGGACCCTGGGAGATGTGGCGGAAGACCTGGTTGACTGGGGGAATGGTCGCCGACGCCGATGCCCGTTGGTCCGAGCTCCTGCTCGCCGCGGCCGCGGGCGACGCCGAGGCGTCTCGGCAATTCTTCGTGTGGGCTCGCACAGAGATCGAGCCGTTGTGCCGACTTCTCGGAGACCCGGACTCGATCGACGACCTGATCCAGGAGACGAATGAACGAATCGTCGCCTCGATGCACCGATTCCGCGGTGATGGGCCGGCCGTGCACTGGGTTCGCCAGATCACCCGACGGGTCTGCGCCGACTCAGTCCGGCGTCGGGAGCGCACGCGTCGCCGCAACGGCCGACTCGAAGGTGGTGTCGTCGCTGATGTGCATCACGACCTGGGCACCACCGAACTCGACGATGTGTTCGATCGGCTTGATCCGGATCGCCGTGATGCGTTTGTGCTGACTCAGGTCCTCGGCTTGTCCTACGCCGAGGCAGCTGATGTGATCGACTGTCCCATCGGCACAGTCCGGTCGCGCGTCGCTCGTGCACGAATGGATCTGATCGAGCATCTTCAGGGTTCGGGATTTGGCGTTGTGGAGCGTTCCGCGTGACGTCGTCGGTACGGTCGGTGCTCGGCGTTGCCGTCGGTGTCGCTCTACTCGCAGCGTGTGGTGCTGATGATTCCGGGCCAGCATTGTCCGAGGCTGCGGCCGCGGGCCGGTCGATCTACATCTCGAACGGTTGTGCTGCGTGTCATGGATCAGATGGCGGAGGCGGTGTCGGCCCGTCGTTGGTGGGCTTGATCGGATCGACCTCGGAGTTCGCCGACGGCACATCCCTCGTTGCCGACCGTGCCTATGTCGTCGAGTCGATCATGGATCCGGCAGCTCGAAAAGTTGCCGGCTATTCGATTCCGATGCCGATGAACAATCTCTCGTTGAGCGATGTCGAGTCGATCACTGACTTCATCGCTGAGTTGGAGTTGCCATGAGGCGGGCTGCGCTGATGCCCCGAGCGGTCATTGCTGTGGTGCTGGCGTTCCTCGCGGTTGCGTGCGGAGGTCAGCGTGAGCTCGCTGGCTACGTGCGCACTCCGAATCCGAGTCTGGCCGGAGTCGTGCTGCCGATTCTCGGCGACGCTGGCGGTGAGCGGGAGCTCGTCGCTGACGATGACGGACTGTTGATCGTCTATTTCGGCTACACGAATTGCCCAGATGTGTGTCCAACGACAATGCAGGATCTTCGAATTGCACTGCGCGAGATCGATGACGCCGATCGTGATCGGGTCGACGTGGCGATGGTGACGGTTGATCCCGATCGCGACATTCCGATCCTGCCTGACTACGTGACGAGTTTCTTCCCCGATGGCATCGCTCTCGGTACCGAGGATGCTGTGCAACTGCTGACTGCGGCTGAGGCCTTCGGCGCGAGCTATTCGGTCACCGAAGCCGATGACGGAACGATCGAGGTGGCGCACTCGGGATCGCTGTACGCCGTCGATGACACCGGTGGGTTGCTCATCACCTGGCCGTTCGGTCTCGAACGGGCGGCGTTGCGGGCCGACATCGAGGATCTCCTGGCGGGTCGACGGGCGTGAACCGACTGCGGCTGCTTGCGGTGGTGGCGGCGCTCGGGCTGGTCGGTGTTGTTGCCGGTGTCTGGGTGACGTCCGGTGACTCCGCTCCCGGAACGACAGCCGGTGATATGTCGGCGGTCGCCGAGTACGACTACACGATTCCGGCAGGTGCCGGCGCCCGTATCGATGCCGGGGAGCAACTCGACATCGTGCCAGCCGAACTCGTGGTGCGTGTCGGGGAGTCGATCCGCATCGTGAACGAGGACGACCGTGGCCATGTGGTCGGCATCTTCTATGTGGGTGCGGGTGAGACGATGGTGCAGTCGTTCACCTCGGCTGGTGAGTTGAGCGGGGATTGTTCGGTGCATCCGAGCGGGCGGTTCACCCTCAAGGTTCTTCCCGCATGAGGTGGCTGCGGGGATCGCTGCTCGCGTGTGCCTTCGTGATCATTCCTGCCAGGGTGGTCTCGGCCGATGCGCCCGGCCCGACAGATTTCGAGTCGGTGGTTGTCGATGTCACCGCTGACGGTGCTGACGGTGTGCCCGACACATTCTCGATCAAGGTCGAAGGGGTCGATTCGTTCTTGTGGCTGAACGTCGATCCTGGGTCGACCGCCACGATCCCGGGCTACGACGCCGAGCCCTATCTGCGGATCGATGCCGATTGCTCGGTGTGGCAGAACCGCCTGAGTTGGTCCGCCTGGTACAACGAGGATCGCTATGGCGATGTCGTGAGACCGGACTTCGTCGATCCGGACGCCACCCCCGAGTGGGAGCAGATCGACGATGACTGTTCGGTGGCATGGCACGATCACCGGATCCATTGGATGGAGTCGTCCCCGCCGATTGGGGCCGAGCCCGGGGATGTCGTCATCTCGTCGCTGGTGCCGTTCACGGTTGACGATGTCGACGTGGCGGTGCGGGTGGAGAGCACGTTGTTGCCAGCCCCGTCGGCACGACCATCGATCGCCGGTCTGATTCTCGGTATGGCTGCGGTGGCAGCGGTACTGGTCTTCGGTGGACGTCGACTGGCTGCTGCGTCGATGTGGCTCGGCGCTGTGTCGCTGGTGGCACTGATCGTCGGAGTCGTTACCTACGCGACAACGCCGGCTGATACCGGCCCTAACCCGCGCTGGTGGGTGTTGCCGCTCGGCGCACTGATCGGCGGCGCGGCTGGTGTGGCGTTCGAGCGGTCGGGCCGCTGGTTCTGGGCGAACGGTGCGTTGCTCGTATCGGGTGTGGTGCTCAGCGTGTGGGTGTGGGATCGCCGTACCGGATTGTGGCGGGCGTTGATTCCGAGTCCGTGGCCCGGCGCCGTCGATCGTGTGGTCACGGCCGGTGCGGCGGTGGTGGCGGTGGCGGCGATCGCCGGCGCACTCGCTGTGCTCATCAGCCCAGGTGTGGTGCGATCAGATCGTTGAGTTCGTCGGCGGTGATCGGGCCATCGTGTCGTTCCACGATCTGGCCGTTGGCCACAACCACGGTGACGGGCAGTGTGCTCGATCCGAGGTGATCGGCGACGTCGGCGAGTGGGTCGACGAGTTGGGTGTAGGTGACGGCGGGTTCGTCGAGGTCGTTGAGGAAGTTGGTGATCTGGTCCGGCTCGTCGCCGATGTTGATGCCGATCACGTCGACGGCGTCGCCGAGGTCTCGATGAAACGTCTCAAGATCGGGGATCTCTCGCCGACATGGGGCACACCAGGTCGCCCACAGATTGATGACGGCAGGGCCGTCGAGATCACCGAGATCGACTGCGGCATCACCGTCGACTCGTTCGAGGGTGATGTCGGGCAGGGTCGCCGATGGGTCGGACCCGCCGCATGCGGTGACGATGACGAGCAGTGCGGCGAATCCAATCCGGCGCAGCATCAGCCTTCGCGGACCTCCACGGTCACAACCTGATCCTCGGCGTTTTCGAAGTCGAGGGTGAGGTCGAAGGTTTCACCGATCTCGAGCGGGGCAGCGAGTCCGATGAGCATGACGTGGTAGCCGCCGGGCTTCAGTTCAACGGTCTCACCGGCCGGGAGCTCGAGGCTCATGATCTGTTGCATGACCATGACCTCGTCCATCGACTCCATATCCATGGAGTCCATGTCCATTGAATCGTCCGAGCTCATTTCCATCGAGTCGTCTGTTGCGGCGACAGGGGCCATCTCGTGGATCTCGGCACGTTCGGCGATCGATGAGGGCACGCTGACGCCGATGAGGGTGTCGCCTGCCGATGCGGCGATCTGCATGTAGGCGGCGCCCATCGTGACCATGGCGGGGCTGGTTCGGGCCCACGGGTCGGTGATGGTGATGCTCTCGTCGTCACCGCCACAGGCAACAGCACCGAGGGTGATCACAGCGAGAGCGGGGAGCAGGAGTCGTGTCTTCACGACTGTCATGGTCGCTCGGAGCGCCGTTGCGGTTCCCGACGTGAGGGGTTGACTCGTCAGCGATTCCAGGGGGCGGTTCCCGACACGGCGCCGTCACCACCGGTGAGGACCTCAACACCGTCGTCGGTGACGAGCACGGTGTGTTCGAACTGCGCTGTGCGCCGCCAGTCAGCGGTCACCGCTGTCCAACCGTCGTCCCACATGCGATGCCGCCAATCACCGAGGGTGATCATCGGTTCGATGGTGAAGGTCATGCCGGGTTGCATGATCGTCGTGGCACGCGAGTCGTAGTAGTGGAGGATCTGCATATCGGTGTGGAACTGCTCGCCGATGCCGTGTCCGATGAAGGCCTTCACCACGCCGTAGCGGTGCGCTTTGGCGTGCTCTTCGATGGCGCGGCCGATGTCGCTCACGGGCCGTCCGGGACGCACCGCTTCGATGCCTTTCCACGTGCACTCTTCGGTGACGCGAATGAGTTCACGACTCTCGGCGTCGACGTTGCCGATGCAGAACGTGGCGTTGGTGTCGCCATGCACGCCGCCCACGTAGCCGGTCACGTCGAGGTTCATGATGTCGCCGTCAAGCATGACCCGCGAGTCGGGGATGCCGTGGCAGATGACCTCGTTGGCCGAGGTGCACAGGCTCTTGGGATAGCCGTGGTAGTTGAGGGTGCTCGGGTACGTGTCGCGGTCGATGAACAGTTGGTGGACGTAGCGATCGACCTCGTCGGTGGTGATGCCGGGCTTCAGATACTCGCCAGCGAGTCGGAGTACCTCGGCCGCGATGCGTCCGGCGTGTCGCATCCGTTCGATGATCTCGGGGCTCTTCACGAGCGGCTCGTCCCAGCGTTCCACCTCGCCGGTGTCGGCGTAGGAGGGTCGAGCGATGTGCTCGGGAACGGTGAGCATCGGCGCGATCTCACCCGGCAGCACACGACCTTCAGAGGCTCGGTGGCAGCGCTTGTATTTACGTCCGCTGCCGCACCAGCACGGGTCGTTGGCCTGCGGGAGCGTGCTTGGGGGTTGGACAGAGGTCATGACCCCCGTAAGTCTACGGCTCGCCTGCGTTCGGGTCTCGGGGAGCGACGGTGAGCCCCTCAACGTGCGCCGCCTGATGCAACCGTCGATCCCAGGTGAGGAAGATGAGGTTGCCGAAGTTGGTCGTGAGTGCCGAGGCGAGATGGAGCGCATCGGCGCCCGAGAGTGGGTGGCGTCCGGCGAGGTCTTCGGCGAGAGCGATGACCGAAGGATCGACCGAGATCATTGAGACGTAGCGTCGACGAGACATCCACGCCTGCTGGAGCTGGCCCGGTCCGCTTGGCCCCGACACGCGGCGGATCACCGAGGCCACCTCTGGCACCACGATCGAACTCGCACACAGAGTCGATGCTGATCGCCAGAGCCGCTGTGCCGTATCGGTGCCGGTCTCGATGTGGATGAGCTTGATGACCGCACTCGTGTCGAGATAGACGATCAACGGTCTTCGTCTCGCATCGCCTCGAGTTCATCGGCGAGCGACACCCCGGTCGGCTCGTGCGCAATCGGGAAGTCGTCCGTTCGGTGACTCCGAGTCACCTCGTCTGGTCGCAGCACGAGTCCTGATTCGATGAGTTCCGACCACCGGTCAACGGGTTCGGTGGGCACCAGACGCGCAACGGGACGTCCGTGGTCGGTAATCACAACATCGTCACCCGACGCTGCTCGGGCGATCCAGTGTGCGAGGTTGGCCCGGAGTTCGGTGATGCCGATGTCCATCTCCAAAGTGTACAGAATGTTTGTTGTCATTCTGTACGAATACCGCTGTTTCGGTGCGCACCCAACGCGGTGGCGAACCGTCTGAGTGATCAGGGGGCGAGGCGTTCGATGACCCAGACGTCACCGACTCGCCGGTAGCGGAGTCGGTCGTGAAGACGGCTCGGTCTCCCCTGCCAGAACTCCCAGGTGTCCGGCACGATCCGGTAGCCGCCCCAATGTGCGGGACGAGTGACCTCGGAACCATCGAAGCGAGCGGTTTCGCCGGCTACCCGATGCTCGAGTTCGGCTCGGTCGGCGATCACGGTCGACTGCGGCGACGCCCACGCGCCGATTCGCGATCCACGCGGGCGGCTCATGAAGTACTCGTCGCTCTCCGCCTCGGTGACTTTGGTGACCGTGCCGCGCACGCGCACCTGACGGTGCAGGTCGAGCCATCCGAACACCGCCACTGCCGCCGGGTTGGCACCGAGTTGCGTTCCTTTGGCCGAGTCGTAGTTGGTGAAGAACGTGAGTCCGGCATGGTCAACGGCCCGCACGAGCACAATGCGGGCATCGGGCACACCGTCAGCATCGACGGTGCCGATTGTCATCGCGTTCGGCTCCACCAGCTCGGCCGCCGCCGCGTCGTCGTACCAGCGGTGCCACTGGACGACCGGATCGCTGTCGACATCGCCAACCTCGAGACCAGCGGTCTCGTATTGGATACGCCGATCACGAATGGCATCACGGTCGGCCACATCAGCCGCCGATCACCGTGATGCCACGCATGTACGGGTGCAGCACCTTCGGCACTGCGATGGTGCCATCGGGTTGCCGGTTGGTTTCGAGAATTGCGGCCCAGACCCGTGGCACGGCGAGCGCCGAGCCGTTCAGGGTGTGTACGAGAGCGGTGCCCTTCACCGGCTTGCCGTCGGCGTCGAGCGGCCGGTAGCGGATGTCAGCGCGACGGGCCTGATAGTCGGAGAACCATGACACCGACGACACCTCGAGCCATTGCTCACATCCCGGCGCGTACACCTCGACGTCGAAGGAACGGTGATGGCTCTGACCCATGTCACCGGTGCAGATCTCGATCACCCGGTGGTGCAGGCCGAGTGACGAGATCAGTCGCTCGACACGGCCCACCATCTCGGTGAGCAGCTCAGCCGCCTGGTCGGGGGTAGCCAGGGCAAGGATCTCGACCTTGTCGAATTCATGGGCGCGCAACATGCCGCGGGTGTCGCGGCCTGCCGAGCCGGCCTCGCGGCGATAGCACGGGCTGTACGCCATGAACCGCGCCGGTAGGTCTGCTTGGGCGAGGACCTCGCCTGCGTACATCGAGGTGAGCGGCACCTCGGCGGTCGGGATACACCACAGGTCGTCGCGTTCGATGGCATAGGCGTCATCGGCGAACTTCGGCAGCTGACCGGTTGAGGTCAGGGTGGCCGTCGACACCAGCGTGGGCGGGCGCACCTCCTCAAAGGCATCGGCATTGGCGTCGAGCGCGTACTGGCAGAGCGCCCGGGCGAGCGTGGCGCCAGCCCCGCGCTGCATGGTGAACATCGATGCTGCGATTTTCGTGGCACGTTCACTGTCGAGAATGCCGAGATCGGTGCCGATCTCCCAGTGAGGTACGCGTTGGTGTTCGGCAAAGCCATCGATGCCGCCAGCTGGGAGAAACGGCCCCGAGATCACCGGGTTGTCGGCATCACTCGTACCATCGGGGCTATCCGGATGGGGCAGGTTTGGCACCACCAACAGCACCTCACGGAGCTTCGCCGACATCGTGTCGTGGTCGGCGGCCAAGGTGTTCTCGGTTTCACCGAGCGCACGACTTTCGGCCTGGAGCGCTTCAGCGCCGGCGGCATCGCCGTCTCGACGCAGCATTCCAACCTGTTTCGAGAGTTCGTTGACCTTGGCCCGCACGGCATCCCGTTCGGCGGTGATCTCACGCAACTTGGCGTCAAGGCTGATCATCGTGTCGACGAGCGAATCAAGGTCGGCATCGCCACGACGAGCCAGCGACGCACGAACAGCGTCAAGGTCGGAACGCAGGAGCCGGACGTCGATCACGGCGCCGAGGCTAGCGGTCAGCGCTCTTCGCGGACCGGGGTACTGCGGGCAAATGCGGCTTCGACGTCGGCCGTGGTGAGCGGCGAGTCATCGGTTCCCACCATCTCGCTGTCGTGTGGTCGGTTGCCGCGTCGGTAGTCGTGGCTGTGACGGAACTGCTTCGCGTACTGCATGAAGTAGTAGATCACGAGTGCCCACAAGAACATGCCGCCCATCAGTTTCATGATGGCGCCGGCGAGCTGTTGGTCGTCGACGAGCGACATGCCCCAGAGTCGCACCGGACGTTCGTACGCCGAGTACACGGCCGAGTCGGCGAAGGTGAGGAACGCCGCAGGGATCGTCGGCACGATCGATTGCGCGAACAGGTAGATCATCTTGCCGATGAGTCCGAGGCGGAACTCGGGGATCGGACCGACGACCGGCATCCACATCAGCAATGACGCCGTCACCACGATCACATGAAGGCCGTAGTGCAGTGCGCCGTTCCAGTAGCCGTCGCCGACGGACGCGTTCACCAGCGACGGCAGGTGGGTGAGCATGGTGCCACCGTTGTAAAGCAGCGCCGCAACGACGGGCAGGGTGAGCCACCGCAACGCCTTGTAGATCCGTCCCGAACCGATGAGGGTACGCATGAGCCACTCTGGGGTGGCCATGAGGGCGAGCGGCGGCACCCAGAAGGCCAGTGCCATGTGCTGCACCATGTGCACCGAGTAGAGGTAGTCCTCGCTGATGTCGTGCACCGGCCAGTCGCTTGCGATCCACAGGATCACCATGGCAGCGATGAACGAGTTGCGGTTACGGCGGGAAATGACCTCGACACCGGGGCCGACGGCTTTCGGCCCGATGACCCGCACCATGTACACGTACGCAGCCGTGAGGAACCCGACGAGCAGCCACACCTCGGGGTGTGGGACGAAGGCCCACGGGTTGAGGTTCAAATTGTCGAGTTGCGCCGGCATCGACGCCTCCGGGGGTCAGGAGTGGAAGAAATGCATCGTCGCCAGGAACACGGCGTAACAACCGACCGCCAGTCCCATTCCGATGTAGAACATGAGGCTGAACAGTTTGGAGTCGAACTTCAGGTGCATGAAGTAGAGCAGCACCATGAAGAACTTGACGCCCATGAGGATGAGCAGTCCGGGTAGGAACGCAGCACCGAGCTGTTCCTGGGTGTAGCTGAACACGACCTCCACCGCAGTGATGACTGCGAGGAAGATCGCGATCTTGATGTAACCAAGATCACTCAATCCGTGTGATTCGGTGTCGTGTTCGCTATGGGTGTCGGTGGCGCTGCTCATGGCGTCTCGATTCTGGTCAGGCCGGGATCAGGTAGACGAGGGTGAAGATGAGGATCCACACCACGTCGACGAAGTGCCAGTAGAGACCGAAGAGTTCGACGGTCTCAGCCTTGTCGCCGGGCACCTTGTTGCGGCTGATCATGCCGGAGAGCGACATGAGCATGATGATGCCGACGGTCACGTGCACACCGTGGAAACCGGTGAGGGTGTAGAAGCTCGAGGAGAACAAGCTCGTGGTGAAGCCGAGGCCCTCTCGGTAGAACGTGGTGAACTCATACACCTGGCCGGCCACGAAGAGAGCGCCGAGCAGAGCTGTCACCGAGAGCCAGACCTTGGTGTTGCGGTCGTCCTTGCGATGTGCCGATGACACCGCAAGCACCATGGTGAGTGACGACATCAACAGCACGAAGCTCGACGCCGACGTGAAGGGGATGTCCCACACCTGGTCGGGTCCGAGGTTCGCCGAATGGCGACCGCGGTAGAGCATGTACGTCGAGATGAGGCCGCCGAAGAGCAGGCACTCTGACCCGAGGAACATCCACATCGCCAGCTTGTTGTTCGACAGGCCGGTCGAGGTGTGATGTGCGGCGTGGTCGTCGTGTGCGGCGTGCGTGTCGTCATGGACGGCGGTGTCAGCCATGCGCGGCCACCTCCAGTTCGGTGCCCTTGGGCGGGTCGTAGTCATCGCTCGGCGCGGTGTGCGGCTCCATACCCCAGCCGTACATCGACACCAGCGCCAACAGGGCACCACCGGCGAGGAGATACAGGTTGTAGATCACGCCGTAACCCATGATCGGGAGGCTGAATGCAAGCAGGATCGGCCAGTACGACGGCGACGGCAGGTGGATGTGCTTGTCGGCGCTGGCCTCCTCGGCGGCGAGGATCTCCTCGGCGGTTGCCACCTGGTGGTAGTCGTGGCGTTCACCTTCGCCGCGGTCTTCGTACTTGCGATGGAAGAACTCATCAAGATGACCAACCGTCGGCAGCCGGTCGAAGTTGTGTTCCTTCGGCGGGTTGGCCGTGATCCACTCGAGGCTTCGAGCGTCCCATGGGTCGAGCGGTGCCTTCTCAGTTCCCTTGCGGTGTGAGACGTAGATGTTGATGAGGAACACCAACACACCGAGGGTCAGCACGAACGATCCGATGGTGGCCATCAGGTTCCAGAACCCGATGTTGAAGAAACCTTCACCGGCCCGGTTCTCGGTCCACACGTACATGCGGCGGGGCTGACCCTGAAGACCGATGACGTGCATCGGCCCGAACGTCAAGTTCATTCCGACGATCGTGAGCCAGAAGTTCCACTTACCGAGACGCTCATTCAGCATCTTGCCGAACATCTTCGGCCACCAGTAGTAGAGGCCGGCGAACAGTCCGAGCACCGCTCCACCGAAGATCACGTAGTGGAAGTGGGCGACGATGTAGTAGGTGTCGGTCTGCTGGGTGTCCGACGGGGCGACCGAGTGGGTGACGCCCGAGAGGCCACCGATGGTGAACTGCACGATCACGCCGACGGCGTAGAGCATCGGCACGGTGAAGGCGATCTTGCCGCCCCACATGGTGAGCGTCCAGTTGACGATCTTGACGCCGGTCGGGATGGCGATCGCCATGGTGGCCACCGAGAACACGGCGACCGAGATCGGTCCGAGGCCGGAGGCGAACATGTGATGGGCCCACACACCCCAGCCGACGAGTCCGATGGCGGCACCCGAGAACACGACGAGCGGGTATCCGAAGAGCGGCTTCTTCGAGAACACCGGGAGGATCTCCGACACGATGCCGAAGCTCGGCAACACGATGATGTACACCTCGGGGTGACCGAAGATCCAGAACAGGTGCTGCCACAGCAGCGGGTCGGCACCGGCTTCGACGCTGAAGAACGTGGCGTCGAATGAGCGCTGGAACATGAGCATGAACAGCGCCACGGTGATGACCGGCATGGCGAAGAGCAGCAGGAACTGCACCACCATCACCATCCAGGTGAAGATCGGCATCTTCATGAGGCTCATGCCGGGTGCCCGCATGTTGATGACGGTGACGATCAGGTTGATCGCACCGGTGAGCGAGGCGATTCCGGTGATCTGGAGGCCGAGACCCCAGAAGTCGACGCCGTTGGTCGGCGAGAACACGACCGACGAGTTGGGGGCGTACATGAACCAGCCACCGTCTGCGGCACCGCCGAGGAACCATGACGAGTTGAGGAGCAGTCCTCCGAACAGGTAGGCCCAGTATCCGAACGCGTTGATTCGTGGGAACGCGACGTCACGGGCACCGATCTGCAGCGGCACCATGTAGTTGGCGAACGCAGCAGCCATCGGCATCACGAAGAGGAACACCATGGTGGTGGCGTGCATCGTGAACATCTGGTTGTACTGGTCGGCGTTGAGCACGGTGCCGTTGGGACCGGCGAGCTGCAGACGGATGAGCAGTGCCTCGACGCCTCCGATGATGAAGAACACCATGGCGGTGACGCCGTACATGATGCCGAGCTTCTTGTGGTCGATCGTGAAGAGCCACGACTTCCACCCGGTGGTGTGCACCGGTCGGCGGAACACGCCGTACGACGTGTCGGGGGTGGCGACGGCCGGCGCACCCGATGGTGCGAGGGCGACGGTGTCGGAGGGGCGTTCGATGATGGCCATCAGAACCTCACTTGCGCTCGAGCAGGTAGGCGATCAGTTGGTCGATCTGGTCCTCGGAGAGGGCCAGATAGGGCATGCCGCGGGTCTTGCCGTCGGTGGGTTCCAACAGCTCGGCGTCGGCGTACATCGGCTTCTTGGCCGGTGCGTTGCGGAGCCATTCCCGCAGATCGATGTCGTTGAGGCAGTCCTCGGTGACGCCGGCGAGATACTTCTCACCGAACTCTTCCGGGCTCGCTTCCCAGACGTCCTCACGACACTCGGGTGTCAGCAGATCCCATGAGGCGCCGGCGAAGGTGTTGCGCCCCATCAGGTTGGTGAGGTTCGGGGCTGCGCCCGAGAACACGAACTGGTCGGGGTACGACACGACGACGGTGTCATCGCTCGTGTCGTCGGTGCCCTTGTCGTCGACGAGGCCATTCACCTGGTGGCAACGTGCGCACTGGGTGATGTAGGTGGCTTCGCCTTCTTTGGCGAGGGTGCCTTCGGCGGGCGATTTGTAGGGCTCGAGTTCGTTGTCAAGCCATCGCTGGAAGTCAGCGGGCGCGAGCACCACGGTCTCCATGCGCATGTTGGCGTGGGAGAGCCCACAGAACTCGGTGCACTGTCCGGCGTAGATGCCGGGCGTGTCGGATTGCAGACGCAGGTAGTGGACTCGGCCTGGGACCATGTCTCGCTTACCGTTGAGACGGGGGATCCAATAGCTGTGGATCACGTCGCGGCTGGTGCCTCGCAGCAGGACGTTCGTGCCTGCCGGGATCACCACCTGGCCCGATGTGATGATCGGGCTGGCCTCACCGGCGGACGGGGCGAAACCGCAGATGGAGCCGTCGGGCTCCACTTCGTAGTCGTATTCCCACCACCACTGTTGACCAGTGACGTTGATGATGCATTCGGTGTCATCGGTCTCGGCGAGAGCGAGGACGACGCCCACAGTCGGGATGGCGATGGCGGCGAGAATCACGGCGGGGATGGCGATGAAGAGGTACTCGAGCCAGGCCTTGCCGTGTGTCTGCTCGGGAATCGCTTGACCTTTGTCACGGAAGCGGAAGACGATGACACCGATGAAGACCAGCACGATCACACCGACGATGCCGGCCACCGTGAACACGGGCCACTGCAGGTCGTGGATCTTCTGGGCGTTCTCGCCGGCGGGCTGCCACGTGTCCTGCGGGGCGTTGCTCGCACATGCAGACAGCCCGATCATGGCTGTTACTGCGAGCCCTGCGGTGGTCAGTGAAGAGCGCACGGAAGAGAGCCTACGAGTAGTACGGACATCGGTCGACATGGTGCGTTCGTGATCCTCGTGGGAGTGACTCATGGCACCACGACCTCAAGGCGGGCGCCGTCGACGCCGGGCACGCTGAGGGCGTAGCCACCGTTGGCTTCGACCGACGGATCGAAGCTCGGAACGGGATAGTTCAGGGTGAGGAGCTGTACGCCGCCCTCTTCGACCAACTGACTGCAGATCTTGGCGGGTGATCCCTCGACCTCGGGTGCCATGTCGGCCACGAGGCGACGGTGTTCGTTGGTCTCGTTGCGGAACAGGATGTTCACGGCGCTCGAGCGGGGCAGCTGGATCGAACCCGAACGGACCTGGTCAAGGCCGGGGAAGGTGTAGGTCAATCCACTGTCGGAGAGCACCACGGTCGCTGCCTGTGACGCCTTGCCAGCAACGGTCTGGCTGGCGTGCTCGTCGGCCGAGATTTCACCCGTGCCGCACTTGCCCTCTTGTGCGTAGTAGGCGGTGGTGTGATGTTCTTCGATCTCACGCTCGCCGTTGAGACCGGCGACGGCACCGCCTGAGACAAGCACCACACCGGCGACCGCGAACAGGCCGGTGAGTTTGGGGGCGGAGATACGACGGTTGCTGCCGACGAACGCTCCAACGGCAAGCACAACTGCCGCCACGACCGAGAATGCCACGATGGTGGAGGCTTTGCTCGGCACGCCGAGCATCACTCGGCTGAAGGCGTAGATGACGATGCCGAGACCGATGGCAGCCGCCGCCGGCATCTCAGCGGTGTAGGCGAGGCGACCACGCACCTCGCGGTTGTGGTTGGCATCCGACGATGCTCGCTCGGCCCACGCCTGAAGCATCCATTCGGCGGTACCGGCGATGAGCAGGATCACGCCAAGCATGAAGATCGCCGTGTAGGTGACGAGTCCGAGCGTGATCGTGGCGGTGGCCAGGCCGATGGCGAGAGGCCACATGCTCGATCCCGGGCGTTCGGCGCCAGCGGCTGCGCCGGCGAACGCATCGATGTCGTCGACTGACACGTTGGCGTCACGGGTGAAGATGTTGATGGCGGCGAAGGTGCCGAGCGCAGCGGTGGCCGACACGAGTCCGACGGTGCCCATGATTCCGCCGACGAGGATCCCGTAGAGCAGGGTGCCGATGAGGGCAGCGACGGTGGAGCCGAGGAGGAGTTTGGAACCGGTGGTGAACATTCAGGTACCTGCTCTCACTTCGTGACGTAGACGAGGAACCACATCGCGGCGTAGGCGGCGGCGATGAAGTACCAGTACATGGCGTGGGCGGAGATCACCTCGAACTCGCGGTCGCGACCGCCGAGTGATCGGAACATTGCGACGACGGTGTAGACGAGACCGGCGACCACCATGGCGACCATGGTTCCGGTGATGGCATAGAACATCGTGGCGTAGCCGCTGCCGGCGAGCGGCATCTCCATCTGGGTGTAGACGAAGGCTTGCGCGTTGACGTAGGCGATACCGAGCACGAGCACCACGCCGAGGGCGAGGCCGGTGTGCGCACGGTCGCCACGCCGGGCCGAGTACACGGCCCATTGGGCGAACAGGCACAGGGAGAACAACGTGATCAACATCACGTTGGTGGCCACTTCGGGGATGATGAAGTTGACGGGGAAGCGTTCGCCGGCATCGACGGCACGCTGACGGATGAGCGCCCACACGGCGAGCATCCCGCCCATCATCGTGGTGCCGGCGAGGGCGGCGAGGGCGGTGCCGACAAAGATTTGGCGCCGTGCTGCCGGTGCTGGGCCGGCGGGGAGGGCGAGCGTCACGACGGGCTCCCTTCAGGGGTCTGGTCGAGTTCGGGTTCGGCCGACCGGACGGTCGGCATCGCAGCGAAGTTGTCGGCCGGGGCCGGCGAGGTGGTCGACCATTCGACGGTGTGGGCGCACCACGGGTTGGTGCTGCCGTCACCTGAACCTCGGCTGGTGGCGATCGCACCGGCAACGCCGAGCACGGTGAGCGCCATGAGAGCGTGGCCGACGAGAACGATGCCGTTGAGAGCGGCCGATGCGCCGTCGCCGTCGTAGGTGCCGACGCCGCCGGCCTGCCCGCTGAATCCGGCGATGACGTGCGGCACAGCGGCGAGCACGGTGGCGAGCGCTCCGAGCAGCGCGAGGGGCAACACCTTCTTCTCAGGGATCTGCATACCCCAGAGCTTGGGAGCCCACATCACGAGGCCTCCGAGAGCAGCGAGGGCTCCCGCATAGATGACGAGCACTGCCGAACCTTCTGCGAACACGGTTCCGGCAAGGTCGAGGTCGCTCAGATCTTCGAGCAGGCCGGTGATCATGCCGAGGAGCAACATGAGGGTGGCGAGCAGTCCGAACAGG
>JAQCGT010000098.1 GCA_027730505.1 Actinomycetota bacterium | reverse complement strand
CGTGGAACCCGCCCACGGGCGGAACCTCGTACGGTTCGCCTGCTGTAAGCGTCCTGAGGTAATCGACGCGGCGGTCGAGCGACTCGTCACGCTGGCGAACTGATCACGTACGCGAACGATCACATATGGGAAGCGCCGATAGGGCGTTCCATCATCGACACCAACTTGCCGTTCGGTGTGCGTTGCTGACCGACCTCGGCGAAGCCCAAGCGGTCGTGGAACGCCAGCGAGTCGTCGTTGCGGGGCTCGAGGTTCACCTCGAGACAGAACGGGACCCCCGGACCGGCGAGCGCGAGGCCGAGACGATCCACCTCGTCGTAGAGGGCCCGGCCCACACCCCGACCTTTGAAGCGAGCATCAACGGCGACCCGATCGAGGTAGACGAGCGTGTCATGACGTGAGATGAACCAGCGGTAGTTCATGCTCTCGTAGTCAGCGCCGGCGAGCATGCAGATCGTGAAGCCGGCCCGCTCGCCGTCAACGGTCGCCACCAGCGCGATCGACGAGAGTTCGAGTAGCTGATCGAACGCCTCTCGGGTTTCGGTGCCGAGCGCCGGCACGTTGGCCTCGTTCAGCGCGTGGCACCACTCGAGATCGTCAACGGCCATGGTCCTCACGTGCAGCGGCATCGACACACGATGCCAGATCAGCACAGATGGCCCCGACGCACCCATGCCCCTAGCCTGCGATCATGCTGTTCTCGCGCAAGACCGAGATGATCCGACCCGACGAGGCGTTGCCCGGCCGAGACACGCCGATGCCGGTGTCGGGCACCCATGTGGTGCTCGGCACGCCCACCGTCGGGCCGTGGCCAGACGGCACCGAGGTGATCCATCTGGCAATGGGGTGCTTCTGGGGAGCGGAGCGCATCATGTGGCAGCTGCCGGGGGTGTACACGACCGCCGTTGGTTATATGGGCGGCTGGACGCCGAACCCCACATATGAAGAGACCTGCACGGCCCGTACCGGTCACACCGAGAGCGTGCTCGTCGTGTTCGATCCGGCTGTGTTGTCGGTCGACACGATCATGCAGGCGTTCTGGGAGAACCACGACCCGACCACGGCGAACCGGCAGGGCAACGACATCGGCACCCAGTACCGCTCGGCGGTGTTCACCAACACACCTGAGCAACTCGCTGCTGTGCAAACGTCACGCGAGCGGTACCAGCGAGCGCTCGCCGCGGGCGGCTACGGCACCATCACCACCCAGATCTGTGATGTGTCCGAAGCGGGCGACGGCGTCTGGTACTACGCCGAGGACTACCACCAGGGGTACCTGCACAAGAACCCGGGCGGTTACTGCAACCACGGTTTCTGCCAGGTGGGTTACACACCCACCGCCTGAACGTCGCGTGATCTAGACAGCGTCGACGTCGAGCAACTCGCCGGCACGCAACTGAGACGCGTAGAGCCCGTTGGCGACGACGAGTTCATCGTGGGTGCCGGTCTCGGCGATGCGTCCGTCGTGTAAGACGACGATGCGGTCGGCAGAACGAACCGTGGAGAGACGATGGGCGATCACGATCGCCGTGCGGCCGGCCAATGCCTCTTCGAGCGCTGCCTGTACGAGTGACTCGTTCTCCATGTCGAGATGGCTGGTCGCCTCGTCGAGGATCATGATCGCTGGGTTCTTGAGCAGGAGCCGGGCGATTGCCAGACGCTGTTTCTCGCCGCCGCTCAGCCGGTAGCCGCGCTCGCCGACCACGGTGTCGTAGCCGTCGGGTAACGCGGCGATCGTGTCGTGGATGCGGGCCGCTCGACAGACCCGTTCGAGATCAATCGCAGTCGCCTCAGGGAGGGCGAAACGGAGGTTCTCGGCGATCGACACGTGGAACAGATGCGGATCCTGCGCGACCACCCCGATCGCTGAACGCAGCGATATGAGCGTGAGGTCACGCACATCGTGTCCGTCGACGCGCACCGCACCGTCGGTCACGTCGTAGAGACGGGGAATGAGCGACACCAGCGTCGACTTGCCGGCACCCGATGCCCCGACCACGGCCACCGTCTCGCCGGGGCTGACGTCGAGGCTGACGCCGGCCAGCACGTCACGGTCGGGATCGGCTCCGGGCACCGCTTGCTGCTCCATCGATCGCACCGCAGTCGAATCGGCCGCCGGATACCGGAACACCACATCGTCCAGCGAGATCGCTCCCCGGCAGCCAACGAGATCGATTGCTCCCGGGCGGTCGGTGATCGGCTCAGGAGCGTCGAGCACCTCGAACACCCGCTCGAATGACACCATCGACGTCATGAGGTCGACCCGGGCGTTCGTCAGACCGGTGAGCGGTTGATACACCCTGGTGACGAGAGCGGCGAGCGCCACGAGTGTGCCGGCGGTGATGTCACCGTCGACCACCAGCCACGCTCCAATGCCATAGATCGCGGCGGTGCCGACAGCGCCGACCAGTCCGAGCGCCACGAAGAAGACCCGGCCGAGCATCGCTGACGAGACTCCGGCGTCACGCACGGCATTGGCCTGCGTGGTGAAAGCGCCGAGTTCGCGCCGTTCGTCACCGAAGAGTTTGACGAGCAGCGCACCAGCCACGTTGAACCGTTCGGTCATCTGTGTGTTCATCGTGGCGTTGTGCTGCATCTGGCGACGCGAGATGTCTTGAAGACGGCGACCGACACGACGAGCGGGCACGATGAACATCGGCAACACCACGAGCGACAACGCAGTGAGCCTCCATTCGAGAGCGAGCATTGTGACGAGCGTGGTCACGAGTACCACCACATTGCTGACCACCGAACCGAGCGTGCTGGTGAGCGCGCTCTGCGCGCCAACCACATCGTTGTTGAGCCGTGACGTGATCGATCCGGTCGGGGTGCGGGTGAAGAACGCGATCGGGAGGCGCTGCACTTTGGCGTAGAGGGCGATGCGCAGGTCGGCAATCAGCCCTTCACCGATCGACGCCGAGCACCAGCGTTGCAGGATCTGAAGCCCTGCATCGATGAGGGCGGCCGCGACGGCCACTGATGCGAGGATGACGATCAGACGTCGATCACCGTCTGGTATCGCCGTGTCGAGAATGGATCGCACGACGAGTGGCGGCACGAGGGCGAGCAGCGCCGCCACGAGGATCGCCGAGAGAAAGATTGCGATCGTGGTGCGGTACGGGCGGGCGAATCCCCACACCCGACGGGAGGTCCCCTCGGCGAGGTGCACGTCGCGCACCGCCTCAGTGTCTCTCGGCATCATGTGATGTGGGCCCATCCGCACCCCGTCAGGCTAGGGATGGTCGATGCCGGTCGGCACCGCCCTAACCTTCGAACATGTCCCCCTGTCGTCTCGGTCTGTTCGTCGTTGGCGCAGTGGCGGTCGCTGGTTGCGCGTCGGCAGCAGAGCCAGTCATCGTCACCTCTCAGGTGGCGCCTTCGACCACCGCGATGGCGCTGGATGATTCCACGACGACTTCGACGACGCCAGCAACGCTGCCGGCCACCGACGACACGGCTTCCATTGTCGATGTTCCGGCGCTCGAATGGCAGATGGCCGGCGGCGGCATCGAAGAGGCGTACATGCCGGTGCCGCTCGACTACGACGACCCGACCGGGGAGATGATCGACATCTATGTGGCGCGGTTCCCGGCGCGTGATCCTGACCAGCGCATCGGTTCGCTGTTGGTGAATCCGGGAGGACCCGGCTTCGGCGGTAGCGATCTTGCGTTCTACGCCGATCAGATCTACGACTCCGCGTTGCTCGACGTGTTCGACGTCATCGGATGGGATCCGCGGGGCACGGGCTGGAGCACACCCACGATCGACTGCATCGACGACTACGACCCATACTTCGCCGAGATCGACATCACTCCGGAGGACCAGGGTGAACGCAACGATTTGGTTGCCCGGGCCCAGGAGTTTGCCGACCTCTGTGTGAGTGAGAACCCGGGTCTCTGGTCGAAGGTGGGCACGAACAACTCGGCTCGTGACATCGATTGGCTTCGCCGGGCGCTCGGCGAGAACACGATCACGTATTTCGGGTTCTCCTATGGAAGCGAACTCGGGGCTACGTGGGCGACGATGTTTCCTGAGACCGTGCGTGCCGCTGTGCTCGACGGCGCCGCTGACCCGGATGCCGACTCGCTCGAGTCGTCGCTGCAGCAACTCGAAGGCTTCGAGAACTCGCTCACCACATTCTTGGCGCGGTGCAGTTCCCGTCAGGCGTGTGCATTCCACAACGGTGGTGACGCCGAGGGAGCATTCGACGATCTGATGGTTTCGCTCGACGACGATCCGGTGCCGACCAGTCCGGGTCGACCCGATGCGAACCTCGCCGTCGCCATCAACGGTGTGATCGAGGCGATGTACTCCGAGTACTACTGGCCCCAACTCGAGAACGCCCTGGCGTCAGCGGCGAATGGCGACGGCCGTGGGCTGCTCGCACTCCACGACTCGTATTTCCAACGTCAGAACGACGGCTCGTACGGAAACGAACTCGAGGCATTCCAGACGATCTCGTGCGCTGACAGCGACGAGCGGGCGAGCGTCGACGAGGAGAACGAATTGGTCGAGGCCTACCGCGCTGTTGCTCCGAGGCTGGTGCCTGAGGGATCGTCCGGGTCGTACTTCTGCACGTTCTTTCCTACCGCTGGCGACCCTCGGGTCGAGATCACGGGCGCCGGTGCCGGACCGATCGTGGTGATCGGCACCACCGGAGACCCAGCGACCCCTCTCGAGTCGACACGAGCAATGGCCGACACGCTCGAGGACGGGCGCCTCGTCGTGGTCGAGGCAGATCAGCACACGGGGTACGGGCTCAATCAGTGCGTGATCGATGTGGTGAACGACTATCTCATCGATCTCACACCTCCGGCGGATGACACCGAGTGCGACTGACCTGAGCGAGTGGCTTTCAGGCGAGCATCTCTGTCAACGCTCGCTCCAGCAACGGGAGGCTGATCGAGCGATGGGCGTCGGCATCGATCCCGAGATTGAGCACCTCCACGATTGCCAACGCTGTCAGCAGAGCAGCGCCGAGTCGAACCCCGTCGACGAGATCGACGCTTGTGCTGTTGTTGCCCAGCGCGTCGGCGATCGAGGCCAGCTTCGCGTCACGTCGCTCGGCGATGGCCTGAGCAACCTCTGCCCGACCGAGTGTGGCAGCGATCGCTTCGAGTCGGCGCACACGGGCATCAGCCCGATCCGGTGAGAACGACGCAGCAATGAGGCCCCTGGCATCGGTGCGGTCGTCGGCGTCGATGATCGACATCACACTGCGGGAGAATCTTTCTTCCTGAGCAGCGCCGACGAGGTTCTCTCGGGTGCCGAAATAGCGGTAGATCGGCGTAGTCGATTTCGCGATCTCGGGCGGCAGATGCTCGGCTCGGAATGCTGACTCGCCGACCATGTCGATTCGGTCGGCGGCCCAGTCGATGATGCGCAGCGCCGTCGGGTGTCGATCGAGATGGTCGCTCTCCTCGATCCGTAGATGGCGGGGCTGTGAGGGGAATGATCCGGCATCTCCAACGATCACCGAGCGAAGACCCCAGCGCCAGACCTCGTCCCAATGGGCGTCGTGAGTGGTCACGCCGTCTCCGTCGAGCGCGGTGTGCGCCATCGTGTACGTCAGTGCCCAGGCGGCGATGGTCCGAGGGTCGTCGACCGAGATCAGTCCGTCGTCATCGGCCCGCTCGATCCATGAGGCGAACAGATTGATCTCCTGCCGCAGTAAAGAGCTGACGGCCTGACCGAGCGCTGGGCGGTGCCTGATGGTCCCGAGGGCATGAAGCCGGACTCGCCGGGCGCGACGGCGATCGGGTTCGAGAAGCGAGGTTGTCACGCCGGTCAGCATTCGCGTGAATCCGCTCCTGGTGGTCGATTCCATGACCAGCGACTGGAACTGCCGAATGGCGTCATAGGAGGTGGTGGACACCAGATGGAGCAATGCCGTTGTGATGAGTCGCTCTCGGTCACCGAGCAACGAATAGAGCGTTGTCGACGTGACGCCAGCGGCGCGACAGACGTCATTGATTCGGAGGTGACCCTCGCCGTGCTCAGCGATGATCGCGGCAGCGGCCTCGACGATTCGTTTCGCGGTTCCTGACTCGGGAACTGAGATTGACTCGAGCGAGACGGTCACGGGACGAACCCTAGGTCCAGCTATCTGCCATTCGGGGCCATGTGGGTCGATCTGCCGGAATGGATGCCCAATCAGGTAGCGGCTTCAGCGCCGAGCGCGAAAACGCCGGACGGCGAACCGTCCGGCGTGTGGCGGAAGGAGTGGGATTCGAACCCACGGAGACCCGAAGACCTCAACGGCTTTCGAGGCCGTCCCATTCGTCCGCTCTGGCATCCTTCCGTCGACGGAGGCTATCGGGCGAGCCCAACATCACGAACCGGGGTCATCAACCGCCGGTTCGACGCCGGACGGCAAAGAACTCGCGCAGGATGCTCGAACACTCGTCGCTGCGGACAGCGACCGTGCGCGGCACCCGGTGGTTGAGGGTGGGGGAGTCGACGAGGTCGAAACAACTGCCGGCGGCGCCGGCCTTGGGGTCGGTGGCGCCGTAGACGAGGTGACCGAGGCGGGCGTTCACCATGGCGCCGGCGCACATTGCGCACGGTTCGAGGGTGACGACGAGAGTGCAGTCGTCGAGGCGCCAGTGGCCGATGACCGCAGCTGCGTCGCGAAGGGCGAGCACCTCGGCGTGAGCGGTGGGGTCGCCGGTGAGTTCGCGTTCGTTGTGGCGGGCGGCGATCACCTCACCACTCCGGATGACGACGGCCCCGACGGGGACGTCGTCGTGGGCGAGCGCGGCCTGTGCCTCAATGAGTGCGAGCCCCATCCACGAGTCGTGTTCGGGGTCGCGTGGTACCGGTTCCACCATTCCCGGATGTTAGGAGGCGCTTTTGACGTTCCGTGATGCTCTGGTTCTCTGTTGATCGACGGGTGTTTGGTTCACCGTCTTGATGTGCGGTATTCGTCGGCTGGCCGGCGGCGCACGATGAGGAGCATGACGCCAGTGAGCAGGATCACCGGAATGATCGGTGGGATTCCACCGCCGGTGGCGGGGAGGACTGCCTGCTCGGGGCTTGATGTCGTCGGTTCAGCGGCCACGATCAGGCCGAGAGCCATCGTGCGTTCTCCGGTGGTGAGCACAAGGGTGTGCTCACCCGGTTCGAGATCG
The DNA here is from genome assembly GCA_027730505.1 of Actinomycetota bacterium. Lineage (GTDB taxonomy): Bacteria > Actinomycetota > Acidimicrobiia > Acidimicrobiales > Ilumatobacteraceae > Casp-actino5. The sequence continues at coordinate 858 of JAQCGT010000098.1, read as the reverse complement.
GCCGGGAGTGGATACTGGCCCCGATGATCTCCGGTTGTGCCGGTGGTGAAGGATCCGATCAGGCGTGGTGTCGACAGCAGGATGACCTCCCCGGGGGTGCCGGGGTCGAAGCCGTTGGCGAGGGCGACGACGTGGCCGTCATCGGTAACTTCGAGCACACCTGAGGGGACGCGCACGGGGTCGCCTTGTTCGTCGGCTCCGGCGAGCAACACCCTCGTGTCGGCTGCGGTGACAAGGATGACGTCTTCGACGGGGACGGGTACGTCCACGGTCGGATCGTCCGTGTCGACGAGCAGACCGAGGAGGTGTGCTCCGGTGTCAGTGTTCTCCACGGTGACCTGTGCGTTGCCATCACCGGCGTTGAACTCGTTGGCGATCGCTGCGCCGGCGGACTGGATGTCGGCCACCTGTTCGGGGGTGCGCGCTGTCGGGGTGACCGATGCGCCGGGAACGTCAACGCGTGTCTGTGTCACCGTCACGGTCTCACCGTCGATGATGGCCGTGGCCTCGCCGGGCCCCGACGCCAGAGTGTCGACGTCTTCGGACGACACGAGGGTCGGCCCGCTCGTCGAGTCGTCGTCTGTCTCCGATGACTCGTCCGTGGCGTTTGTGTCTGTTTGTTCGTTCGTCGAGTCGCTCGGGGTCGCTGTTGGCCGGTCGGCGCTGTCTGTGTCTGTGTCTGTTTGTTCGTTGGTCGAGCCGTTGTCTGTCTCCGATGACTCGTCCGTACTGTCCGTTTCTGATGATTCGTCCGTGTTGTCCGTTGGCGTGGACGTCTCCGTCTCGGGCACCGCCGTGTCATAGGGGATGGTGAGTTGGGTGGCGGCGGTGTTGGGGTTGGTGGCGGCGTCGGTGAAG
>JAQCGT010000097.1 GCA_027730505.1 Actinomycetota bacterium | reverse complement strand
TGAGGTGTGTCGGACGAAGAAGGCGATGGACTCCTCCGTGGCTGCATCGGCGGCCATGATCAGGTCGCCTTCGTTCTCCCTGTCCTCGTCGTCTGCCACGACGACGATGCCACCATTGGCGATGGCGGCGATCGCCGTTTCGATGGAGTCGAGGCGCAAGGAGCCGTCGGTAGGTTCGGTTGTGGAAGTCATGTCACTCCTCGCTCTGACTGCCATCTGAGTTTGACGGTCGGTGGGGTTCGAGCATCCGCTCGACATATTTGGCGATCACGTCAGCCTCGAGGTTGACTCGGTCGCCGGGTTGAAGCCGTCCAAGGGTCGTGACCTCGGCTGTATGAGGAATCACGGCGACGGTGAATACGCCATCGACGATTGCCACGACCGTCAGGCTCACCCCGTCGACGGTGACCGAGCCCTTCTCGACGAGGTAGTGGCAGAGATTGGCCGGAACTCGGACGGCAAGGTCGGGGACGGGGGCGACGACGGTGCCAACAGCGTCGACATGTCCCTGCACGATGTGTCCGCCAAGCCGCTGGGATGCCATAACGGCTCGTTCGAGGTTGACCGTTGAGCCAACTCCGATGTCACCGAACGACGTGCGGTCGATGGTCTCAGAGGAGAGATCGGCTTCCCACGCTGTGTCATCGAGGGACACAACTGTCAGGCAGCAGCCGTTCACGGCAATCGAGTCGCCAATTTCCGCATCGGCGATCACGGTGGAGGCGGCGACACGGAGACGACCGCCGTCGAACCGCTCAATCGTTCCCATTTCCTCGACGATCCCTGTGAACATCACTACCTTCCTTTCGGCTCTGGCGCCGCTGCGCCGAAGCCCTCCATGACGATACGGATGTCATCGCCGATCCTCTCGATCTCGAGGATCGTTCCCCGGCGCACCTCGTTGATCGTCGAGGCGGTCGGCCCTGCGACGACTGGTGCGCCTTCGTTGCCGAGCGCGACCGCCGGGGCGAGGTGGACCTCCCAGCGGTCGACGAGACCCCGGTCGAGCAGTGAGCGGGCGACCCTCGCGCCGCCTTCGACAAGAACTTGGATGCAGCCCCTGCGTCCGAGCTCATCCATCAGAGCCTCCTCGCTGCTGGTCCATTCGAGGCACGGGTGCACTCTGGCTCCAGGGGGAGCGGTGCCGAGCACGACACGAAGCGGATCCCGGCCGTCCGCCAGCCGAACGGTGAGCTCAGGGTCATCGGCGCGAACGGTGCCGGCACCCACGACAACAGCATCGCTCTCGGCTCGAAGTCGGTGGACATGGGCTCGCATCTCTGGTCCGGTGATCCAGCGGGAACTGCCATCGGCGGCTGATGTTCGGCCGTCGAGCGTTGACGCCGTCTTGAGGACGATCCACGGTCGCCCCGTACGCCGCTGATGCAGGTAGGGGCGGAGCTGCTCTGTGGCCTGATCGGCCCCCACCCCGAGGGCCACCTCGAGTCCGGCAGCGCGCAACTGAGCGATTCCGGAACCGGCGACCCGCTCATCGGGGTCCTCTATGGCCACGACAACCCGTGAGACGCCCGCCGCGATGATGGCGTCGGTGCACGGTGGCGTTCGGCCATGGTGGGAACAGGGCTCGAGCGTGACGACCATGGTTGATCCGTGCGCTCGTTCGCCAGCAGCGGCGAGCGCAACGATTTCGGCGTGCCGTCCGCCGGGCGGCTCCGTCGCACCGGAAGCGATGATCGAGCCAGTTTGATCGATGACGATTGCGCCAACCCACGGGTTCGGTGATGTGACCGATCGAGCAGACCAAGCGCATGCAATGGCGGCCTCCATTGCTTGTCCGTCTCGGATTTCGTCGTGTCCCGTCATGGTGTCCTCAGCGCGAGGGGAGCACGACAGATTGCGACGCCAAGGAGCGCCTGCATCTGGACCTGCTCCCATCCGGACTCTCACCGTCGGCTCCGGAATTTCACCGGATCGGCCCGTCAGATGACGGGTTCGCGGGCTGTACCGCCGGTCAGGACTTTCACCCAACCCCGCAGATCGTTTTTGTTGTCGGTTGGAGCGTACACCGGAGTGGCTGGCTCAGGCTCGGTGTACCTCGTCGAGCAGGCCGGTCTCCACGTGATAGACGAAGCCCCGCACGTGGTCTTTGTGGGGAATGAACGGTGTCAGTTGCAGCCGCCGCATCGACTGGCGAACATCTGAGTAGGGATCGCTGAACGACTCGAGTGCCCACCACGGCTTGATGCCCAATTCGTCTTGAAGCGCGTGTTTGAAGTCGTCCTCGCTCACCATCTGAAGTCCACAGTCGGTGTGGTGCAGCAGGATGATCTCGCGGGTTCCCATGAAGCGCTGGGACAGGCATAGCGAACGGATGACGTCGTCGGTGATAACGCCGCCTGCATTTCGAATGATGTGGGCCTCGCCGTGTCGAAGCCCGAGGATCTCGAACGTGTCCATTCGGGAGTCCATACAGGCGACGACCGCGACCCCTCGGCTTGGTGCAACCTGCAGGTGGGCATCGTTGAACCCGGCCGCATATTCCCGGTTGTTCTCAAGTAACTCATCGGCGTTTGGTTGGAAGTCCTCGTCAGGCACGTGCTGAGTCTCGCGCAGACGTTGCGTTGCGACGTCCTCGGCGCGCGCCCGTTGGTGGTGATATGGTCGTGTCGTCCGTGAAGCGGGTCCTGTGAGGCCCGCACGGCGAGGAGAACCATGGTGAACCGTAAGCAGGTCCTCGGACCTGAAGACGTGCGTCGGGCTGTGACCCGGATGGCGCACGAGATCATCGAACGCAATCGTGGCCTCGACGGTGTCGTGATCCTCGGTATGCAGCGTGGCGGTGTCTGGTTGGCTGAGGCCCTTGCCGGCGAAGTGTCCCGCATCGAGCGTGCCGTTCCTGCAGGTTCGATTGACGCATCGTTACACCGTGATGACATTGCCATTCGTCCGGTCACCCCGGCTGCGGTGTCGGACGTGCCGGTCGATCTTGACGATGCGTGTGTGGTGCTCGTCGACGATGTGTTGTTCACCGGCCGAACGGTGAAGGCGGCACTCGACGCGGTCGGCGACTATGGCCGGCCCCGTGCTGTGCAACTCGCAGTGCTTGTCGATCGAGGTCATCGTGAATTGCCGATCCGTCCAGACTTCGTTGGGAAGAACCTGCCAACCAGCCTCGCTGAGTCGGTGGAGGTGTCGGTGGAGGGTGTGGTCATCGTCGAAGCGACCGCAGGTGCTGATGTCTGAGCGTCGACACTTCCGTTCGATCGCCGAGGTCGGAGTCGACTCGGTCAGAAGGCTCCTCGATCTCACCGATCACATGGCGGAGGTCTCCCGTCGCCCCAATCCCAAGGTTCCAGCGCTTCGTGGCCGAACTGTCTGCAATCTGTTCTTCGAGGATTCGACCCGCACGAGGATGAGCTTCGACACCGCAGCCAAGCGGCTGAGTGCCGACACGATGACGCTCGCTGTCGGATCCTCGAGTGTGAACAAGGGTGAAAGTCTGCGCGACACCGTCGAAACGCTGAGCGCCATGGGTGTCGATGCGTTCGTGGTGCGCCATCGGACCGCAGGTGTTCCGTGGCAGATCTCTGGCTGGACCGACGCCGTGGTGGTGAATGCCGGTGACGGCTGGCACGCGCACCCGACACAGGCGCTTCTCGATGCGTACACGATCATGAACCGGCGGGGGACCAAGAACTTCGAGGGTCTGAGCGTGGCCATCGTCGGCGACATTCGTCACAGCCGCGTGGCGCGTAGCGTCACCGAGATACTCACGATGCTCGGTGCGACGGTCACTCATGTCGCCCCGCGCACTCTCTTGCCGCCGATGAACCCGACGCCGAGCACACATGCGCTCGACGACCTGATCGGGTCTGTCGACGTGCTGTACATGTTGCGCATCCAGACCGAGCGAATGGGTACCGGTCTGGTGCCGGGTGGCAGCGAGTACACCGATCGGTTTGCCCTCACGCCGTCACGTGCACGGCGTTTACGTCCCGACTCATTGGTCATGCATCCAGGTCCGATGAATCGCGGTGTCGAGATCACGGTTGACCCATCGGAACTGCCGCAGTCGGTCATCACCGCACAGGTGACGAACGGGATCGCAGCCCGTATGGCGGTGCTCTTCGATCTCCTCGGATCGACGGCCGGACTGGAGGAGGGATGACGTTGGATCGCCTGCTACTGACCGGGGGGACGGTTGTCGACGGAGGAGGCGAGCGTCGACTTGACGTTCGTATCGCCGATGGTGTCATCGTCGAGATCGGCGTTGCCCTCGATGCTGATCCGGCGCTCGAACGTGTGCTGGATGCACAGGGATGCATCGTCGGTCCCGGTTTTGTCGACCTCCATACCCATCTGCGCGAGCCAGGGATGACCGAAGCGGAGACCATTGCCACCGGCTCTGCGGCAGCCGCACTCGGTGGCTACACCGCAGTGGTGGCCATGCCGAACACCGACCCGACTCAAGACTGCGTCGAGGTGGTCGAATTCGTACGCAACCGTGGCCGTGAGGTCGGACTTTGCGACGTGCGACCATCCGGCTCGATCACCATCGGGCGAGCGGGGGTGCAACTGACACCCTTCTCCGAACTCGCTGCGGTCGGTGTTCATCTGTTCACTGACGACGGATCAGGAGTTCAAGATGCCGGCCTGATGCGGCGGGCGCTCGAGTACGCGGGTGAACTGGGACTGCTCCTCGCCCAGCATTGCGAGGTGGCGGCGATGACCCATGGGGCGGTCATGCACGAGGGGGACTGCTGCTCCCATCTGGGCCTTCCCGGTTGGCCGGCACTGGCTGAGGAGTTGATGGTCCATCGCGATATCGAGTTGTGTCGACTCACCGGCTCTCCGGTGCACCTGTTGCACCTCTCCACGGCTCGCAGCGTTGAGTTGGTTCGCGCCGCGAAGGCTGACGGTCTCCCCGTGACTGCCGAAGCCACACCTCATCACATCAGCCTGACCGATGAGGCGTTGCGAGCATTTGACGCTCGATTCAAAGTCAATCCACCTCTCCGAACGATGGCCGATGTCGAAGCGGTTCGGCGTGGCCTGCTCGACGGGGCCATCGATGCGGTCGCAACCGACCATGCTCCGCATCCGGCGCACGCCAAGGAACGTCCCCTGGACGAGGCTCCGCCGGGAATGCTCGGACTCGAGACGGCACTCGGTGTCACCCGGAAGGTGCTTGATACGAACTGGCAGAAGTTGTTCGAGCTTCTCTCAACAGGACCAGCTCGAATCGCCGGATTGGCCGACGCTCACGGCCGGCCTGTCGAGGTCGGCGAACCGGCGAACCTCGTGGTCATCGACCCTGACGTCGACTGGGAAGTCGACCCCGGTGGACTCGCCAGCCTCAGCAACAACACCCCGTACATCGGCATGGGACTTCGATCCCGAGTCCGCCACACCATCTTCCACGGTCGAGCCGTGGTGATCGACCGAGAGGTGAACCGATGAGTCATGAGATCACCAACGGCGTACTCGTCCTTGCTGACGGGAGTGTCTTCGAAGGTGAGTTGATCGGTGCGCGAGGCATCGTGGCAACCGGAGAGGTGGTGTTCAACACCGCTCTGTCCGGGTACCAGGAGATCATCACCGACCCGAGTTATGCCGGTCAGATCATCACGTTCACCTACCCGCACATCGGCAACTACGGCGTGAACGTCGAGGATGCAGAGTCGCGATCGGTGTTCGCGCGAGGTGTCGTTGTGCGTGACCTTGCTCGTCGGCACTCGAACTATCGGGCGATCGGCGACCTCGGCTCATTTCTGACCGATAGAGGCATCGCCGGCATCGCCGGCATCGACACCCGTCGGCTGACCCGACTTCTCCGGTCGTCCGGCGCTATCCCCGGCGCATTCGGGGCCGCATCCGAAGCCGAATTGCTCGCTGTCGCCCGTGCTGAGCCAGGTACTGATGGCGTAGACCTCGTCTCGACCGTGACCACAGATGCTCCGTATTTCGTTGGCGACGGACCCCGTCGCATCGTTGCGTACGACTTCGGAATTAAGACGACCATCCTTCGGCACCTGTCCGGGCTCGGCACCGTCGAGGTGGTGCCGGCCGGAACCTCGGCGGCCGATGTGCTCGAGCGTCGTCCCGACGGCGTGTTCCTGTCGAACGGTCCGGGCGACCCAGCTGTGCTCGAGCCCATCGTCGACGAGATCAGATCGCTGATCGGGCAGGTGCCGATCTTCGGAATCTGCCTCGGGCATCAGATCCTCGGGCGAGCCCTCGGCGCCCAAACGGTGAAACTGCCATTTGGACATCACGGCGGCAACCATCCGGTGAAGGATCTGGTAACCGACCGGATCGAGATCACATCTCAGAACCACAACTTCGCCGTGGACCCCGCGTCATTCACTGGACTCGGTCGCACGGTTCGCATGACCCACGTCAACCTCAACGATGGAGTCTGTGAAGGGCTCGAGGTCGTGGGCGAGCGGTGCTTCAGTGTCCAGCATCATCCCGAAGCGGGTCCCGGCCCGCACGACAGCACGTATCTGTTCGACCGCTTCAGCGACCTGATCGATGGTCGATCCGCCGGTCCCGTCGATCTCCAGGAGCACTGATGCCTCGCCGCGACGACATTTCTTCGATCCTCATCATCGGGTCCGGCCCGATCGTGATCGGACAAGCCTGCGAATTCGACTATTCGGGCACCCAGGCGTGCCGTGTGCTTCGCGAGGACGGTTATCGGGTCATCCTCGCCAATTCGAACCCGGCAACGATCATGACCGACCCCGACTTCGCTGACGCGACCTATGTCGAGCCACTCACATGGGAAGTGTTGGCGGCGATCATCGAGGCGGAGCGGCCTGACGCTGTGCTTCCGACCATGGGAGGCCAGACCGGTCTCAACGTTGCGATGGAACTCTTCGAGCGCGGGTTGATCGGACATCCAGGTACTCCCGAGATGATCGGCGCGAACGCCGAGGCGATTGCCACGGCTGAGGACCGGCAGCGGTTCAAGGACGCGATGCTCGAGATCGGACTGGATGTGCCGCGCTCTGGTGTCGCCCACTCAATGGACGAAGCTCGCCGCGTGATGGCCGAGATCGGGCTCCCGGTGATCATCCGTCCGGCGTACATCCTGGGAGGGCGCGGTACCGGCATCGCCAGCACCGCTGAAGAATTCGAGCGGGTGGCGGCCAATGGCATCGCTGCGAGCCCGATCTCGGAGATCCTCATCGAGGAGTCCATTGCAGGGTGGAAGGAATTTGAACTCGAGGTCATGCGAGACCGAGCCGACAACTGCGTCATCATCTGCTCGATCGAGAACGTCGATCCGATGGGGGTGCACACGGGCGACTCGATAACCGTTGCTCCTCAGCAGACCCTCACCGATGTCGAATATCAGGAGATGCGTGATGCTGCGCTTGCGTGCATCCGTCGGGTCGGAGTTGAGACCGGTGGGTCAAATGTGCAGTTCGCAGTCGATCCCGCAACAGGGCGGCAGGTCGTTATCGAGATGAACCCGCGTGTGTCGCGCTCGAGCGCCCTTGCCTCCAAGGCCACCGGCTTCCCGATTGCGAAGATGGCGGCGAAGCTCGCGGTCGGCTACACGCTGGATGAGATCCCGAACGACATCACGCGTGCCACGCCCGCCAGTTTCGAACCGGTCATCGATTACGTGGTCACGAAGGTGCCTCGTTGGGCGTTCGAGAAGCTCCCTGGTTCGTCAGGGGTTCTCGGGACCCAGATGCAATCGGTTGGCGAGGTCATGTCGATCGGCCGGACGTTCCCCGAGAGTCTGCAGAAGGCGATGCGTTCGCTCGAACAGGGTAGAAACGGGCTGCTCGGCGATCGGGGCTCCGACCTGCTCTCCGCGGTTTCAGATGATGAACTCTTGGCGTCATCATCGATCGCCACGCCTGATCGAATCGTTCAAGTCGCAGAGTTGCTTCGTCGCGGTGTCTCGATCGACCGGGTGCATGAGCACTGCCGTATCGACCCATGGTTCCTCGATCAGATGTCGATCGTCACCGATGAACTGGAGTTCCTCCGAGCCAACGGACCATCCCTCGATCGGTCTCAGTGGCGCCGTGCGAAACGGCTGGGCTTCTCCGATGCGCAACTGGCACACCTGTGGGCTCTCGACGAGGACACCGTGCGAGGTGCTCGACTCGAAGC
>JAQCGT010000011.1 GCA_027730505.1 Actinomycetota bacterium | reverse complement strand
GGGCGAGCCACAGCACTGTGTCACGCGCAGCTCGGCCATCGCTGCGCTGCTGCAGTTCTCGCAGCACACCAGCATCGATGCTCGGCTGGAACCACGCAGCGTCACTGAGACCACGCTCGATCGCGACCGCCGATTCCGGGCCAGTCAGCGAATGATCACGACGGGTCAGGGTCATCGTCGTGCGCCGTCACACACCGTCAGCGGTCCGGATCGAAATTCTCGAAGTAGCGGCTTGGCGTCGGACCCCGCTGACCCTGATATTTCGAACCGCGCGCGCCTGATCCATACGGCTTGTCAGCCGGGGTCGTCATCTGCATGAAGCTCACCTGACCAATCTTCATACCCGGGTAGAGAGTGATCGGCAGCGACGCCACGTTGGCGAGTTCGAGTGTGATGTGACCGTCGAAGCCGGCATCGATGAACCCCGCCGTCGAGTGGATCAACAGGCCCAGACGGCCGAGGCTTGACTTACCCTCCACCCGGCCGACGAGGTCGTCGGGCACACCGACTCGCTCAAGCGTCGAACCGAGCACGAACTCACCGGGATGCAACATGAACGGCTCAGATCCGCCCTCAGGCATCTCGACCAGTTCGGTCAGCCCGGTCATGTCGCGCTTCGCGTCGATGACACCAGCGGTGTGGTTGCGGAACACCCGGAACAGGTGCGAGATACGCACATCGATCGACGACGGCTGCACCAGCGCATCGTCAAATGGGTCGATCACAATCCGACCGGCAGCGATCTGTTCACGGATGGTGCGGTCGGACAGGATCACGAGAGATCACACTAGTTCGCAGGCCCCGATCGGCAATCTCAGAGGTGACGAGCCATGCGACGGCCGCTAGTCTCAGGGCGTCTGCGGATGTAGTTCAATGGCAGAACATCAGCTTCCCAAGCTGAATACGCGGGTTCGATTCCCGTCATCCGCTCTCGGCGCAGATGAACATGCTGCCATCGAATGGACCCACCTCGAGCCCGGCGAGGTCCTCGTCGCCGTGTGTGCCCGTGATCGCTCGCATCAGGTCGTCGATACCATGCGTGAGCACGGCGGCGATGTGAGATACGTGCCTCGACTCGACGAGTGACAATCAGCCTGAGCTCCGGCCCGGAACCGTGCCGCTGAGCCGGTACTAGGCTCACGGATGCGTGAGGACGAGGGCCATGCACCGTGCGGACCGGGCGCCCGTCGTCGGCGGGAGCAGGAACCGATGATCATCATCGTCAACCTCGCCACGCACTACGCCGGATACCTCGAGACCGGCTACGAACTGCCAGCGCCGGTCGTACCGGTCCGTGGCATGCCTGCATATGCCCGGGCCACGGCAGGACTGCCGATCGATCTCGCCTCGACGATGGTCTTCGTCTGCACCCCGGACCAACTGGAGAAGTCGAATCTTTCTGGTGATGTGCGGCTGCGCTTCCCGCACGTCACGACCAAGGTCGTCGTCAGCGAGCACCACGAGATTGGCCTGCCTGGCGCAATCCGATGCGCGATTGAACACATCGACGAAAAGGACTCCCTAATCGTGCACCCGGCATCGGTGCTGTCGCGCTCGGCCCTCGCCGCACGCATCTCGGTGATGGGCGAACTCGGCGGGTTGCTCAGCGTGATGGACACCGACGTGGTTGGCACCGGTGCCTGGTCAGCCGACTCGTTCGTCACCGTCGACCGCATCGGCCGCATCGACGCAATCAGCGATCACTGGAGCGACGGGGCGTTTGCCCCAACCGGCTCGCTCACCTTGTCAGGCGCGTCCGGAGCGACGGCCGAAGCGATCAGCTTGGCGCTCGAACTCGACCCAACCACCGGCCTCGACGTGATGATCACCGCGCTCATCCGTCGGCACGTGGCAATGGGGGTCGACCGGGTCACGTCGAGTTGGGATCTGTCGCATGCCTCAGGTCTCGGGGCGTATCTGGCTCATCGTTGAGCTCCCCCTGTTTGCCAGGCGTCAGCCGTTGAAGCGATAGCCGACACGCCGAACCGTTGAGATCCAACGGGGCGTATGCGCATCGGGTTCGATCCGCAATCTGATCTTGCGGATGTGCTCGGTAACCGTCGCCTCGTCCTGCCATTCCGGTGACGACTCCCACACCTGCTCAAGCAACTGGCGACGGGAGAACACCTGCCGGGGATGTGACGCCAAGAACGCCAGCACATCGAACTCGCGCGCCGGCATCACGACCTGCGCACCGTCGAGGGTGACCTCCCGGGCCGACAGGTCGATCCGCAACTCATCGAACTGAAGCACCGGGTCACTGCGATCACCCCCGGTGCGTCGCAACAGCGCCGCGACCCGAGCTGCGAACAGCGCTGGCGGATACGGCTTGACCATGTGGTCATCAGCGCCGAGCCGAAGACAGACCACCGCAGTCTCCACATCGGCCTGGCCGGTCGAGACCATGAGCGGCATCTGAAACCGCTGACGCACCTCAACCAGTAGATCGAGTCCATTCTCGTCCTCCAGTCCGAGGTCGAGCACGCACAGGTCGATCGCACGAGACCGCAACAGTTCGCGTGCCCGGGCCGCGCTCGCCGCTCCCATCACCGCAAAGCCCTCACGGCGCAGAACCTCCGACGCGAAGTCGAGGTCGTTGGGATCGTCCTCGACGACGAGCGCCCAACGGTGGCTGGTGCCGGTGTCACCACCCTTCGATTTGGCTTTTGACAACTCCGGCACGTTTTCACACTAGTTCCACACCACGAGGCGGCGATCACCCCTCGATCAGCACCGGTTCACCTACTGGTTAGCCTTGTGCCATGGCAATCAGCATCGCTCGACGGGTCACCGGAGGTCTTGTGCCGGCGTTGATCTTCGCCGCTGGAACCATGCTGATTGCCAGCTGCAGCGGCGACGATGACTCCGAGGGCACCGCTGCGGAGCAACCAATTCCGGATGTGGTCACCGAGACGATCGCCGGGATCCCTGACGACATACCTGCTGCAGCGGTGCCCGCTGGCGCCGACGCGTCGGGAATCGTGGCCAGCGCTGGTGAGCAAGGCTCATCAGCCGCTGAGTTCACCCTCGCTGGCAATGTCGATCGCGACGCAGTAGCCGCCGAAGCACGAGCAGAGATCGAACTCGACGGTTGGACGTTCTTCGAGCGGGTCTATGACGAGACCACGATGCAGATGTCGTTCACCCGTGACGACGCCACATTGACCTGGACGCTGGTGCTCAATGACAGCGGCGCTGCCGGTTCCGTCGTTGTCGTCGGCGGCTAAGCGACCGACAACTGCTCAGTCCCGTTCGACGAGGACCGCCACCCGACGGAGTCGCTCAAGGCGATCTTGGGTAACCGGATGATCACCGCCCAGACCGTCATGGCCTTCGAGGAACGACCGCACCGCGTCGAGCACCAGTGCCAGCGTTGCTGAATCCGATACCGGCATCGATGCTGGCGTCGCTTCGACCGGCGGGGTCGAGGTGACCTCGTCGGGAGTGATCGTGTCGGTCACGGGCACAGCATCACCGTCATCGACGATGACCCGTCCGCCCGGCTCCTCGGCCACGGAACGCACCTTCACGAACTCGTCGCCAGGGTCATCACCACCGATTGCGGGACCGCGGCGCACCGTCCGACGTCGACGCACCGTGCCCGAGGTCGAGCGCTCAGTGGTGCCCTGGTGATCTTGGCTCTCCGAGGTCATAGTCGAAGGGTAACGCTCGCTGACTGCTGAGGAATCACGGCGGTGATGGCGGGGTGCCCGTCACCGTCACCGAATCCGTTGCGTACTCGCCAAAGCCGGCAGCGTTCTCCGCACGAACGCGAACCTCATATGTGCCGTCGGCGAGGGTGAGCGAATCACCGCTCACCGCTGCTGCCTCAGCAGACCACGTCGATCCTGAGTCGGACGAGTAGCTCACGACGTAACGAATGATGTCCGAGCCGCCGGAGCTTGGCGCCGACCAGGTCAGCGTCGCCGTGCCGTCCGCACCATCGGCCGCTGCGAACGAGGTGGGAGTTCCGGGAACACCAGGCGTGACCGTTTCGGTCGCTGATGCTGTGCCGGTACCGGCCGAATTCACGGCCGACACCCGGAACGTGTACTCGGTGCCATCGGTCAAACCAGTCACGGTCGCTCGAGTTGATGCCGAGGTGCCATCGGCAAAGGTCGTCCAGTTGCTGCCACTATTACTGCTGTACTCGACGATGTAGTCCGTGATTGTCGCCCCCCCATCACTTGTCGGCGCCGTCCAGGTGAGTGAGACCGAACGAACACCTGGAGTGCCGACCAGGTCTGTCGGCGCATCAGGAGCCGTCGCTGCGGCGGACAGCGTGATCGTTGCAGTATCGGTGATCGACGAACCGCCGACGGTCGCCGAGATCGTCACCGATCCCGAGCTGGATCCCGCTGTGTACGTGGCGGTGTAGGAGCCGTCTCTGTTGTCGGTAACCGAGCCCGTTGAGCCCTCGCCCGTAACGGTCACCGCTACCGTCGCTCCCCCAATGACGATCGGATTCGAATTCGCGTCCTGTAGACGCACCGTCACTGTCGTCGTTGATGAACCGTCAGCGGTGAGCGAATCGTCCGCGACCGACACCGTCGACGTCGATGTGCTCGGCGAACCGGCCACAGCGCGCACCGAAGCGGTGTCGGTGATCGCCACACCGCCGAGCGTCGCCGTCACCGTGGCTGTTCCCGTCGTGGTGGGAGAGGTGAGCGTCACCGTATAGGAGCCGTCCTCTTGGCGAGTGGGCGCACCCGAGTCTGCGATCGTGCCAGCCGTCGACGACACGACGATCGTGTGTGATCCGGTGGTGACGAGATTGCCACTTGCATCGCGCGGACGCACCGTCACCGTGACCGTCGACGAGCCATCAGCCACGAACGACGAATCACTCACGTCAATCGTCGTCTGCGCCGCGGTGGCTGTCCCGGAGGTGAGTGTGATGAACGCGGCATCGGCAATCTTCGACCCGCCAACGGTGGCCTCGATTCGAACCACCCCGGCAACATATCCGGCGGTGTAGGTCGCCGTGTAGGTGCCGTTCGAGTTGTTGGTCACCGAACCGACCGAACCCGACCCGCTGGCCACCGAGACCACGACCGTGCCGCCCGATGCGGTGAGTGGGTTCGCGTATGCATCGCGGAGCGCAACCGTGATCGTCGAGGTCGATGAACCATCGGCCGACAGCGACGTCGATGATGCTGTCACCACTGACGCGCCGGTGCTCGCCGATCCCGGATTCACCGTGATTGTCGCCGAAGCAGACAACGCAACACCGTCGATCGTCGCCCAAACCAACACGGTGCCCGTTGATGTCGGCGGAGTGACCGCGGCCGAATATATGCCGGACAAGAAGGACGTGGAACCAACTGAACCAGCGGTGGTTCGGATCACCACATCGCCGACATCGGTTGTGATGATTCCGCCAGAGTCGGCCAACTGCACCGTCGCCGTCACCATTGAACCGCCTGCCGTGGTGGTCGACGATGACACGGAGAGCGTCGAGGTGCTCGTCACCTCGCTCACTCGAGTACGAAGCACCGACACCGACCCAGCCGAAACGGCATTGATCTGTGCCGCCACCACCGAGGTGCCGACCGAGGCCACCGACGTGAACGTCGCGGAGTAGGTGCCATCACCATTGTCATTGACCGAACCGATCGATCCGTCTCCGGTGACGGTCAGAGTGATGTCACCGTCGTCGCCACCAGCTGTCCGAACATTGCCGTACACATCACGGACGGTGATGGTCACGGTGGTCGAGGACGCCCTGTCAGCTGGCAACACCGTCCGGGCCACACTCACCGATGATGCCGCGGCTGATGCTGCTGCCGGTTGCACGGTGATCACGGCGACGTCCTCGAGCACCAGACCATCGAGGGTCGCCCACACGACGACGTCACCGGCAGTATCGGGGGGATCGAAGGTGGCTGTGTACGTACCGTTGCCCACATCGGTGACCGCGCCGAGCGACCCGGCCGCCGAATGCAGCGCCACCCGACCACCACTGGCGGTGAGCGGCGTGCTCGCATCACTCTTCAATGTGACAGTGATTGTGGGACCGGTTCCACCCGCGGTGAACGTGTCCGACGAGGACGTCACCGTCGAATACCGCACCCGGTCGGTCACCTGCGTGGATGACAGCGTGATGGTGCCGATCGTTGTCTCGCCCAACTTCGCCGTGATCGTCGAGACGCCTGGCGTCGACGGCGCTGTGAACGTGGCAGCATAAGTGCCGTCGCCCTGTTTCGTCGCTGTTCCGACCGACCCGCCACCGCTCACGGTCATCGTCACCGTCTCAGAGTCCGCCGAGCCGCCGAGCGCGTTGCCCGACGCGTCACGAAGGGTCACGATGATCGTGCCTGTAGACACACCATCAGCCGGCAGGCTGAAGCGATCGACAGTCACCGAGGAAGTGCTCGCCGAAGCAACGCCCGGGATCACCGTCACCGTCGTCGACGCCGACAACGCCTGGCCGTCAAGCGTCGCCCAGATCGTCACCGGGCCGGTGCTCGATGGTGGCGTGAACGACGCTTCCAGCGCACCATTGCTCGACAAGCTGTTCGACGTGACGCTGATCAACCCACCCGATGAATAGAGCGCAAACACCCCAGCTGAACTCGTGTTGTTACCAGCGCCATCACCGTCCCTCAACTGCACCGACACCGTCACCGCTGAACCACCCACTTGCACCGAGGCTGCGTCTGCGCTGAGCGTCGAGTACTGGCCGATCGCCGTCACGGGTGTGTTCGAGATCGAGAGACTGCCGATCGTCGTGGGCGTCCCCGAAGGATCCAGCGTTGCGGTCACCACTCCCGTGCTCACCGCAGCCGCCGCCGTGTAGGTCACGGCGTAGGTGCCATTGTCTTGCTTCGTCGCCGTCGACGCCCCGACGCTGCCACCGCCGCTGACAGCAACACCGACGCTCTCAACATCAGCTGACCCATCGAGCACATTGCCGTAGGCGTCACGCAACGTCACGATGATTGAGCCGGTCGAGGTGCCATCGGCCGGCAGGCTGAATCGATCAGCCGACACCGACGACGTGCTCGCGACTGCCGCGCCAGCCTCCACGGTGACCACAGCTGTCCGTGACAGCGTGAGCCCGTCGAGCGTGGCCCAGATCACGTAGCGCCCGGCCGTGGTCGGCGGGGCGAACGACGCCGTGTAGGTGCCGTCCGCAGCATCGCTGACCACACCGAAGGAGCCCGCACTCGAGAACAACGCCACCGTGCCCGCCGACTCAGAGAGTGCAGTGCTGGCACCGCTCTTGAGCGTGACCGTGACGGTCGTGGAGGAGCCACCGGCGGTCAGCGTCGATGATGCAACGGCCACTTCGGAGAACCGCACCCGGTCGGTCACCTGTGTGGTTGCCACCGACACCGACCCGGCAGCGGAACCGCCGACCGTTGCGCTGATCACGGCTGTGCCGACCGTGGTCCCCGCCGTGTAGGTCTGGCTGTAGGAGCCGTCCCCGTGATCGGTAACACCGCCAACGGTATCGAGCGCCAAATGACTCGATGACTCGCTGAACGACACCGTTGCACCACCGGTACGGATCGGATTGCCATTGGCGTCCGCCAAGCGAATCGTCATCGTGCCCGTCGATGAACCGTCGGCAGGTAGCGACGCGCGAGAGAGCGTGATCGTCGACTCACCAGCATCGGCGGAGCCGGCGATCACCTCGACGGTCGCTGTGTCCGACAGCATCCGGCCATCGAGCGAGGCCGTTATCGTCGCCGTGCCGATGGTGGTCGGTGCCGTGAACCTCGCCGTATAGGTGCCGTTGTTGATGTCGGTCACCGTGTCGATGGTGCCGAGATCGGTGAAGAGCCGCACTTGGCCGCCTGAGCGGGCAAGATTGCCGTTGCCATCGGCCAGTTGCACGGTGATCGTCGACGTGCCCGACACCGCAACCGAGGTCGTCGAGGCCGTCACCCTTGATGCGTCGAGGCGATCGGTACTCGACAGCAGACGCAGCGTGCCAGCAGCAGACGGGGTCGCCGGGTCGGCAGTTTCGACCGGAACGAGGATAGGCACACTCGAGAAGCCGGGTGTGGTGAGCGACCAGGTTCCCGGCAGCACACCAGAGAACGTGTAGAGGTTCGTGGTCGAGTCATCAGCGGTCGCAGTGATCGTGTTGACCTCACCGTCAATGGTGCGGGTCAGCGTCACCGTGCGGTTGCCGAGTGCCGTGTCGTCACCGTCGGACGTCGTGCCCTTCGAATCGAACAAGGTCGCCGTGACGTTGCGCGTATCCGGATCGAGCCGGACGAGGAGGGTCTGATCGTCCGGATCAAGCCCGGTCAGCGTCGCCGATGCTCCAACGTCGACCGAGTATCCGACAGATGGCGTCACCGTTACTCTGAAACGCCCGTCGAGCAGACCGTCGGTTGAGGCTGATGACTTGATCAGGTTCGCAAAGGTGTGGCTGTCGCTGCTTTGACCGGCGACCAAGGTGAGCGTCGTCGAGACCGAACCACCCTCAACGGACCGGGCGAGGGGCAGCGTGGTGGTGGTCGAGGCACCCGGAGTCGTGCTCTCCACGAGTTCGAGACCGACCGTGAGCGACCCGGTGCGTGCCGCCGTCTCGGCAGTGTCGACGACCACGACACGAATCGAGCCGATGGCGTCAGCACCAACCGCCTGATTCATCGTGATGTCATCTGAGCCCGGGCCGATCCATCGGGTCACCGTCACACCGGCAACGGAGAAATCAATACGCCAGGTCACGTCCGTCGACAAACCGTCGAGTTCGTAGTCGACCGAGTCGGTGTCAATCTCGATCGACTCGGTAATGGTTTGCTCAGCGAAACCATTCGCCGTCGCTGTGATGGTCACCGTGCGCCCCGCAGGTCCAGCGAGCGTTCCCGACACTGTCCGCTCACCCGATGCAAGCGTCACTCGACCGAGCGCGGCCGACCCGCCAGCAGCGACCGTGCGGACCGCCGGGACGTGATCATCGTGGGTGCCATCAGCAGGTGGACTCACCGTCACGGTCCACGAACGGTCCGATGCGAGCGACAGACCGCTGATCGTCGACCCTGCGAGCGTGGTCGTGACTGTGGCGGTGTTTCCCGCCGCCGTCGAAACCGCAGTCACCGTGGCGCCCGACAAGGCAACCGGGCCGGCATCGCTCGAGGTGCCGACCGATCCGGTGACCGCCACATCGAGCTGCTGCAGCACCACATTCACATCCGACATCGACGATGCCACCGTGATCGTCCGCGGCCCCGTCCCTCGGTCGTCTCCGCTCAGGGGATTGACCGGGCCAAAGGCGAGATGATTGGACGCACCGTCGACCACACCATTCGTGTTGTCCACCGTGAGCACATACTCGCCTTCGGACAGGCTCGGGAACTCAATGGTGCCGTTGTTGTCGTCATCGCTCTCGCTGAGGCTTGCGCCGTCTTGGGTGACCGTGACCGTGGCGCCGGCGACTGGCCCACCTGCAGACGACACCAGGTTGACCGTCACTGCAGTGCCTGGAAGCGCCCGCAACGTCGCCGCACCCGCCGAGGCCGACGTGGTTGCGACCGTCGCCGACGTGGACGACGCCGCGTAACCGATCTTCGAGACCGTGAAATCGATCGAACCGATTCCCGTCGGCGCGAACATCGACCATGCGCCCAATCCATCGGTGCTCACCGACGCCGAACCACCGTCGTACGTCACAGTCGCACCCTCGAGCGCACCGGTGCTCGTGCCGCTGAAGTCCTCGCCTGTCACCGAACCGGTGACCTCGACGAAGGTAAGCAGCGGTGTTGATGAGGTGTCTTGCGTGGTGAGATCACTGTCAAAGATGACGGTCAGGGCCACGCCCGACGCATCGATGTGATCGACCGTGGCTGAGCCATCTGCGGTCAGGCTTCCGGTGGCTCCATTGGTCGAACTCAACGACCACACCCCGGGAACGAGATCAAGGTCGACCAGCCCATCCGCGTCAGTTGTGCCGCTCACCGTCACCAGCCCGCTCGAGCCAGAAGGCGGCGTGGCAGTCACCACCAAGCCACCGAGGTCAGCATCGCCCGATGTCGCCTTCACGCGCACTGGTCGAACGTCGGCGTTCAGTGTGATGTCAGGAACGAGCGCCGACCCGTTCGCGACAACCAGCACTCCCGAATACGTCCCGTCGACATACCCGTCAAAGGTCACCGCGATGTCATACGCCCCGGTCAACAGACCAGTGAGGGAGAAACTCCCGTCGACTGCCGTCGTCGTCGACTGCGTGATCGAAGGGTCAGCTGTCGACGTGGCAACAACCGTCGCGCCCGACGCGTCAGTTGCGGTCGCCCCTTCATAGTTGCGAACGAGGATTGTGCCCGTCATATCGCCGAGCGCCGGGCGCATCTCAATCGACAGATCACTGATGCCCTGGCCAACCGACGGCGTGACGCTGCGCTCGACCACCGGGCGGTAGGTCGCTCGCCAGGTGGTCGGGTCGAATTCCTCGAACTTGAGCGTCGTCGCCTTTGGGGACAGGGTCAACGAGAACGCCCCGGAACTGTCGGTCCACACGCAGTCGTCATTGGTCGAGGTGCCGTCGGCCGTCGGACACGTGGCCCCGCCCACGACAGAGACACGAACGTTCGCGAGGGTGACCGGATCACCGTTGATGTCGGTCTCCGTCGGGTCGGTCACCACACCCGAGACGGTCACTTTCTCAGCAATCAACACGACGGCCGTCGAGCCGAGATCGCGGACCGCCGGCCCGGCGACCGCGCCAACCGCTACCGGAGTGGCCAAGTCCTGGTAGTCCGCTGCCACACCTGCTGATTGATCGACGTCGAGCGTGTAGGTCGAGGCGTCAGGAATGCGCTCGGTCGCTGGGAAGGTGAACACACCAGATCCATCGGTGGTGGCGGTCGCGATCGTCACTCCATTGCTGTTCTTCAACTCGACAGTTACACCGGCGAGGCGGGCGGCTGCTGAGTCAGAGTCGGTTGCCGTCACCTTGCCGCGCACGGAACCCGTGATCGAGGCGAACTGTTCGACCTCGACCCGCTCGACCGTGTTATCAGAGCTGAGGGCACCGATCACGGTCTCGGTGGTCACCCGGCGATAGCCGGACTTCGGTAGCAGCGGAACCGACACCTTGTACGAGGTGCCACTCGAGGCCACAAGATCCGTGAAGGTAGCGATGCCGAGACCCTCACAACCGTCGGCGTTCACATCGCTACAACTCGTCGCAGAGCCCACCAGGTTCCACGTCGTCTCGCTGTCCGTCGATGAGTAGAGGCGGATCGTCGCCCCCGGCACGACCTCACGATCATCCGACGACGCGCACGTCTTTCCCGGTTTGCACTCCTCCAGAATCACGTCAAGTGAAACGGTTCGATTCAGCGTGATGGGGTCCAAGTCCTTCGCGTCGTCATCGCTCGGCTCGATCGACACTGACGTCGTCGAGGTGAACACCCCCGATCCACTCACTCGCAAGGTGTACGACCCGGGCCGAACACTGGTGAACGAGAACTTGCCGACACCACTGCCGTCAGCGGTCACTGAGGTGACGATGCTTGCGCCACCGGTCGACGGTGTGAGCGTGGCGGTAATCGCTTCGATCACCTCATCGCCGGGCGAACTCGGGCTGAACGTCAACTCCCCGTCGACCCGCCGAGCAGACGGCAGAAGTTCCAACTGGTATCCACCGCTGTCAATCTTCGACGCAGACAACAGCCCATCATCGCTCGTGAAGTCGAAGCCCGGAGCCGACGCCTCGTAGGTGAGCGTGCCGAGTCGGTAGACACCGCCGACGGTGAAACTGTTCTCATCGGTTCCAGCTGTGTCCGGATCGTCGAGCGATGCGAACAACCCATCATCGGTCCTTGCGGTACGAGTGGGTGAGAGCGAGTACTCGAAGCCGTCGTCGCTCGCACCGCCATCAACACAGTCGACCGCTGGACAGGTGAGCACGATCTCTTCACGGAACGGCGCAACGTCGATGGTTCGGTAGCCGGCGGTGCCGGTCACCCGAATCAGTGCTCCCGGCACGGGTTGTCTCGTTCCCGAACCGTCATCCCAGACCACGTGGACCGTGATCGACGATGGTCTCGGTGACGCAACGGCGCTCAACGTGCGGTCCTCGCCGAACGCCAGGCCCTCGATACCGCCGGCGCCTGCCGGGGAGCGCTCGAAATCACCATCATCGGTGGCGATGCTGATGAGGTAGTCGCGCAGCACAGCGCCTTCATTCGGCGGGATCCGGTCAATGCGGAAACTGCCTGCGGTCAACCCCGCATCGGTTCCGAAGCTGAACCGAGGTGTCACATATGACAGGTCATACGGCCGGCACTCCCCTGCCGAACTCCCTGTCGGAATGTCATCGTCATCGGTCAGATACATCTCGCAGAACCGAACACCGCGCGGGTTGCCATCGCTGTCATCAACGAATGTGTACGGGAAGCCCTCGCCATCACCGGAGCCCTCAAGGCCTTCGATGGTCCTGAGGTTCGTGTAGCCCGTGCCGCTCGTATCGGGCACCTGAATGCTGCCGACGATCGAGGCATATCGACGCAGTCGCAAATCGAGACGAGCACTCTCACCCACTTGCACATCGATGGCCCGTGTCAACTGCCGGTGATCGAGTGGCACTGGTCCGGCGAGCGCCACCGGATCGGTCGGATCGCTGCCGTTCACGGGAAGGATCACCTCGAACGAGCCGGTGCCGAGACCGCGAGCGAACGAGATGTCACCCGCCGAGTCAGCATCGGCGCACACACCCTTCATCGAATCGTGCCCATCTGGGATCGTCGATCGTTCCTGCCAGATGTCGTTCGCGTCCGCTCTCGTCACCGTGCAGTCGCGCACTGCAGCCGCGCCTTTGAACAACGGCGTATCCGGGTCGGTCGGTGATACGAACACGGTTGCGCCATCAACGGGCACATCACCGGTGCCCGTAACGTTCAACACGAGGCTCGCCAAGGGCGTGAGAGCGATCAACCCCATCTGGGTCTCGCCCTCGGGGGACACCTGAATCGTTGAGGTAGACGTGCCAAAGCCCGGAGCGTTCACCACGATCTCGGCAGCACCGGGGGCGACACCGAGCAGCGAGAACCCGCCACCGGGCTCCAGCAGGCACACCACCTCGGGCTGCCCGATCACCGTCACGTCGACCCGGTCGCCACGACAACCGTCGGTCCAGTCCGTGAAATAGCGGCCACCTTCGGTGTCAAGCAACTGGTCGAAGTCGGTGTCGATCGCGGTGACATCACGAACCGTTGCGGTCACCTCGGCAGCGTCGAGGGGTATCGTCGGCACGAGTCGCATCTGAACGCTCTCGGTGTCGAGTGGCTCGAGTATGCGGTTGCGTGGACCGACATATGCCGCCATCTCGACGTCGTACGTGGCGTCATCGGGGAGGGTGAGCACGTCGCCGGCGCCGACCACCACCCGGTAGAACTCGGGCAGGTAGCCATATCGGGCGAATTCGACTGTGTACTCACCAGCCGGGATACCCGACAGGCGGAATGAACCGTCACCCGTCGCTGTCGTCGTGCTCCAGGTGCCGTTCTCACCGGTCACCGTCACACCGACACCGCCGCATGAACCAACATCAACCGCGCCAGCATCCTGCGTCGGGTCCGGGTAGTCACAGCCGCCGGCCTCCACCTGCTGGGCGACCACGCCTTGGATCACCGCCGTGGACGGCAACAGGTCTTTCACATCGATCGGAACATCACCGGCTGCGACGGTCACCTCACGGCTGGACTCAAGCCAACCGGGGGCGGTGAAGGTGAGCAAGTACGTCCCATATGGCAAGTTCGGGAAGTCAAACGACCCGGTGAGGTCGCCAGTCGTGAGGGTGGTGGTGGTGCGCGACACCTCACCGTCGAGCGCAACCGTCACGGCACCGACGCCAGAGTCCCGATACGTGATGCGGCCGCGAATCGTGCCTCGATCACGGATCACGGTCGCATCGACGCCGGACACCGAAGCACCGCCGTCAACTTCGACAGTCAACTGCTGGCTAGCGAACCCCGCAGACGCGACCGTGACCAGGTAGGTAAACGGTGTCGCCAGTCCATCGATGGTCCAAGTGCCGATCGCGTCGCCGGTCGATGCTGTCGTCGTTCGATAGGTGACCGCACCCTGGGTGGCGACGATGTTCGCTCCACCGACCGGATTGCCGTCGCCGTCGACCACTCGACCGGTCATCGCGCCCTGGCCCGGCACCAGCGTCATGGCGAGTTCGATCTCGGGGGCGTCCTCGCTCGTGCGCACCACCTGACTGCGCAGATCGAAACCCGACCGAGCAGCCGTCACGCGGTAGAACGCACCGATGATCAGGCCTGACGCCACCCGGAATCGGCCCTTCTCGTCGGTGGCTGTCTCAACCTTGTCGAGCACAGTGCCCGAGGTGAGCGCAACCGGGGTGAGTGCCGCGACCTTGCCCGTGGAACCGTCGGTTGTGCCCTCATCACCGAAGCTCACCCGTTCGATCAACACCCTGGTGCCAGCGAGCTCGCGCGGGCCGTCGATCGTGCCGGCAACCACCACCGGCGGCGCAACACCCTCGTCTTCCTCTTCGACGTCACCGGCAAGAAGCACATCGGGCGGCGTGGTGTCACCGTCGACCACATCGGTGACCTCGCCGGTGGCCACCTCTTCAGGTGTGGACGACATACGTTGGAAGAGCACCAGCGTCGCCCCTGCCCACACGGCGAGTGCCAGCAGCACCGCCAGCGCCCGTAGGAACACCGGTGGCACCGTCGGCTTCTGCACATAGATCGCCGACGTGGTCGCTGGGATCGTCCCTCCGCGCACATCGAGCACCACACCATGGCGCCGTTCGCGGAACCACGCCCGGGAGGTCGGGGTGATCTTGGCCTTGAGACGGGCACCCTTACCAGAGGGGAGATCGAACTCGGCTGGCCTGATCTCGACGGTGGCACCATCGGAGTGTCCGGCGACGCGCAACCGCAACGAGTCATCACCACGGTTGCGGACGATGGTGTCGAGACGCGCCCCTTTTCGGCCCGACACCGACGCGGGATCGGTCTCGATGGCGACGACATCATTCGAACCGACACGCAGGGCGGCAGCGGCTGACGCCCCCACCGACCCCGACGCGTCACGGATGCTCACCGAGATGCGCCGCTCGCCCGGTGTTGCGTCGTCAGGCATACGCACCCTGATGGTGGTTCGACCAACGGTGCCGGCATCGATCACCGGAATCGGATTGCTCAGCGCCCACAAGTCGGTATCGAGGCCCTGCAGCTCGAGTTCGACCTCGACCGGATCCGAGCCGTCGTTCGCCATGGCGACGTGGAATTCGACCTCGTCACCCGGAGCGAGTTCAGCCAGATCCGGCTGGAGCGTCATCCTCATGGCAGCACCGCCACGGAACGTAGGAGTCCTCCAACAACGAACGAACAAATGGGCCACAACGCCGGCATCACAACGGCACCGTCCCGATGTCGATCGTGCGGCCCGCCGGCAGGAACACCGTCTGCGATCCGGCAACCTGGCCGCCGGCCGGCACACGGAACTCGATCACGTAGGTCTCTGGAGCGTCAATGCCCACGATCTCAAACGATCCGTCGGCCTGCGAGATCACCGTCGCGGAGGCGGTCGACGGGTACTCGCTCAACTTGTAGGCCTGAACGCCTACGTCGGCTGCTGGAACACCGGCTCGTTCCACCACGCCGACGAAGCGGGCCTGCGCCTCGAGTTCGACTGTGGCGAGACTCAACGTCTGGCCGGCGGTCAGGTCGACGAGGATTGTCTGCGGGCTTGAACCCACCCGGGAGAATGACAACGTGTAGGAACCTGGAGGCAGTGAAGCGAAATGGAACTCACCCGCTGGCTCATCAGCGGTCAACGTCTGTTTCGTGAGACTCGACGACGCGAGCGTGATCGCCACCCCGCCAATCGGATCTCCCCCGGTCTCGATCACATCGCCGAGCACCGACGCCGTCGACGGAGTGAGCGTCACATCGAGACCACGCAAGTCAGCCCCGGCACCTGCCGGCAGATCGACCGACACCGCCTGGGTCTGAAGGCCATCACCTTCGAAGGTGACCGTGTACGCAGCAGGAACCGGGAGGCCACTGAGGTACCAGGTGCCTACCGAGCCGATGCTCAACGTGCGGGTGAACACTTCGCCCTCGCTGCCGACGGCTCGCACCACGACCCCGCCGAGCGGCTTGCCCGGAGCGTCGGTAACTAGGCCCGCGATCGAGCCCGTCGAGGCGTTCAAAACCAATCGGAGATCGTCGATGCGCTGACCGAGACCGAGGTTGACCGTGATCGACTGCGACTCGTAGCCAGATGGTTCTGCCGAGAGGGCAAAGGTAGCCGGTGTCGTCAGATCTCGTATCTCGAAGGTGCCCGCACCATCGCCGCTCAAGGTTCGCGTCGACACCGACGCCAGGCCGTCACTCGCCACCACGTCCACACCTGGAATCGGGACACCATTCGCGTCGACCACCGTGCCGGTGATTCGTCCGTCACCACGACGGAGCAACACCTCGAGCCCACGTTGACCCTCCCCGGGCCCGACGTTGAGCGTTCGGGTCTCGGTGGCATAGCCGGCCTTCGACACGACGAGCTCATACGCCGACGGAGTCGGGAGGTTCTCAAGCGAGAACGCCCCGGTGGCGTCAAGCTCAACCGTCGCAACGATCGTCGGTGGCGCAGGAATATCACTGCCAGCGATCGCATCGCCAGGGATCTGTACCGTGACGATCGCTCCGCTCACGTCCTCGCCGAACACGGTGCCGGCCACCGCCCCGGGCTGACCGGTGAGCGCGACGTCCACCTCATCGGACTCCGACCCCGCCCCGAGGTCGATGGCGAACGCGTCGGTGATCGATGCCGATGTCGGGTACCAAACCTCACCGAAGCCAGCCGCCGTCACTCGCACTCGATAGATACCGATACCAAGCGATCCGAATGTGTAGAAGCCGTCAGCGTCGGTCACCGTCGACGCCACGGGCACCACGGCGCTCGTCGCCTCTTCGTAGACCTCGACCGTCGCACCATCGATCCCACCACCGGTAGTCGAGGTGATCCGACCACCAATGCTCCCCGGCAGTGGCCGAGTCGCCAAGGGCTGATCAGCCCCGAGACTCTGCTTCAACAACTCCTCGTTCTGACGCGAGAGGTCAGCGACGCTCGCGAACGAAGCATTGATCACCAACGCGAACATGGTGACGGCGAGCAACAGCCCGGCGATCGCCACCGCACGACGACTGAAGCGAGGACGCTGCACGAATGCGACTGCGGTGATCGCATGCGCATCGGGAACGTCCGGGAGCTTCGGCAGTACCGGTGGGGTATGCGCCGTCACCTCGACTGTGCGCACCACCGGCATGCCGAACCACGGCCGCGGGCCCGTCACATCAATCTGAATCGCCCCACGCGCCCCGGGCTGCAAGCTCACCGAGGGCGGGCTGTATTCAGCGGTCACAAGCTGTTCCGCGTCGCTGACCGACACGCCGGCCTCGATCGCCGTGTTGCCGGTATTGACCACCGTGGCGATGAACGTGGTCGCAGAGCCTCCGGTGGACGATGACGGATCCGCCGACACCGCAACCTCGGGGACCGAAGGCGCCAGGACGTCGAACTCGGCGACGAGGTCGGCCATCGCCGTCACGCCGGGTTCTGACACCTGCACGCCCAGGCGATGGCGACCAGCGGGGTACGACGCCGGCAACATGACGAGCACCGACGTAGAGCCGCGCTCGTCGGGGAAGAGCTGCAAGATCGGCACCGAGATCGTCACGTACGACGGATCGACGCCCAACACATCCACTTGGAACATGCGGATCGTGTCGGAGGTGTTCGTCACTTCGACGGTCACCTCGGCGATGTCGCCCGGTTGGAGATGGACGACGGACGGGGTCAGGTCGACTCGCATCCGACGATCGCCGACGTTCGAGCGCGGATCGCCCGAGGTGGTGGGCTGGTTCATGACGGCACCGCCGTAAGCGCGATCGGCAGGTTGACCAGACGGCCAGCCGTCACCTCGGTCAGCACCGTCCGGTCGTCATATCCCGGAACGCTCACCGTGACCGTGTACCAGCCCGGTTCGAGAGACTCCATGCTGAACCGGCCGCGCGCATCGAGCGGGGCCGATGCCGTGGTGGTCTCTCGCGAAAGCGAACCATCAGAGATCGTGACCACAGCTGCGCCGATGGAGTCACCCGTGTCGGAGTCGGTCACTCGGCCCGAGACCCGACCGAGGTTCGGAGTCAGGCTCACATTGCCAGTCGCCACCGGGGCGCCACGGTTGACGGTGACTTGCAGCGTCTCGCGTCCGTAGCCGTCGAACTCGACCGTCACCGTGTAGGTGCCCGGCATCGGCAACTCGCCGACGCGATAACCACCGATCTCACCGGACGTGAACGTCGAGGTGACCACTTCGATCCCATTACCGGCGACGGTGACCGCAGCACCACCGAGAAGGTTGCCGGATGACATCGTGACGGTGCCGACGACCGTGCCGAACGCCGGGGTCATGGTCACATTGAGGTCACCAACCGATGAGCCCGGTCCGAGCCGCACGGCCACCGTCTCGCTCGAATATCCGTCAGCTGCGAAGGTGACGAGATACGTCGCCGGCGTGGGCAGATCGACCACCCTGAACGAGCCGATCACACCAGCGGTCGGGGTGACCGTGCCCGACACCAAGTCACCGCGCTGCACCATCACCTCCACCGCTCCGAGCGCGTTCCCATCCGCATCGACGACCACACCTCCGATCGTCCCGGCCGCTGCTGGGAGCCGCACGGTATTGACCACCAGGCTCTCCCCCGGGCCGACAACTTGAGTGCTCTCGACGGTGTCGTAGCCTGCCGCCGAAGCGGCGATCCGATACGTGGCCGGAGAGACCAATCCTGGGATCGACCACGACCCATCAGCTGCCGCCGTCACCGTCACCGGGTCGACCGGATCGAGTAAGTCGACTGCCGTGGCCGTCACCGTGACGTCGATTGGTTCGTCATCACCGGCAATGACTCGACCCGAGACGGTCGCCGGCGCACCCGACACGACCACGTCGATATCGGGCGTGACGTCATCCGGTGCCACGAACACACTCTCCGCTCCACTCTGCGAGGGAGCGTCTGGGTACCAGAGCTCGTCGATTCCGGTGCCCCGGAAACGGAGTGAGTAATCGAGCGGGAGCAACCCACCCAAGGTGTATGTCCCCTCTTCGTCGGTAGCCGCCGCAGTAACCAACAAGCCATCGGGATCGAACGCCTCCACGGTGATCCTCGGTAGTGGAAACGCCGTCGAGGCCGCCGAGACCTTCCCCGTCACCGAACCACCCACGGCGATTGCGTCAAACTGATCAATGCCGATTCCCTCGGCCCAGGACTCGGGCACGGTCTTCGTCGGCGGTGGGCCGGCGAGCGCAGAACGAACCCCGAAGAACATCGCGACGGCCCATAGCCCGAGGATCAGCATCAGAGTGAAAATCGTGACAATGCCCGGCGTGATGATCGGCTTTTGAACGAGGCGCGACGTGCCAACCGCCGTGACGTCACCCTGTTCGGCGGTGACGGTGAGTACATGCTCGACCGGATCCCCTTTGAGGGGCCGACGATGCCTAGCCGAGATCTTGGCCGTTCCGGTCTCCCCGGGTCCGAGCCGGACCGTCGGTGTGTCGACGGCCAGTTTCAGTTGCTGATCAGCGTCTGTCGCGCGGATCAAGAGAGTCAGGATCGTGTTGCCAGTGTTGGCAACCGTCATCGTGAACGCGCCCTTGCCACCACCGCGCAACAGGGGGGGATCAAGCGACACGGCAACGCCGGGCACCGGCGGCACGTGAACCGCAAGTTCATTCTCCGACACCGCCCCGGTCGAGGAACCGACCACCTGGATGAGCGCCGTGTGTTCACCCGAACCCAGTTGATTGCGGAAGCGCAGATGAAGCATCAACCGTGCGCTCTCGTCTGGGAAGAGCGTCAACGTCGTCGGATCGGAATAGGCCTCGACCACGTCGATGCCGAGCACATTGACCTGCACCTGCTCGATGACCGGCGTGGAATTCAACACCTGCAGTTCGACCGCCACCAGCGCGCCCGGTGCCGCCACGACCGAATCGGTCAGCAGATCGGCGCGAAGACCCCGTTCATCCGTCGCCGGGTCGATGGCCATCGGAGTCCTCAGGATTCGGCGTGTACGGCACGACCGGATCGCCGTCGGGATTATCGTCTGACGCGAGTCGCAGCTCGTCGATCGAGTCACCTTCCACCGCGAAGTAACCCGACTCTTCGACGGTTGCACTGCCGCGACGACCGACGATGCGACGCCCTGCATTCGCCGGATCGATCCGACCCGCCAACCAGCCGCGCGATGAGCGGCGACCGGGTTCGTTCTGGTCGGATGTACCGAGCTCGAGACGCTTCGGAGGTTCGGCAGTCTCGCTCACCGAAGGAGCGCCGGCCGGCATGTACACGGTGAGATCGATCGCTGCTCTCGGGGACACACCGAGAGCCGTCCACATCTCAAACACGGTGCGCTCCGCCTCACCGATCAGGGAGAGCGTGATGTTGCCGCCGAGATCGCGCAATTCGGGTTCTCGATCTCGCTCAGGAAGTGAGTTGTGCAAGGCGAGGCTCCGAAGCACTTGGCCGAGGAGTCGATGCTCATCGGAAGCATCAGCAACCCACACGGTGATGAGGTACCGCAACGCCATGATGGGCAAATCGCGGGCCCGCTCGATCTCAGTGCCTGTTCGTATGGTTCGTACACCGGCGGCCGCCCGAGACGGCGCCGGAGCGATCGAATGGAGGAACATACCCACGGCCGGTCTCGCTCGCTGCGCGCTCCAGTCCTTGTCGGGTGCGCCAAAGACCACATCGACCTGCGACGTTTCGAGCGGCACAACACGGCGCAGGAACGACTCGAGAGAGCGGTCGAGAGCATCGATCACGGCGCCCGGTCCCTCAAGTCACCAGCAACGTGATTATCACGGTTAGGACAGCACCACCGAATGCCCCACCAAGGACGAGTGCCCAGCGGCGCGCCACGAACACAAGGGGCACCGCCTGCGTCTCAGCAGGTTGACTCTCCGGTTCGAGCAGAGCCGGCGGAGCGGGCCGAACGAGTTGCGAGTTGCAACGCACACACGACAGCGTTCCGATCGGATTGCGCTCACCGCAGGCCCAGCACGGTTCGGACGCTACGACTTCTCGACCGTCGGTGCCAGGTAGGCGTCGACGTGCAAGTCCGGAGTTCGCAGCGACCGCTGGCGGAGCCGGTGCTGCGAGGAAGAGTGGGTAGTCGCAGGTCGGGCAGAACCATGCCGCCGTCGGGCGAGGATCGACGCCCTCGCAGATGGTGCCGCAGCCGGGGCACTCGACCACGACCTCGTGACCGGGCCCGTCAGCGCCGACGTGCACCGCCGACTCGCCGCCCGCCGAGATGAGTGCTCCCGAACCGATCCGCTCGGGCATCGTCGGATCTGAGTCGATAACAGCGGTGTCGTCCTCAGCGATTGTGATCTCAGCGCCCAACACCGCAGGAACCTCGGCGGTCGCAAATGGGTCCTCGGTCTCCTCGTCGAACAGGTCCAATGCGTCGTCGTCGTTCAATGGGACGATCACGAGGTCGTCGTCATCGTGACGCTCGTCGAGCGAACCGGTCATGACGTCCCACCTTCGCTCAAGACATGCACCACGACCGGGATGTGTGCGGGCACCTCGTCGCGAACGATCGACTCGATCTCGTGCCGTCGCAGGTGACCGGACTGCTGAACGTGTACCTCAACAGGGCGGTAGGTCGGGACCGGCCCATCGGCAATCACGGCTCCGGAGTCGATCACCGACACGTAGCCTCCCGTCAGCGCCTCAAGCAGTTCGCGCAACGCTCCGGCCGTGCCGCGACGGGTCAACGTCCTACCAAGTGTGTAGGCGATCTCACGCTGGTGCTCGGGACCTAGCCGACCATCGACCAAATCGACACCCATCCAACGTCCGAGATAGGCGAGCACCGGAAGCGGGGTTACCGCCGCATCACCGACGTATTCAACATTGTCAGCACCTGCCCGAATCGTCTCGGCGACACGCTCGAAGATGGTGGCGAAACGCACCATGAAGTCGTCCTCGCGCACCCCCATCGGGAGTTGACCAGTGAGCCAGCCCTTGGGATAGGTGCTCTCGACGGGGACGAGCGCGCTCACCTCACGACCACCTGGTGTCGACGCCCGAGGAACAGCGAACCCTCGTCGAGGGCAACGAACTCGCTTGAGTCGCCGAGTCGACGGTCATTGCGCAGGTCGACTTCGAAAAGAGCGATCTCGTCTATGCCGCCAACACCGTCGATCTCGCCAATCATCGCAGCCAGCGCTGTCGAGGACAGTCCGACGTCGAAGGGCCAGCCACGACCGGTTGGACCACCAACAACGGGCGAGAGGTACCTGTTCAACGCGTCGAGTACCCGTTGGCGAACGAGGGATGTTGAGCGCCCGGTGGCGGCACGCACACGAGTGACCACCGATACGCCCTGGTAGAACGGCGTCGTCACTCGCACGACCGAACCGAGGGTGCGTCGCGCCTCAAGATGATTACGGATGGTGTCGAAGAGACCTTCCGAGAGAGCGAAGTCGTCGATCACCACCGTGTCGGGTGCAAGATCAACACGCGGCACCACCAACACCCGCACCGGACCCCAGGTCTCCTCAGGAGGAAGGCACAGAGCACGGGCGACTTGAGGGCTCGATTCGAGGGTCAACTGCTCGAAGTCGTGGACGGTGACAGCGCGCTGACCCGAACGCAGACTTGCCGGGCCGCGCCTGCGCACCTCATCGACCGATTCAGCATCGACACCGCCGCGGGCAGCCTCGAGATTCGCCACCCGGTCCACATACGGAACTGAGTTACGCATGCTCGTCAACGTCCCGGCTCCGACGTTGCCGGCGGCACCACCGCCCCAGCGATAACGAGGAACCATGATCTCAGCACCGAAGGGAGGAATAGTGCCGTGCTGCACCGTGCTGCCGTCGGGGTAGCGGATGGATGGTCCAAACTCGAGCACGCCAGCAGCGGCGTCCCACACCACGTGATGGTCGTCGGGCCCCGAGTGCGAGAAGTCGGAAACCTCGCTGTAAATGATGTGGCGACCCTCATGTGAAACCACCACGTGTTCACCAGGACGGCGCAGCAGGACAGGACGATTCGCGAGAGGGAACCTCTGGCCCGGCTCACCGATCGATCGTCCGACGAATTCCTGCTCGACGGTGTTGGCATGCTCGGCCGTCACCGATCCACCGAGAGACACCACCGAGAGATCGGCCAGTGTGGGTGACGAGCGATAGCCGGCCTGATCGGGGCGGGGTTCGAGAAGTCGCACCCGCATCCAGTGACGGCGCTGTCCGGACTGCGTGAGCGGTTCGTGGGCACTCGGCAGCACCATGCGAACAACGCCGTCACGGTTGAGGCCTCCGGTGGTGTCGGCCACGATCGAGCACGGGGCCCACGCTTCGCCAGTCCACGCCTCCCACACGAGCGGAGGATCAGCCGGATCGACGCCGATCCCTCGCTCGGCGGTGGTGACCGTCATCTCGATCAGCTGACCAGCGAGCGACTTCTCGAATCCGAGGTGGAAAGCATCTCCAGGCCGTACCGGCACTGACGGGAAGCACGTGACGGTGTCGCGGTCATACGAGAGCTCCGCCGTCACGTCACCGAAAACCTCTTCGGGTGTGGCGGTCAGCGCCGATGTGAGTGGCGACTGCTCGATACGGAGGTCGGTGAGGGTGGTGAACACCACACCGTCGTCCTCGGTCGTGACCTCGGTGCCTGCCGGAACGACAACCGCTTCCTCGGGCACGGCCGACAACCAGAACGTGATCCGAGCCGTCGCCGCCGACGCTGGAAATGGCTTGACCCCGACGAGGTTCAAGAAGTCGACATACATGCGCTCGGGCACCTGATTGAGGCGGTAGAGCACCTGTTCTGACATCCAGGCGAAGATTTCGATGAGAGCGACGCCCGGGTCGGAGAGGTTGTGGTTGGTCCACTCCGGGCAGAGCGATGGGATCATCCGCTTCGCCTCGTCGACGAGATCCTGGAATTTGCGATCGTCGAGATTTGGGGTGGGCAACGTCATGACTCGTCCTCGTCATCCCCTTCGCCAGGAATCGTGTAGAAGGGATACACAAGGTTACGTGATTCGTTGGTCGAGGCGATGACGTACGCAATCGAGATGTCGACGGCCCCGTTCGACGGATCCACTGCGTCAGCGGTCACAGCGGTGATCTCGACCCGTGGTTCCCACCGCTGCAGGGCTTGCTCTACCACGGTCTCCATCAGACCCAGCGTGTTGATGTTGATCGGCTCAAAGAGCAACTCCCAGATGCGGCATCCAAATTCGGGGCGCATCGGACGCTCACCAGGGGCAGTACCGATGATGATCCGCATCGACTTCTCGATGTCGGCCACCCCAGAGGCGAGGGCGATCGAACCCGACGAGTCAACCCGCATCGGGAACGCAATACCTCGACCAACGAAAGAGGGAACCGAATTGTCACTCATCGCTCTCTCCTCAATTGATCTTCACCATCCCGCCCTTGATCGACGCCATCGCCGCTCCTGTCAATTTGGCCTGTGCGCCCTTGGCTTCGAAAGCAGTTCCTCCGTCGATCTTCACACCCGTTGCACCCTTCACCTGCACCGTCTTGCCCTTGATCTGCACGTCACCCGCCGGGGAGTCGATGGTGAGGCCCTTCGCTTTGATCGTCACCATTCCCTTGTCATCGAGGGTGATCGACGCATCACCAGCCTTAAGCGTGAACGACTTGCCCTTCGCCGCCTCGATCTCAATCCCGGCCTCACCGATCATTGCCTTAGTCTTCTTGTCGGCGAGCGCGATCTCGACAAATCGAGTCTTGTCACCGGCGGATGCCCCCTTTTTGCCGTCGGACAGGGTGACGGTGTGCCCGGTACGGCTCTTGATGACCCGTTTTGCGGTCACGCCGTCCTCAAGGGCTTTTGCGTCGGGGACTTTCGCCTTAGCGTTCCAGAGCCCACCCACCACGAACGGTGAACGGAGGTCCCCCTTATCGAACACGACGAGCACTTCGTCGTCGACCTCGGGACGGAAGTCGAGACCTCGCTCGGGGCCGCCACCGGGGGCGGCAACGCGGGCCCACTCGCTCTCGGCTGTCTTGCCAAGGGTTGGGAACACCACCTTCACTCGACCAAGGTTCTCAGGGTCCTTGGTGTTGGTCACCACCCCGACGACTGGTTCGCTGCCAAAGGTCTCACCGCTCTGGCCCGATCGAAGTGCATCGACGATGGTCGAACCGCGATGTCCAGTGACGGCGAAGCGGGTCACCATCGGGCGACCTGCGCCGAATATGTGCTGCACCTCGGTGAGGTAATACTTGCCGGCCAGGCTCGTGCCGACGTTCTTGACCGTCAGCATGGTTCCCGGCTTGATCTTCGGATTGCCCTGAGCCTCGCCGCGTACCGTCAGTCCGGCGCCGACGAGGTCGTTGCCGATGGACCCGGCAAACGCCTCCGCCTCCTTCGCGTCGCGAACGTGGGTCGATCCAACGATCAGTGGCTTGCCGAATTTGCCCTTGGCTTTGCCGTGCTGATCCTTCACGAACTTGGCGTCAGATCCGAGTTGTTGGGGTTTGGGGCTTGCCACGTCCTTGGCTTCACCTTTAAACGCCTTCTGTTGAGCTGAATCCCACCCCTGCACCGTCACGCTCTTGACCACCTCCACAGCGCTGTAGCGAGCGGTGAACCGGAACAGGTCGTCGCCCCATGCGACGGTTGCTCCAGCGCCCGAGGCTCGCTTGCGGAAGTGCAGAGTCTTGCCGTCAGCAAACCACTCATATCCGACGGAGCGAGCGAGCTCCCACAAGAACGCATAGTCGGTACCTGTCTGGAGTAAGTACGGCTCCGGCCCACCGGCGGCGTCAACCTTCGGACTGAGGCCGTGCCGACCGGCGATCTCCTTCACCACCTTGTCGCGCGACTGCTTCAGGTAGGCCTTGATCGTCGTGGTTCCGCTGAGGCGATGGGTCTTGTCGTAGGCCTCGACTAGCAACTGGTGTCGACTGCCTGGAGCCTGGTCGATCCCGACTGCAACGATCTCACCCGAGAACACCTCTCCGACTGCGTTCTTCTCATCGGTGATCGAGATGTTGAGTTCGGCACCGATCGTGAACTTTCCCGAGTCCATGTGAGCGAAGTCGGCGTCTGCGAACCTGAGCGTCGCCGAACCCGAGGCGTGCACCGACAATTCGACTCGCATGTCGGTGAGATCATCCATCACCGTGGCGGCGAGTGGGGAGCCTCCAACCTTCACAACCGGGACCTGCGTAATCGGTGCGGCCATCAGGTATCCACCGTCGGGATGTCGATCATCGTGCCAGGTCGGACTGAAAACGGGTCGCGCACCTGGTTCGCAGCGGCGATCGCTCGCCACTTCGTGGCGTCCCCGTAGTGCTTCCAAGCAATCCGATCGAGCGTCTCGCCAGGCTGTACCAGATGTGACCGCTGTGGCGCCGGTGTTCCCGATGTCGGGTTCTGGGCGGGGAACTCCGAATCGTCGGCAAACTGCTTGAGTGTGACGGCGACGCGGGCACGGAGCGGGTCTCCCCACTTCGAGAAATGCACGTAGTTGACTTCGACGGAGGTAACTACCGATTCGAATGACCGGAACCTGCCCCAATGGAACGTGACCACTGGCGGTCTGCCGTTGTTCTTGAGCTTGCTGAAACCGGAGAGACCCGGGTCCACTTTCGTCAAGTTGATGATCTTGTTCGTCGTCGTCGTGACGCTCTTACCTGAGTTCGTTGTGTCGAAGAACAGATTGAGCGTCATCGTGCCAGCCTGCCCGGCGGAGAACTGGAGTTGCGGCGCTGACTGACCGGGCTTTGCCTGACAGTCATCCCAGGATGCCGACACCGAGAAGCTCAACTCGCTCGGGTTGAACATGCATTCGATCTTCTCCTTGCCTTCGACCCAGAGATACGCCTTCTCGGAGAGCATTCCCATCTCAGAACCATCCTCGCTGAATTCCGCCACGCCGTTCCAGCGCGCGAAGGATCCTCTCCTCAAGAGCTTCGAGGACTTGTTCGGTCATGTCGGAGTTATCGGACGCACTGCCACCGGCCCCTGAGCAATCGGAACCTGCGCTCCCCTCTGTCTGAGCGCGAGAGACCATGGCGGTATGCGGTGTCGACGGTCGAAGCGCTCGACGTTGGATCGCTGTCTGTGATCGAACGACCCGTCCCTTGTGAATGGCACCTGGATCTGTTTCTCCGTGAACGGCCGCTCGCCCACCGCCCGGTCGCAAGTTAGACGACGACGTTTTTGCTGGCGGGGAGGAAGTGCGGCGAATCGCAGCCGGAGACGAGCGTGACACGCCAGCCGAACCGGTGGACTGCGAAACCGACGAAGCTGCTGTCGGTGATGCCGATGGCGTGATCATCGGTAAGCGAGGAGCGGGCAGAGGAGCAGGAACAACCTGGTCGGACCGTGCCGAGCGGATGAGCCGGGTCGACGCGCTGGTGGCACCCGTGCTCGTCTGACTTCGCGAGACCGTCGAGCTATCCATTCCCCGGGCGTGGCCTCCTGCAATCGCCGACACCGCTGGACGGACCGGCATCGTCGCTGTTGCCGCGCGAGCGACTAACGACGTCTGGGCGGTGGCAGGGGGCTGTCGAACGGCGGGTTGCTGCGCAGCAGGTCCACGTCCAGCCAAGGCAGCGACTCGTTCAGCCAACGGACGGGAGCGATCGAGAACAGCTGCGGGCACATCAGCACGATATGGCGAGCTTCCCGACGAGGGCTGCGGTGACCCAGAGGTGGGGAGTGTGCTGCTTGCACCCCGTGTCGCGTGCTCTGGGATCGCGGATCTCATCAACGTTGTGCGGGCATCGTCGGAATGTCTCACCGGGCGCGTGGCCCGGCGAGCGACAGCGGAGGCGAACACTTTCGAACTGTCGAGAATCGGATGATCAGGGCCTACCGTCATGGGGGAGGCGACGCCCGCGGTAACACCCGCCTCATCACCGTTTGACACCGTGCCGGTCATGAGCAGATTCTGTATTGGCCTCGGCGTCCCCGCGGCCAACCGGACTCCGAAGTCGGGCACGCCGCCGAGTGCGGGCGCAACCGCGCCCGAGCCCCCATTGGCCATCATCCTCATGACGTGTGCCGGGGGCCTTACCGTGACCCGCCGGGCCGGCACGTCTCGCACCGCCATTGACGCGGGCCGCAGACGTCGATGGACCTGAGGCCTGGTTGCATCAACGCGCGCAGATCGACCAGTTGTGGACCCACCATGAATGGCCGAACTCTCTGGGTCCAACCGAGAGGCGCTCACAGTTCGTGAGCCGTGCGCCTCTTGACTGCTCGACCGCTGCGACACAACTCTGGCCGGGGCCACCGGCATGTCATTCACGGGCGAGCGGAGAACCGGTTCGACGACTCCCCCCGGTACGTCCTGTCCACTCGAGGACGAGACCGAACGCAACGACAGCTGACCAGGCGAGAAGCCTCGACGGGCCTCCCCAGAACCGGCCACCTCGAGCCGACCGGCACTCACACTCTCCACACGTCGCGACACGATCGCTCGACCGGCGATCGGCAGAGACATCGCCGCCGATGGCGCGAGAGACCGCACCTCATCACCGGACTCGCCAGCGAGCGATTCCGCGCCTACCGGCGCAGAACTGTGCCCCGCTTCAACCGATCGACGGCTGGTCAGACCCTCAGTCACCGAACCCGCCGCAACCGAC
The DNA here is from genome assembly GCA_027730505.1 of Actinomycetota bacterium. Lineage (GTDB taxonomy): Bacteria > Actinomycetota > Acidimicrobiia > Acidimicrobiales > Ilumatobacteraceae > Casp-actino5. The sequence continues at coordinate 14,881 of JAQCGT010000011.1, read as the reverse complement.
GTGCCCCCAGCGAGCGCAGCAACCCGCTCGGCCAGCGACAGTGAGCGATCCATCACTGCCGCCGGGACGACCGTACCGCTCACCGTGGTGGCCATAACGGGGTCCGACGGAAGTGTCGGACCTGTCGTCGATGCATGTGCCCTGCGGGATACGACACTCGGCATTGGGGCTGCCACCGCTCCAAAATGCGCCGGCTGACCACCGGCGGCTTCGGCCACGGCAAAAGGACTGCGATCAACCACCACCGCCGCCGATTTTGATCCAGTAACGCCTGAGGAGACTGAGTTCGTCGAGATAAACCCAGGCCTGACGGAGCCCGGCTGCCTGCTTCCCGACGATGTCATCACACGACGCGCCAATGATCGGGTCAACTGTGAGGAAGAAACGCTCTCGGCGACCCGACGACGAACCTGACTCGTGGCCGACGCCGGCACCCTCGAACGGGCCGCCTTACCGACGAGGGGCGCTGCGACTGGGGACTGGCGCCAGACCGTCGTCAAAGCCGGCGGAACCGACGGTGTCGACGACGGGCGCGACTCGGTGAACCCTGAACCAATCCCAGCGGCGAGTCGGGAGATCACCGTTGGCGTCGTCGAAGCGACTGACAACTGCGCCACAGATCGCGTGCTCAAAGGTTCCGAGTTCGTCACCGTCGGTGCTGCCTGTTCATGGCCCGGGCCGGACGTTGCGACGGGACCGGAGGATCGCCGCTGGATCAAGCGATGCAGAGAACGGCCACTCGGCGTGATGAACCCGCCGGGGGCTCCCGCAGATTCCCGCTCACTCGCGGGCACCGAGGCAGGCGCCGAGTGAGCCAGTCTCGTCACAGCCGAGCGTGACTCAGACCGGTACACGGCACTGCGCGACGGCCCGGACTGCGCCGATTCAACGGGTAACGAGCTGGACGGTCCGCTCAACGACCGAGACGGTGACGCCATTGAGAAGGCCAGTGCGCGACGGGCGACGCCTGCGGGGGCGAGTTGATGAGGGCGGACACCCAGTGTGCTGCCGCTCGTGACGACTCCGGGTGCCCGGAGCCCGTCTGAAAGCCCGCTCGTGGTACCAGTCGTCAGTCCCGACAACTCCGCTGAGACGCCACCGATGGAATGGGGGACCCGGGCTTCCATTGAAGCCGATCGACCGGGTCCTCGACGCCTCCCTGCTAGCGGCACGGCTCTCGCCACTCGGCGGGGCAACGACCTGGTGGGAGCAACAGCGCTCGCCGGAGACCGGGATGGAACGGAGGCGGATGGCGAAGACACAGATGACACGGTGTCGGACGTCGCTCCGGCACCCGATGACGATTCGCCGTCGGACGCCGATCGCGGCGGCCGAGGGCCCGAGCGGGCACGAGGTGACTGGCGCCCCGTAGGCCGGCTCGGACGGGGGGTCGATGCGGTCAGATCCGCTGATCGGTTCACCGTCTCCTGACGAGAGCTCGCACGACGCTGTCTGGGGGCTCCCGGCGCCGCTGAAGATGCCGGGGAGGGCGTCGATGTGTCTCCCTCTCGTCGGGCCTGCATTCCACGACGCAAGGCCTCCATCGGGTCCTCAAGGGTCACGTGTCCCTGCGCCGCTCGGTCCACGCCGTGGCTCTCGTTCCTGGGGATTGCCGACTCAGCCGGTCGAATCTGTCTGGTTAGACCACTCGGTCCGACCGACTCGCCCTTCATCGTGCGGCCCATGCGACGGGCGACGATCGGTACGCCACGACGAGCGGGTTCGACGACGCGCGCGGGTCGATTCTTCATCATTGCCGCACGTAGCGCAGCCATCTGCGTGTCGACGGGACCGGTCTGGACCTCCTCATGACGCGGGAGGTGCCACGCGCCCTCGGGAACCCGGACCGTGTCGAGACCGCCCGGCGACGAGGCAACGTCTCGTGCACCGAGACCAGAGCCGAGCATCCTGCCGAAACCGAGCGACGATCGCAGGACCGTGCCCACCCGCCGAATCGGTGTGGAAAAGTGGCGCGGCAACGGGTTCAGCGACCGACGGATGTGAGCATCATCAGAAGGTGATGGATGTGAATCCATGGTGTGCCACCTCCAACTCCTCCGTCGGGACCTCCTCGGCGCCAACATCGAATTCCGGGCCTTTCCATCGGACCGGGAAAACATCCTGAACGATCCACGTGCGAAGACGGCCTCCGGTCCCAGACAGCATTGTGATGCCGGCCGTCATCCGTGGGACTCTTCCGGTCATGATGTAACCCGGACCAACCGAGAGTTCGAACCAGTTGAAGAGGTTGTTGTCGTGGGTGATCCCACGTTTGAAAACAAGATTGTCCCAGGTGACCCGGCCCGGGAACTTGTGCTCGAAGGTGTTCTCGCCACCCTCGGCGTACGTCTCGACCTCGACCGACATCTGGAGTCCGGAGACTCCGCTGAACCGCCCGATCGGAAGGCCATCAACCTCCAAGAGGAACGAGGTCGACAGCGAACCTGCGTTCTGGAACAGGTGGTCAATGCCACCAAGGAGAGCAGACAGACTTGGCATGTCAGACGGAACGCAATGTGTCGATCGAACGCCGGTTGAGTTCGGCGACGATGTTGATCAATCGGACTCGATCTCGGTGGGCAAGATCGAGCAGGTCAGGGAGTGGCCAATGGAGGTGATAGGCGAGGTACGCCACCTCGTCCCAGACTGCCGACTCCGGATAGCGCTTCATGCATCGGTGTCAGCGTTCGTATTCGAACGCTTCACCTCTTCAATCCGTGTACGACGAGGAGCGGTAATGACCGGAATCTCATCGTCGTCATCGCCGTCACCGCCATCGAACGCGCCGGTGGCACCGACGGGCACCTCCGGCTTCGGCTCGGGATCGGAGATCTCCGTTCCGCCGCGGCGCCGAGGCGCAGCAGCGGAACGGGTCTCCTCGACGGATCGGACCAATGTCTCGATCTCGTCTTCCGTACCGAAGTTGACGACGCTGTAGAAGTCCTGGAGATAGGCGAGATCGGCCGCGAAGAGCGACTCGATATCACGGGGGGTCACTCTGGACTTCGTCCCGAGCGACACGACCACCCGTGAGAGCACCACGATCGTGAGATACGGATCATCGGCATCGCGCACCTTTGGATCACGCAACGGTTCGAGCTCATCTCGAGCCGTGGCGAGCCGCATCGTTCCCTCTCGATGGAGGGTCCCGTCGTCGTCGACGAGACCCTTCGGGAGAATGAACTCGAATTCGGTGCGCAAGCCTGACACGTTATCCCACCTCCACAGTGCTCTGTTCCCGCCCTACCGGGTCAGGATCAGGCGCGCTCCATGTACTCGTGAGCGATGGTGATCTCCTCGATCATGACGTCGTCAGAGCCAGCATCGAGGTCGGAGGCGCTCCACTTGGAGATCCACGCATTCTCGAAGTTCCAACGGCCGATCTCAGTCGAGGTCTGGTCGTAGATCACAACCGAGCCACTCTTGCGCTCGACAGCGCCGTTGACGACCGTCTGGTACCAGTCGACGAGGGCGTTGTCGGCCGAGAGGCCACGCTTGAGCACGATGTCCGGGAAGGTGATGCGGCCCGGGCGCTTGCGGGTGATGATCTTCCCGTCGGCGAGCGTGTCCTGGAAGGTCACGACCTCACTCTCGTAGCCGAGCCCGGAGATACCGGTGAAGCGAGCAAGCTCGACACCATCGATCTCCAGACCGAACTGGGAACCCAGATATTCCAAATCATGATCGCTCACGACGTGTCACTCCTTCGGTGTTGTTGTTATTGGGATTCGGGGAAGAACCCCTCGGCCGATCAGGCCGAGGAATCCTTCAACTGGCTGATACGGAAGATCACGAATTCGGCCGGCTTCACCGGCGCGATACCCACCTCGACGATCAACTTGCCTTCATCGATCGATTCGGGCGGGTTGTTCTCGGCGTCGCACTTCACGAAGAAGGCCTGATCCGGGGTGGCGCCGAAGAGGGCGCCGTCACGCCAGAGGCCGCGGAGGAACGCACCGACGGTGCGCTTGACACCCTCCCAGAGCTTCTGATCGTTCGGCTCGAACACGGCGAACTGCGTGCCCTCCATGATCGCGGTCTCGATCATGTTGAACAGACGCCGCACGTTGATGTAGCGCCAGTCGCTGTCGGATGAGAGGGTGCGGGCACCCCACACGCGGATACCGCGGGTTCCGAAGGGACGGATGCAGTTGATACCGATCGGGTTGAGCAAGCCCTGCTCAGCCTTGGTGATCGGAATCTCAACGTCGAGCGCGCCGCGCACGATCTCGTTGGCAGGGGCCTTCCACACGCCGCGGGTGTCGTCGACTCGAGCCCACAGACCAGCCATATGGCCAGACGGCGGCACGAGGATCTCGTCGTCACCGTTCGTGGGGACCGGGTTCGAGACCTTGATCCACGGGTAGTAGAAGGCGGCGAACGCCGAGTCGTACATGGCGACGTCGGTCCGCCATTCCTTGATCTGCTGCACCGACATTCCTGGGGGCGCATCGAGCACCGCCATGCGGTTGGCCTGGCCTTCGCAGTGGTTCATGACCGCGGTCTGCACGGCCTTCCACATGCCGAGGTCGATCGAGCCGTCCTCCTTGGTGGCAGCGGTGACCAAGTCGGGCACGAGCACCATGGTGACGTCGTCGGCAATGACCAGACCGTTGATGCCATTGCGGGCGGTCTCAGAACCGGCGAAGCTCGCCGCCTTCACGGTGAGTGGCTCACGCGGCGCCGGCTGGATCGGGTAGAGGCCAGGCTTGGGCTGGGCCAAGTTGAGGTCGATGTCAGGCGTGATGTCGACCTTGGTGGCGACCTTCACGTATTGCGACTCGGCGGTCGCGGTGACCACGTTGTTGTCGGCCGACAGGGTGACGCCCTCGTAGGTCTCGACGACCTTGCCGTCCTTCACGACCTCGACGTCGAAGGTCGGGATCGGATCGCCGTCCTCAACCTCGATCGGATGACCGTTGGCTACAGCCACGGTGAGGCCGTCGGCCGGACCGATCGATTCGAACTCGAGCACCTGACCGATGGCGCGATCGGCAGCGGGGAGCGCCATCTGACCGGGCTCCTCAGAGGGCTTGTTGTGCGGAATGCGCACGATGTAGCAAACCGACCCTCCGTTGAGGAACCAGCCGTACACCGAGTGCGGCAGCATGGCGCCGGGCACGAAGCCGCCGTAGAGCGACTCGAACTGAGCCCAGTTTGTGACGAGCCGGGGCTTGAGGCCGTCCGGATCGGTGGGATCATCCTTCGGTGCCTTCTCGGTGAAACCGACAAAGGCCGCAATGGCGGTTGCGCCCGCGGACAGGCTGGCGGAGCCTGAGGGCACTTCCTCGATGTAGACGCCTGGGGTCAAATAACTCGGCATGGTTACCTCCAACTCGTGTGGGAGTAGGAACCATACATCAGGGACAGATGCACCGATAGAGCCGTTGGACACCGGACGGACAACTCACCGGCAACGTGCGCACTTGCGGACCGTTGGATCATGGCACCATCACCGTGAACTGACCGGGCACGGAGATAGAGATCGAACCACCGAACGCACAGATCGCCTTGGATGAGTTGTTCAATGCCGGCTTGCCGCCAATCATCACCGTTGGCACACCAGGTACCCAGGGGGCTGGGATATTCGGGATGCACGGCATCGGCGTGAGCACGCCCATCGCTGCCGCCGTCGCTGCGGCGACCTGCGGGTTCGACATCGACATGCACACGCCGAACGGGGCGATGTTGACCATCGGCTTGTTGTCCATGATGGTGGCCGCCGCAGGCCCGCCGGCGTTGACCATGCCGACCGGGAGCACGTTGAGCGTGCTCGGCGCGGCGCCGAAGGTGCACATCATCATCGCCCCAGACGACACGAGGATGCCCATCAGGCCGCCGCCTCGGTCGTCGTCACAACTACCTCGACAGCATCACCGCTGACGTAGGAGCCACTCACCGATCCACGCGTTGGGAATACAAGCACGCAGACGACGGTGCGGTCCGAGTTCTTGTTCCACCCGTCGAAACTCGGCAATAAATACGACACAAAGAGACCGTCAGCGAGCGTGAGCCCAAGCGACGACTGCAACTCGCCAAGACATTGCGCGTCCGCCCATAGCGCCACCTCTGATGCTCCCGGGTACGCATCGTCAGGGTGTTCGACCGTAGCGAAGACCTCTTGTGTGTGCGGATCGGCGCACGGCACAAGCAACACCTCGCTGATATCTCCTTCGGCGCCGGCGTCGTCGATGCAGTCACCGACCTCGAGATCGAATACCGACCACGAGCCGGAAGCGATGACCTCGCCCGATTCGGCGCGGATCTCGCCGCCTCCACCACAAGCTGCCAGCGTCCCGGCCCCGAGGGCGACCGCGATAATCGTTCCCACACGAGTCGTCGAGCGACGGGTCACCGCGCCGACGGATCGCTCCTGCGGGAGCCGGGACTGGCTGTGCACGTCCGAAAGACTCGTCGGGCACCGCCACCGACCCGTCACTCGATTCACACCGTTCCAACAACAGCACAACGGTGATTTCCCGACAGGATGTGACCATGTCCGGCGATCAGACGGCCCACGACAGCGAACGATCGCGGATTGTTCACGACCTGCGCTCTCCTCTTCACGCACTGGCCGGCTATCTCGACCTCGCCATTGCCGACAACGACAACCCCGAGCTCGGCCGACTTCTCGCCGGAGCCCGTCGAGCAGCACACGAACTCGACGACCTGGTTGCGGAGTTGTCCGGCAGCCCCGACCCGACCACTGACGTCGACCTCGACGAAATCGTGTGCAGCGTCGTCGAGATGCTCAGACCGATCGCCGGCGATCACACCCTCGATGTCGGTCTAGGTCCGAGTCCGTCAGCGCACACCGCTGGGCGTGCTGTGCGTCGCATCGTCACCAACCTGATCACCAACGCGATCAGACACAGCCCGACCGGTACCACCATTGCGGTGCGCACGCTCGCATCGAGCCCGACGATCATCATCACCGATGAGGGTCCTGGCCCAGCCGCTCTGCCCGACAGCACCGAACGCAGCGGGAGGCTCGGGCTGGCAATCGTGCGTGAGCTCGTCGATCGGATCGGCGGTCAACTCGTCATCGGGTCCGGTGAGCACGGCGGAACTCGCATCAGCGTGGCCCTTCCTGCTCCCTGTACCCCAATGTAGGAATTGTGCGAGACTGCTCGACATGGCGATGAATGTCGGCAACGCGATCAGGCGTGAATTACGTCGACGAGTTCCAGCCGTCGCCAAGCTCGAATCACGGTCGCGTCGCTACACCGGCAAGAGTCTCAACAACATCAAGTTGCCCGGCAATGCCCAGTTACCGAAGGGATTCAAGGCCCCGCGCGGCACCAAGCTGGTGGTGCCCGAAGGCGCCGAGACCACCCCGGGGGGCGAGGACGTCGCCCTCGACGATGCCGACGCCGGTAGCGGCTCGAAGAAGCTGTTCATCATCGCTGGCATCGTGATGGCCGTGTCGCTGTTGGTCGTGCTTGGGTTCGTGTTTGTGCCGCGCGGCATCGACTGGTGGCAGGACCGCAACAGCGAAGACACCACCACCACCACTGCGGCGCCGACGACCACCACCACCCCCATCACCACCACCACGCTCGCTCCGGTACTTGTCACCACATGGGACGTCGGAAGCTGCGTCACCACCGCCGCCGACGGGTTGGTGAGCCCGTCGTCATGCGATGGCGCTGACCTCACCGTGACCGCTTCGGTCACATACTCCGACGATCCGTTGAGCACTGATGAGATCAGCGAGGCCCAGCAGATCCTCGCCGACCTCGGTGTCGTCATCACCGTCGACGGCGTTATCGGCAAGCAGACCCGAACCGCGCTTGACGCCGCAACCCTCGCCGCTGGACGACCCATCGATGTTGGTGATCGAGTCAAACTCGCCATCGTTCGCTCCCTTGCGATCCCCGATGGGCTCGATCCCGAAGGGCCACGCATCGTCCGCATGTCACCCGCCGTGTGCGGTGATGGGATCGGTTGGATCGAAAGCCCCGACGAGGCGCTATGCCTCGAGGCGCGCTGACTTAGCCGGCGAGATCGAGATCGCCGACAGACGACACCGTCCCCGCACTCGGACGAACGGTCACCGACACAGCCACCGTGGTTGGAGCCGATGGCGACGCGACCGCCACCACGTAGTCACCCGGCGTATCGAAGCCGGTCAAGGTGAACGAGCCGTCGACGCCAGTCAGCACCGTTGCGACTGCATCGGCGTTGCTGCCGGGGAAACGAGCGAGAGGAAACAGTCGAACAGTTGTGCCCACCACCGGTGCAACTGGCGTGCCCGACGCCGACGACACCACTCGTCCGGTGACCATCGCCGACTCTCCGACGGCGATATCCGAGGAGATCGACTCGCCGGCTGACACCTCCACGAGCACCACCACCGGCGCCGCACCGGCGACTCGAACGGTGACAGTGTGCGACCCGGGCGCAACACCGACAAACTCGTACACGCCGGCCGGATCATCAGCCGAGCGGGTCGTCGTTGATCGCACCCCATCGGACAAGGTCACCGTCGCACCCGACAGTGCACTCCCGTCCGGTCCGGTCACCACCCCCGACACCATCGCCGTCGCCGGAACGAGCGACGCTGTCACCTCACCGGGCCCGGCACTTGCGTCGACGAGGGAGATCTCTTGAGAGCGGCTCACATACCCGTCAGCGCTGAGGGTGAGCGTGAACGTGCCAGGTGCTGGCAGCCCACCCAACACAAAACGCCCCGCATCCGTGCCGTCGGAACCATCGACCGACACCGTCGTCAGATCGAATCCATCGGATGTGGCTCTCACGGTTACGCCACCGACACCGGCGCCATCAGGGCCGACGACCCGACCGGTGATCGACCCCGTTGCCGGTGCCACCTCGATCAACACCTCAGCTGAAGGCTGCGCCGCCGTGAGATCGACCGCCGCCGACTGTACGGCAAAGCCATCGCGAGCAACCGTCACCGTGTACCGACCGGGAAGCTCGAGGCCGTCAACTGCGAACGTTCCGACTGCGCCGAGGCTCAATGTCGATGTCGTCACCTCGGTCGCCCCATCGGTGATCGTCACCGCCACGCCACCGAGAGGTCCAGCAGCGGTGGTCACCGTGCCCGTGATCACACCATCACCGGGCGGCACCACGATGGTCACGTCGCCCCGCTCGGCGCCCGGTCCGAGGTCGACCTCCACTGCGGTGAGCTCGCGATCACCGCGTATCACCGTCAACCGATGCCGCGCCGGGGTGGCGAGACCTGGCAGTTCGAACACACCGCCTGTTCCGCGCGAGACCTCGGCCGAAAGCACCGCCGACGCACCATCCACCGTCGATGCCTGCACGACAACTCCGTCGAGATCGGTGCCCGACAGACGTCCGAGCACCCGACCGGGAACGCCCTCGATCACAAGGTCGACGACATCGACATCATCCGACCCGACATCGATCGCCGCTGCCTCGTCGAACCGTTCGACGTCTCCGAGCCACGACGGCACAAATCCGGCGCCGACCGCACGCAATGTGTACGACCCCTGCCCAATGCCGATGAGCGAGTAGCGGCCATCAACGTCGGTTGCGCTCACCGCCACCGGATCGACGGGATCAACGATCGAGAACAACTCGACGACGAGCCCCGCCACCGGATCACCCAAGACAGCGTCGGTCACCCGACCCGACACGACCGCGCCCGGTCGTTCCAGGTCGATCACCTGAACCGGACCGCTTGGAGGCTGACTCACCTCGGACGTCGACGATCCGGACAGCCATGAGGTGGCGGTGAACACCACAATCAGCATCACGGCGAGCAGCGCCGTCGCCGCTGCGAGCAGCCATGACGGCAGCAACGGCCGGTGAACGACCGGGAGGTCGACCATCACTCGCTCACCCGCGTCAACGCCGACCTGAACCGTGCGCCGCTGTGTGCGACCGACGATCGGTCGACCTCCACGCAGCCGCACACCCACCGTTCGATCGGCACCAGCGGGAACCTCTAGGCGGGCTCGCTCGAAATCGAAGTCGACCGATCCCTCCGAATCGTCCCCCACCGGGATGACGACCAGATCACGTGCAGCCTCGCTCGAGACCACCAACGACACCTCGACCCTCGAGCGTCCATCAGCGATCGACGGGTCGGTGGTCACTCGCACCGGCGGACGCTCGACAACCCTTATCGGGAGTCGCTCGAACGCGACGCCTCGCTCGCCCGTCGACGAACGAACACCAATAGCCACGAGCCGTTCGACTGACGGGTGGTCAACCGGAACAGCGATCTCGAGAACCGCAGTTGCGCGGTCGCCGACGACGGTCAACGGTGCATCGGTCGAGGCACCATCACTGCGCCGCACCCACGCGGGTTCGACACCTGCAACCACGAGGCAGAGTCCGTCGAGCGAACCGCCGGCTGGGTCGATCACGGCGATCTCGATCGTGGCCGACGAACCGGCGACGACCTCGAGCATGGTGGGACGGAGCGCGATGTACATCAGCCAGGCGCCCCTGTCTCAAGCGATAGGTCGACGTCGAGGGCGTCACCCGCAGAGACACGAACCAAGCGGATGAATTCGCCGCCGCCCTCGACCGAGGCGGAGAGCGTGTACGACCCGGGAACCAGCCCGGTGAATGTGTAGGCGCCCGCTGGGCTCGACGCTGAAACCACCGATCGCGTCTCCGAGCCGTCATCGAGGCGGACCACTGCGCCACCGACCGCCGCCCCATCGAGCGACACGGTCCCCGTCAACGATGCCGTCGATGGCACCAACTCGACATCGAGCACCGTGTCAGCGCTCGCCACCACAAAGGTCACCGCCTCGGTTCTCGGACGGAAGCCATCGGCGGTCACGGTCACCGTGTACGAGCCCGGCACCGGCAGTCCCGACACCCGATACGAGCCTGGTCCTCCGCTGGCGGCAACCGATGTGAGGGTGGCGGTGGTCGTCACCGTGTCGACGCCCCGCACCGTGACCCGAGCGGATCCGATCGGCGTTCCGTCGGACGTCGTCACCGTGCCCGCGAGTGAACCCGACGAACCGATCAAGGTGCCATTGACCTCATTGACGGTTTCGCCGGCGCCCACGTCGACTGCCAGCGTCTGCAGCGCATATCCCTCAGCCGAGAACTGCACGACATAGGTGCGAGCAGCACGAAGCCCAGCCATCTCATAAGTGCCGGTCACGGCATCGGTGGTCGTGGTGAACACCACCGGCCCACTGGTTGCACGAACGGTGACGCCACCGAGCGGCACCGCAGCGGTGTCGATCACCCGACCGGTGATCGCACCGGCCTCGGCGGTCACGATGAGATCGGGAGCGGTCACATCAGCGCCAGCACCGACGACAACATCAACCACGCGCGCCGTGTGACCAGCAGCTGACACCGTGACGCGCTGAACCGACGGCGACGTGAGGTCATCGAGTCGGACCGTGACGCGGCCCTCGGAATCGGGCTCGACACTCAATGACGTGACATCATCCCGGTCGGTCACCGAGACCGCGTCGACAGTGACCAGGCCGCCTGGGCCGAGAACTGCCGGATCTTCGACGGTGAGCGCCATGGTCACGCTCCCCGGCTGACCTTCGACGAATGCATCGTCGAGTTCGAGATCGGTTCCCGGCACCACCACAAACGGGTCACCGACAATGTCATCGAACCCGATGGCCGAGAAGGCGAGTCGATACGTCCCGCCGGGGAGGTCATCGAAGGTGAACGCACCCTCGGCATCACTGGCCACCCTGCCATACGAGGTCAAGGTGCCATCGCCGGCATCGCGCAGGCCCTCGATCGTCACCCTCGGCACCCCGGCTCGGTCGGACGTGGCCACGACGACACCGTTCACCGAGCCGGTCGGAGCAGATTCGACGCCGCCGACGATGAAGCCGGGCGCCGGTGTCTTCGACGGCTCAGCGCCCCCCGACGACCACAACGCAAACGCCGCAATCAGAGCGGCACCCAGCCCCAGCGCGCTGAACAACCAGCGAGCGGCGCCACGGGCGAGCACCGGTCGATGCCTGACGGTGACGTATTCCTCCGTCGTGATCTCACCGGTGGGTGAGGTGGCAGAGACGTCGACGCCAATGAGACGACGGGTGGTCGACCCGATGGTGCGCCGTGGCACCGACACGGCGAGCGCAACCTCCGCCGATCCACCGACGGGCAGCGTGAGGGTCGACGGGCTGATCTCGCAACGAACCTGCCCCGCCGGGTCGCGGGTTCCCAACGAAACCGACAGAGGGGTGTTCCCCGTATTGGTGACCGTTCCGGTAGTCGACGACTCAGATCGGGTGTCGAGCACCGACGGTGAGAGCACCAGACGGACGCCGGGCACCGGATCGACCGTCAGTCGCAGACGGGTGGCGACCGAACGTCCAGGATCGCTGGCCGACCGCGCCCAGAGCACGGCGTCGTGAACACCGGCGGCGACGTCGTGACCGACCTGCACTTCAGCGATGACGAACACCGTCTCCGCCCGCGACACGCGAGTCACCGGCTGGGAGGTCATCACCCACGCCGATCCGGGCACGTCGATCGACAACGAGACCATGTCGGCCGAATCGCCAGTGTTGTGCAGTTCAACCGTGACTCGTGCGGCCCGACCGGGCCGGATGTCGACCTCGGTTCGATCGAGAGAAATTCTCATGGCATCAGCAGTCGCCGTACATGAACGTGCGCAGATCGCCCGCGGACAGGCCCACCACCATCACATCGGCTGGCTCGGGTTCACCGATGGTGTATCCACCCGAGCCATCGGGGGCGCTGAAGAGAGCACCCGACGACTGCAGTTGAAGGTCGATCCCACCGGACGCCCCGGTGCCGAAGGACAGACAGCCGCCCTCATCGACGGACATCACTCGTGCGTTGTCGGACCACACACTGCCGATGGTGATCCCCAAGGTGGTGACGAGGGACTCAGGTCCCTCGCTCTGGGTCCATCCGACGAACGTCATCTCGGACGATTCGGGGCCACCGGCCTCAACACAGAACTCGTTGGCGAAACACGTCTGGCGACCGAACTCGTAGGGAAATGAGAAGTCACCGAAGGCATCGAGCCGTCCCTCGCCGAACTCAGTCGGGTACTCCCAGGCGGCATCGGAGATCGGATCGCCGAGCACAGCCACGAGTGCGTCGATCACCGGGATGATGGCCGACCCGAACCGATATCGCCCGACCCCGTCGGGGCGGAGCGAGAGCGCCGCAACCTCGGGTGCCACCGTCGTTGTCGGTGCAGCGGTCGTGGTGGTCGTCGGTTCCTCCAGTGCGGTGGTGGTTGACGTTGGCGCCACCGGGGTCGTCGTGCTCACCGTCGTCGTACTCGTGGTGGCCACCGGCGCCGCTGTCGTCGCCGGGGTCGTTGTGGTCGCCACAGCGGATGTGGGCTCGGTCACAACCGCTGCCGAGCTGGGCTCAGCATCATTGCCACAAGCGCTGACGGTCAACGCGAGCGACAGCACCATGGAGATGAACGACCCGGACCAGCGCACCCTCATACTCTCGCACGCCCGTGCACCGATCGCAGAGGAACAGCGACGATCAACCAAGAATGCAGGCGATCGCAGCGTCGGCGAGCTCCGGGCTCGCTGCAAACACGCCACTCCATCGAAGCCCGAGGTCAGGCTCGAAGGTGAACGGGCGAGCATGAAGATCAAGCACGCAGCCTCCTGCCTGCTCCACCAACAGCTTCGTCGCGGCGATGTCAACAATCCGGTGGACATCGCCGCCCGGATCGCAGAAGAGATCGATCGCACCGTCAGCAACGAGGCAAGCCTCAACCACCGACGAGCCGAGTACTCGAACCCGCGATGACTGCCCGGCAAGTCGGTACCACGCCTCCACTGTGGACTCTCGTGGTCGAAGGAGCGATACCGATGCTCCATCGAGCACGGTTCGGCCGGTGACCGTCGATGGCCGAACGTCACGGCGCGAGACCGCCCACTCGCGGCCGGTATCGAACCAGAGGACCCTGGCCTCCTCGATCACTTCATCAACGACAGCGGCGGCGGCGAACGCCGCAATTGGAACGCCGGCGGCGGCATTCGCGGTGCCGTCCACTGGGTCGATCACGACGGTGACGCTGGAACCACGATCGATCCATCCGACCTCCTCGGACAAGACATTCACTCCGTGACGTTCAAGCACCTCGAGCACCGGTTCCTCGACAACGACATCAAGGAGGAAGGTCTCGGTTCCATCTGCGCCCTCGCCGATCGTCCGACGTCGCTCCTCGAGGCTCATCGTTCCCATCGCATGGCGGTAGGCCCTCCACGCCGTATGAGAACACTCCGACAGGATTTCGGCGAGCGATGCGGTCATGTCGACTCGACCTCAGATGATCCGACGACGAACCCAGCCGGCGAGAAGTTCGATGCCGTACACGATGAAGAAGATGATGATGAGCAATCCGCCGAGCAGATCCCACTTGAGCAGCTTGGCGCCCTGGAGCAGGGCGAATCCGATGCCGCCACCTCCAACGATCCCGAGGACGGTCGACGAGCGGATCGAGACATCGAGCAGATAGAGCGAGTTCCCGACGATCGCCGGCATCGCCTGCGGCAGTACACCCGAAATGGCCTCCTGGAAACGTGTAGCACCGGTTGCCCGAATCCCGTCGCGCGGCCCCTCCTTGACCTCTTCGATCGAGTCGGCGAACAACTTGGTCGCAAAACCGTAGAGACCGATCGCCAGGGCGAGTACCCCGGGCTTGGGACCAAGACCGAGCGCCGCGACGAAGATCACCGCGACGATGAGATCAGGCAGTGCACGAACGCCAAGAATGAACAAGCGAGCCGTCGCATAGATCCAGCGAGCCGGAGCAACATTGCGTGCCGCGAGAAACCCCGTAGGAATGGCCACGACGAGTGAGATGAGCGACGCAGCGAAGCCCATCAACACCGTTTCGATGAGTTGTTCCGCAAACATCGACTGCCACCAGTCGAACGAG